>JAITIC010000032.1 GCA_031279635.1 Treponema sp. | reverse complement strand
CCCAGGTCTTTAGACTTCAATCTAAAATCTGTAGATTTCAAGCAAAAATCTATAGACAACACGGCGTTTTGGAACAAAAACGCATCATTTTATCACATAAGGAGACATAAACCATGAGGCAACGATCAGACTGGCTCCCGGCAAGCCGGGAAGTCGTTTTAGCAATGGCCCGCGACTGGCAAAGCGCAACGGGAACCAACGCTTATCTCTGGGGCATCCCCCCCCCCCCCAATGTCTTGCAGGAACTGGACATCCTCATACAGGCCGTCGGCCCGCCCTTGCCACCGCGAAAAACGAGACCACCCGCACCCCCCGTGGCAACCGCCCAATGCAAGGAAACCTTTGACGCATTGACCGCCGCCATGAGGGACATGAAACGCCGGTATTTCCTTACCCCGCCGCTGGCGGATTCGGACTACATCGCCCTCGGCCTCACGCCCCACGACAGCACCCACACGGCAAGCGGCGTTCCCGCGGCGCAGGCAACGGTAGAAACCTACCTCGCGGGCCGGCGCGAGATGGGGGTGAAGATCGTTTACGTTACCGGAAGCCCCAACGATCCGGCTAACAAGGGCTGCCGGATATGGCGCTCCGTGGTCTCCTCTGGGGAATCGCCGCCGGTCAATACCGAGAAGTTGCGGAAGTCCTTTTTCACCCGGCGGAAGAAGGACCTGGTGCAATTCGACTACGGCGACAGCGGGAAAACCGCGTGGTTCGCTGTGGTGATAGAGAACGGCGGGAATCAAGGCTCCTGGGGGCCGATGGTTTCGGCGCTGATACCGTAAGAACGGGGGAATGAAAGAGCAAGGAGGCGGCCTATGGAACAACAATAAGCGCGACGGATATGCGGTACGCGCATGACAGCGTACAACGCGGAACGTGTTCCATTGACATGACCGTTGGTTATGGGAAACGCCGCAACACACGAGAACTCGCCCGTATGGGCGGTTGCTATAAAGAGAACCCAAAACCGGCGCGTTCCGGCAAGAATGACACCGGCTTGGGGATCGTGGAGGACAGTTATGAAGAAAAAACTGTTTTTGATGGGAATGCTCAGCATGGCGCTGGTATTCGGTTTTGTTCTGACGGGTTGTCCCACCGACGGAGACGACAACGGTGGAGGCGGTGATGGCGGCGATATAGAATGGGCAGGAACATGGAAACAAATAAAGGATGCCGATGGCGCCGCCATTGCTTCCGGAAGTAGTTATACCATAACGCTTGCCGCAGGCGCCGGGTACGAAATTGATGGACCGGATGAGGACACTATTTCAGAAGGCGGAAAGAGCGGCGCATCATGGGATCCCGACGTGCCGGATCCGTTTTATACTGGCGGCGGTCCTTATCTGAAGCTGAAAAAGGCTGAGGACTCAGTGGCCGCACTATATGCGGAGTATGAGAAAATTTCCGCAACCCAAATAAAAATCATCAGCGCAACGAGCTTTCCACAGGGGATGATAGGCGCTTACGAAAAACAAAATGCCAACGGCGTCGGCGACGACAACGGGGCGGGTAGTTACACCTTTGAGGTTTCTGATAATGGTAATGCGTACTCTATTACGATCAGAGGCGTTAACATTACTACGGACATCAGCGATGGGAGGACAGGATTTACCGTAAAGGTAGACGGCGCCGATCAAACGTTATCGGAAGCCTATGCCTACAAGAGCAAGTCAGACAACGCTTATGTAAAGTTTGGCGACGGCGAATCTTTAACTACATCAAGCGTGGTAACTATATCCTATGACGGAACCGGAGCTTTTGCCGGTCAATTGGACACATTTACCGATAAAGTTTGTACGTGGGATGATCATTGAGCGCCAGTTTTGGCGGATATAGGGAGTTATGCGCCATTGGTTTTGAATTAGTTGGAAAATTATTAAATAAAAAAATAAATGTAAAGAAACTAAAGATTAAAACTATTTCAAGTATCGGAAACAAACAATAAAAAAGCAAAGTTTTTTGCCCCACATTCACTTCCGCAGGCTCTTGAAATTGCCCGCGAAAGCGGGCTGCCACCCATGCCGCCTGAAATTTATCCCCAGCCTCCCGGAAAACAGTATCCCCAAGGGCGGAGAGTGGGCTTCGCCCACCCACCGCCCCAAACAGGCTTTATCTTCAAAAAATACGAAATTCTCTACAACAGGCATTTAGGGGATATTTTTGGCTTACAGTAAGGCCCTTGACAAAATTTCAGAGCAGGCTATAATATTCCCATGCTCAAGGCAACAATAGGCATAAAGACGGCTCACGGCTCATATTATACAAACAAGCGGCCTCTTGGTCTACTAAACAAAACTCCTAAATTCCCCTTTTTTAGTAAAAATTCCCCATTCGGAAGCCCTATCAATTCGTTAGGGCACCCGATCAACCCGTTAGGACACCCGATCAAATCAATAGGGCTCCCGATCAGTCTGTCAGGGCGCCCGATCAACTCAATAGGGTTCCCGATTAACCCGTTAGGAATCCCTATCGGCCTGTCAGGGAACCCGATTAACTCATTAGGGCTCCCTATCAACCAAATAGGGTGCAAATCCGCTGGTTTCAGGGGTCAAAACGGCCCAAATCCATATCTATATAAGGAGTAGTAACATGGCAGTAACAAAAGACTGGCTTCCTACGACAAGGGACGGCATATTGGCAATGGCCGGCGACTGGATTTCAGTATGTACCACCAAAAAAACCGACTGGAATATCCCCGATCTGGCCCTAACGGAGCTTACCACACTCAGGGGAACCGCCGTAACCGCCCTCGAAACCGCGAAAAATGAGACCACCCGTACCCCCGTTGCAACCGCCCAATGCAAAGAAGCCTTTGACGCATTGATCGCCTTTATGAGGGATTTCAAACGGCGGTATTTTTTATCCCCGCCTCTGCTCGATTCCGACTATATATCCCTGGGCCTCAAACCACACGACCCAATTCCCAGCCCCAGCGGCCCCCCTACAGCGCAAGTAACCGTCGAAACCTATCTGCTGGGACGGCATGAACTCGGCGTAAGGATCATCTATGTAATTGGCAGCCCCACCGACCCCGCCAACAAAGGATACCGGATATGGTACACCGTACTTTCCCCCGGCGAAACATTACCCGCAAACCCCGATGAACTCCACAAATCCTTCTACACAAAACGGAAAAAGGACGTTATTGACTTTGAGTTTGGGGACAGCGGAAAGACGGCGTATTTTGCCGTACAGATAGAGAATGAAGGCAAGAAAGGCCCGTGGGGGCCTCTCGTTTCGGCGCTTATTCCGTAGCGGGCCGAAACGAGTCGATGTTTAGTTTATAAGGCGTTTTCGCTTACGGAAACGCCGCTGCCCTTGAGGGCGGGAATTTTTAGGGGGTGAAAGCCCCAAAAGGAGCAGAAAATGTACTATGCAAAAAGAACTGAACAGGGAGACATTTGTCTCACCCCAGGTGAATTAATCGGTAAGCCCGGCACCAGTGGTCTTCCAATCACCCTTGTTACTCTCTCTCGTATGGGTTGCACCTTCCTTTGGTTTACGAGATTTTTGGAAGGACAAGAAGGTACGCCCGATACGCACGAGATTGACGGAAAAAAGTACCAGGCATTTAGGGCATCCGATGCCGTATTTCTTAAAGAAGTCAGGGGCGGCCGTATCGCCAGTACCGTTGGGTTTTCTTTAAGGGAAATTCCCGTCGTTTTGGAGGAAATACGGCAGATCATGACAGAAGAATTTGTAATGGGAGAATAGTTATGAAAAAGAATGTTTTGTTGATTGTTGGAATTGTTTGTATGACCGCTTTGGTCTATGGACAAAACACATCCGTAACCAACAATAATACCATTACCATACAAGGCAATGTGTATTATTTCAAACCCGCTACTACGCCGTCGTCCCCGCAGCCAAAAGTCGGGGCTTCTAATTTTATTGGTACGGGCAGTTGGTATGGAGCAGACGCGGCAAAGGCATGGGCATCTATTGCGGATTGGGCGATAGAACATTGTCTT
>JAITIC010000227.1 GCA_031279635.1 Treponema sp. | reverse complement strand
GGCATGACCTATCGCGCCGAGGGCGGACGGGATGTCAAAGCGCTGACGGGGATAAGTCTCAAGATACGAAAAGGCGAATTTGTTTCAATGCTGGGGCCTTCGGGGTGCGGCAAGACCACCCTGCTGCGGATAATCGGCGATTTGGCGATGCCCACGGAAGGCTCCATCTATACAAACGGCGGCCTGCCGAAGAACGCGCGGCTCAAAAAGAAGTACGGGATGGTGTTTCAGAGCGCGGTGCTCTATGAATGGCGGACGGTGTGGAAAAATGTGCGGCTGCCCCTGGAGATACTCAAGCTGCCCAAGGCCGAAGCATCGGAACGGATCAACCGGGCGCTTGAGCTGGTGGGGCTTACGGAGTTTAAGAACCATTACCCCCATGAGCTTTCAGGGGGAATGCAGCAGCGGGTTTCCATTGCCCGGGCCTTTGTCATCAACCCCGAAATCCTTCTGATGGACGAGCCCTTTTCCGCGCTGGATGAATTTACCCGGGAAAAACTGCATGAGGACCTCCTGCGGATTTGGCGGCAGACCAATAAAACGGTGGTCTTTGTTACCCACAACATAGCGGAGTCGGTTTTTCTTTCTGACAAGGTGTTTGTGCTCAGCCCCCATCCGGGGCGGCTTTCCGCGGAAATCGAGATTGATCTGCCGCGGCCGCGGCTTCCCGAAATGCGGAACAGCCCTCATTTCAATGAATTGGTCGTCAAAATACGGAACAGCTTCGAGGGCATATAATGAAAAGCATAAGGTCTGAACGGTTCAAAGGCCGCATTGTTATTTTTGTCTGGCTCTGCGTCATCTTTCTGATGTGGCAGGAAATTTCCTTTATCCTCGCGGATCTGGCGAAAGACAAAATGGCGTCCAGAACGCTGCCCTATCTGCATCGCATCATTGCCAATCTCTTTGTCCGGAGATCCCTGCTCTTTTCCCACGCCGGGCAGACCCTTTCCCGCGCGTTGATTGGCTTTCTTGCAGGCGCCCTAGCCGGCTTTCTCCTTGCCCTGGCGATGAGCCTTTCCGGCATGGTGGAACGTATGCTTTTCCCCTACCTGCTCGTCTCCCAGATGATACCAATTTTAGGGCTGGCGCCGATTCTTTCCGGCATCATCGGCGACATAGGGCGGACCCGCATATTTATTGCGGCGTTCATCACCTTTTTTCCGGTTACGGTGAATACCCTTGCCGGGTTCAAGAGCGTTGAGCCTGAAAAACTGACCCTGGTGTATTCCCTGGCGGCAAACAAGCACACGGTATACCGCAAATTGATGATGCCCGCGGCGCTGCCTTTTTTGTTTTCCGGCCTCAAGATAGCGGCGCCCATGGCGATAACCGCGGCCATTCTGGTGGACACCCTGGGAGGAGCGTCGGGCCTGGGTTATCTCATCACCTATTCCCTGTACGGCGGCTTCCCGATCATGGTCTTCTGGTCAAGCGTATTGCTTTCCGCGGCATTGGGGATTCTGAGTTATCAAATGATAGCGGCGATAGAAAAAATCTGTATGCCCTACAAGTACGGGAGAAGGTAAGTGAACAGCAAAGCTGCCCGTTTGGCGACAAGCGTCCTGCCGCCGCTTTTGTTCGGCGCCTTCATCATAGTCCTCAACGAGACGCGGATACTGCACCGCATCCTCCGGGTGTCGGAAGTTCAACTGCCCACCCTTGGCAATATTCTGCGGGTCCTCATGGAAAACCGCTCGAAGGCGGTCCATGATTCCTGGGTAACCGTGCAGGTGTTCCTTGCGGGAATCGGGATTGGATCCCTGGCGGGCTTCCTCGCCGCGCTCTTTGCGGCGCTGAATCCCCTGTGGGGCGGGGGCGGGCTTGCCATAATTTCCGCCTTCAACGCCATTCCCATTGTCGCGCTTTCTCCCATAATGCGGCTGTGGTTTTCCGCCTCGCCCTTTGCCGCAAAGACGGCGGTTGTTTCAATCGTCAGCATGGTCGCCATGAGCGTCAACGTCTACCGGGGCCTTACGGATCTCAAGCCATTTGCCCTGGACCTCATTGAATCCTATGCGGGAACCAGGGCGGACGCTTTTTTTAAGCTCCGCCTTCCCAACTGCCTGCCCTTTATATTTACCGCCCTGCGCATCAACATTGCGGCGGCCATGATCGGCGTGATCATCAGTGAATATTTTGCGGCTTCCGTGGAAGGATTGGGATTTGAAATCCGCAACAGCCTGAGGACCATGCAGATGACCGTAGGCTGGGCCTATATCCTGGTGGCGTCCATCATCGGCATTGTTTTTTTTATCCTGGCGGCGAATCTGGAAAGACTCCTGTTCAGGCACAGGCATTAGCCTCGCAAGATGCGAAGCATTTTGCTGTTTTTTAGCGGGAAAGCTTATTCGTAGTATTGCTACGATTCGGTTTAAACAAATTTGCTTTAAGGAGGCGAACATGGAGAAAAATGCAAAAAGGGCGGCGCTGTCAATAGTTGCGGCGTTGTTGTGCGCGGGAGCGGCTTTTGCGGGAGGCAAAAGCGACGCCGCCGCGGCCGGCGGGCAGGATTCCCTTAAAATCCAGCTTAAATGGCTGCCCCAGGCGCAGTTCATGGGCTACTATGTGGCGGCGGCAAAGGGCTATTACGGGGATGAAAATCTCGCGGTGGAAATCATCCCCGGGGGCGGCGATATTACCGAGACCGCCGCGGTGTATTCCGGCCAGGTTGACGTGGGGGTTACCTGGGTTTCAAACCTGATCGTTGCCCGCGCCAACGGCCTTGATCTCATCAACGTGGCGCAGATCTATCAGCGCTCGGGCCTTGTGCTGGTGACAAAGAAAGACTCCGGCATTGCCAAGGGCGCGGACATCAACGCCGGGACCACAGTCGGGAACTGGATGGGCGGCAATGAATATGAAATCAAGGCCCTGTTGTCCAAGCTCGGTATGCCGGATAAATCCCTTGTTCAGCAGGGATTCGACATGAACGATTTTGACAACGGCAACATTGCCGCCGCTTCCGCCATGACCTACAACGAGTTGGGGCTGGTAAAAAATTCCTACGAGGGCGCCCTTGCTTACGGCGAGAATGTTAACGTTATTGACATGAATGACGAAGGGGTCGCCATGCTTGAGGACTGTATGTTTGTCAAAGAATCCTGGGCCAGGGCGAATCAGGACAAACTGGCGCGCTTCATCCGGGCCTCCCTGAAAGGCTGGAAATACGCCTGCGAGAATCCCGGGGAAGCCGCGGAAATTGTGTTTCGGGCGGGTTCCAGCGTGTCGGCGCCCCACCAGGAGTACATGGCGGCGGAAGTCGCCAAACTCGTGACCATTGACACGAAGGGCAGCCCGGTGTCTCTGGACAATCTCGGCGCTTTTGACGAGGCGGCGTTCCAAACCACCCTTGTCGAAACCCAGGCTTACGCGGGCCTTTCAGACTCCAGCGCCGCGGCAAAGCTCAAGGCGCTGACCGCCGCCGAAATCTACACCGACGCTTACTGGAAGGCGGCAAAGTAGCTTCGGAACGACGCTCCGCTGAACAGGGCTTCGGCGGGGCGCCTCGTTGCCGTCCCCGCTTTTGCGGGCAATACCACTAGCAATAAGGAGGCGCGTATGGATCTGGTCATAAAAAACGGAACCATTGTTTCAGGATATCAGGAATTTCAGGCTGATCTGGGAATAGAAAACGGCCGCATAGCCGCCATAGGCGGGAATATAAAGGCCGGCGAAGAGCTTGACGCTTCGGGGCTCTACGTGCTTCCCGGCGCGGTGGATGTTCATACCCATTTGCAGATGCCCTTTGGAGGCACGGTCTCCGCGGACAGTTATGAGGCCGGCACCAGAGCGGCGGTATGCGGCGGCGTTACGACTGTTTTTGACTACGCGATTCAGCGCAAAGGCAAGGGCATCGTCCAAACGGTGGAGGAGCGCCGCGGCCTTGCCGAACCGGGCGTCTGCGCGGATATTGCCTTTCACTGCGCCATAACCGATCTGGGAAATGAGGGCGAACTGTTGAACGAATTTGCCGGGGCCGCGGCGTACGGCGTGTCCAGTTTTAAGTGTTTCATGGTTTATAAAAAAGAAGGCATGATGATCGACGACGGGATGCTCATGCGTATCATGGAGAAGGCCGGGGAGACCGGCATCCTGACCAATGTCCACGCGGAAAATCCCGACGCCATCGACGCGCGTATCGCCGGGTTTCTTGCCGGGGGAAAGACCAGCCCCTGGCATCACTACCTCAGCCGGCCTGAGTTTGTCGAAGCCGAAGCGGTGAAGCGGGCCATCCATTGGGCAAAGGCATTGGGGGCCAAGCTCTACATCGTCCACCTTGCCTGCAAGGAAGGGGTAGAAGCGGTGGCAAAGGCCAAAGCCGAAGGGCACGCTATCTTTGCCGAAACCTGCCCCCAGTACCTTGAGTTCACCAGCGATGTTTACAAGCGGGAGGACGGCAGAAACTTTGTCTGCTCTCCGCCCATGAAGGGGCCGGAAAGCCGGGAAGCCCTGTGGAAGGCCATTAAGCTCGGGGTGATCGATACGGTCGCCACGGATCACTGCCCGTTTATGCAGGCGGAAAAAGACTGGGGCAAGGACGACTTTACCAAGATACCCAACGGCTGCGCGGGGATAGAAAACCTCTACCCCTATATGCTTTCCGCGGCAAATGCCGGCAGGATTTCTTTTTCCCGGGCGGCGCAGCTCTGCGCCGAAACGCCGGCAAAACTGTTCGGCTGCGCTTCCAAGGGCAGCATCACCGTGGGCAAGGACGCCGACATTGTCCTGTATGACCGCGCCAAGGATTTTACGATCAGCGTCAGCGCTATGCACTCCGATTACGATCAGACCATCTGGGAGGGGGTGGCGCTGAAGGGCTATCCGGTGAAAACCTTCCTGCGCGGAAGCCTGGTGTACGACAACGGGAAGTATGTCGGCAAACCCGGACAGGGGCGCTATGTCAAACGTTCCGAAAGCGGATGTTTATGATGCGTCGGGCTGAACGCTTTATCGATCCGGTAGAGGAAGCGTCCCGCTGCCTGCTCTGCCATGATCCGCCCTGCGGGGCCGCGTGTCCCCAGAAGAGGAAAGGCGAAGAAGTATGCGATCCGGCGTTTTTTATCCGCAGCGTCCGTTTTGCCCTGGACAAGCACGCCCTGGAAAGCATGGCGGGCTGTAAGGTTTGTAAACGCTGCGAGCGCGCCTGTATTCATTATGATTACCCGGTGCGTATCCTGGCGGTCTACGACGCGGTGTCCCGCGTCAAACACCGGAGCGCCACATTCAGCCTGGGAATGAAAAACGAACGTTACTACCAGGCCGGGCCCAAACCTTTGGCCGCGGATATGGGCGCCCTTACCATTGAGTTCTGCGGCATTAAGTGTGAGAATCCCTTCTTTCTTTCCTCTTCCATTGTGGCGGCGGATTATGAAATGTGCGCCCGGGCGCTCCGCGCCGGCTGGGGCGGCGTTGTGTACAAGACCATAGGGTACGGCGAGATCCGGGATGTTTCCCCCCGGTTCGACGCCATAGGAAAGGAACGCACCCCCTTTGTGGGGTTCCGCAACCTTGAGCAGATTTCGGACCGGCCCACGGAGGATAACTTTGCGGACCTCAAAAAATTGAAGGAAACCTTCCCTTCCAAAACGATCGTCGCGTCGATCATGGGGCAGACCGAAGAAGAATGGACAAGCCTTGCAAAGGAATGTGAGGCCGCCAAGGTTGACATGATCGAATGTAACTTTTCCTGCCCCCACATGAGCGAGTCGGGCCTTGGCAGCGATGTGGGACAGGATCCGGAACTGGTTGGCCGCTTTACCAGGGCGGCCAGAAAGGGGAGCCGTCTGCCCATGCTCGCCAAGATGACCCCCAACCTGGGCAGCATGATACCCCCCGCCGAAGCGGCCCTTGCCGCGGGCGCCGACGGCATTGCCGCGATAAACACGGTAAAGAGCTTCACCGGCTTTAACAGCGAAACCCTGGGGGCGCTCCTGGATGTAAACGGCAAGACCTGTGTTTCCGGTTATTCGGGAAAGGCGGTTAAACCCATCGCCCTCCGGTTCATCTCGGATCTGAAAACCTGGAAGGGGACGATGAACGCTCCGGTAAGCGGCATGGGGGGCATAGAAACCTGGAAAGACGCCCTGGACTTTCTGCTTTTAGGCTGCGCCAACCTGCAGGTGACAACCGCGGTGATGCAGTACGGCTACCGCATCATAGATCAACTCAAGCTGGGACTCCTGGGCTTTATGCGGCAGCATAAATGCCTGAGCGTTGCGGAACTTGCCGGGAAGGGCCTGGGCGCCTTCGCGCCGGCCAATGAGCTTGACCGCCGCAGCGTCCAGTCCGTTGTGCTTGACGGGGAAAAGTGTCTTTCCTGCGGGCGCTGCTATATTTCCTGCAGCGACGCCGGACATGGCGCGGTGAGCTGGGATGCTGCAAAGCGGCTTCCTTCAATAAATAATAACGCCTGCGCCGGCTGTCATCTGTGCCTGTGGGTCTGCCCTTCGGGGGCCCTGACCGCCGGAGCGCGGACAACAAAAACACAATAAAAAGGAGAGATTGCAATGCGCCACTGCAGCAAAGAGAGGATACAAGACAAGATAGAAACCTTTGCCCGGTTTGGAGACGCCGGAAGGGGAGGCATTACCCGTTTTTCCCTTTCCCCGGAGGCCATCGCGGCGCGTAAGGAATTTGCCAAACGCATGGCCGCGATAGGCGCCGAAATTGCAAGCGACGACATGGCGAATATGTACGCCACCATCGCCGGTTCCGAGCCGGGGCTGCCGCGTATCGCCTCGGGAAGCCACGCGGACTCGGTGAGAAACGGCGGCAACTACGACGGCATACTCGGTGTTATTAGCGCCATGGAAACCCTGGAAACCATCGTAACGGAAAAGATACCCCACCGTCATCCGCTTACCGCGGTGATATGGACCAACGAAGAGGGTTCCCTGTACCCGCCGGCAATGATGTCCTCGGGGGTTATCTGCGGAAAATTCGACAAGGCCGCGGCGCTTGCGTCAAAGGGCGTTTCCCCGGAAGCGGGGGGCCGGACCTTCGGCGAGGCCCTCGCGGCGTCGGGCTTTGCGGGGGATGAAAAAAACCGGCTCAATCCCCGCGGGTATTGCGCCATGCTTGAACTGCATATCGAACAGGGGCCTATCCTGGAGGCTGAAAAAAAACAGATAGGCGTTGTTGACGGCGTTGTGGGTATGTTCAATTACCGTATTCAAACCCGGGGCCAGGCGGATCATGCGGGAACCACGCCCATGTCGTTTCGGAAGGACGCGCTGCTTGCGGCGGCGGACGCCATCAAATGGATTCACGCGGAGCTGGACGCCCTTCCCAAAGACCTGGTGTACACCACCGGGGAAATAAAACTGCACCCGAATGTGCATACGGTTATTCCCGACGAAGTTGAATTTTCCCTGGATGTCCGCCATTGGGATCCCGCGGCGCTTGCAAAGGCCCTGGAAACCATAAAGGGCATCCCCCGGGAATTTGACAGATGCGCGGTGACGTATAAAGAAGCATGGTCCCGCAAACGCTGCGAATTCAACAGGGAGCTTGTCGATCTGGTGGAACAGAGCGCCGCCTCTCTCGGTTATTCCTATATGATAATGCACTCCGGGCCGGGGCACGACGCCCAGTATGTTTCCGATATGCTGCCCACGACGATGATCTTTGTTCCCAGCAAGGACGGCCACAGCCACTGCGAGGAAGAGTTTACTTCCCTCGACGAAGCCTGGGCGGGCGTCAATGTGGCGCTCAACACGATCCTTGCGATAGACAAAAAATACTAATGCTGCAAAGGAGCACACGCCATGTCAGAAGAATCCGTCA
>JAITIC010000067.1 GCA_031279635.1 Treponema sp. | reverse complement strand
AAGGATAAGGACGGGCTTCAGGCCGGCAAGGTTTTTGCCGAGTTTAATGTGTTTGTTGAGGAAAAGTACCAGATAGCCCGCGATAAATCCCTCCGCGATACCTCCCAGAAAACCGGTGTTCATCTGGCTGCACAGCAGCCCGCCTATCATGCCCGGCGCGATACCGGGGCGGTCGGCGATGGAGAAGGCCATATACCCGGCCAGAACCGGCGCCATGAGCGCAAAGCCGCCCGAACCGCCAATGGTATAAAAAACCGCGCCAAAACCCCTTCGGCGTTTATACCGCCAATCGCGAATGCGAGAGCGATACAGAGCCCGCCGGCGACTACAAAGGGCAGCATAAAGGATACACCGGTCATAAGGTGTTTATAGGGCCCGGTTCTCTTTTTTGTGTCCTGAGTATTTTGAACGCTTGACGAAGCGGCGGACTGGATACTTGCTTCGGCAAAGGCTTTTTTAATAAGTTCCTTGCCGTTTGTTGTGGCGGCATTGGTTCCCGTCGAAAACACCCTTTTGCCGGCGAAGCGGTTTTTGTCAACTTCCCTGTCGGCGGCGATAATAACAATGGCCGCCTGGGCAATTTCTTCTTCTGTAAGTGGATTCCCCGCACCGACCGACCCTTGGGTTTCTACGCGGATCCGGTAGCCCAATTCGGCGGCGGCTTTCTCCAGTCCTTCCGCCGCCATAAAAGTGTGTGCGATACCGGTGGGGCAGGAAGTTATGCCGGCAATCAAAGCCCCGCCTCAGGTTCCCCGGCCCCGGCCACAGAATCCGGAATGTTTTTTTCATGGCCTTCCGCAGCAGCGCAGCCGGATCCTTCAACGCTTCTTCCAAACTCGCGTTGGTCCGGGGGATGCCGGCGAAAGCCACGGAAGGCTCCGCGTTCCCCAGCGCGATAAGAACATCATCTGCCGCCGGCGTTCCTTCAAAAGCCTGACGCACGCCGGCGGCGTCCCTTGTCTCGATGTGTACTACCGCGCCCGATTTCCCCGCCTCGCTTTTCAGGCTTTGTTCCGCAATCTGAGCCTTAATCTCGGCCTTGGTACTTTCAATAAGCTCCCAAAAATGATCCGGCATAATTACCTCCATAGTTTTCCTTGCATTTGCATACGTAAATGCGGTTTTTTAATGATCCGGCAAACAAAATCAGATCCGTTTTACCGTAACTTTCCCCGCGGCGGCGTCAATTTTTTTCAAAAATTCACCTTTGCCTTCGACGACTGGTTCTGTATATGCGCTGTTTTCCAGCCACGTTATCGCAAAGGCCGTAGCGATTTTCGCAATCCGTTCCAGCGCGTCCGGTTGGTCCGGTTGAATAGCGCCGTTTTTCGGGTCCGCAGCCCAGGCGGAAACGATGCCGGCCATCATGGCGTCCCCGGCGCCCACGGTACTGGCGATACGTTCCGTTTGTCCCCAGGCGTGAACGGTCTGCCTTTGATTGATGAAGAGGGCGCCGTCATTGCCCATAGACACGGCCACGAGTTTCAAACCTCTTTCCAACAATTCCCGCGCGGCGCTTATAATGTCCTCGTATTTTTCAAGCGGCCGTCCCGCCCATTCTGAAATTTCCCGGATGTTCGGCTTGATACAATCGGGTAACACTCTGGTGGACAGGGCGCTTTCCAGGGCCGCTCCATCGGCGTCAAGAAAAACGGTACATCCATAGCTTTTCAATTTTTCGGTAAGGCTCCGATAAAAATCAGGCGGAGAACCAGGGGGAAGGCTACCGGATAAAACCGCCGCGCCCTTTTCACCGGAAAAAAAGTATTCGACTTGGAAAGAAGTTTATTCATATCCCGCTGTGAAACCGAAAGGCCGTTAAGATTTACATCGGTTGTCCCGGCGGCATCCACAATTTTAATATTGGTACGGTTTACCCCTTCGACCCGGACGAAATCATTGCGTATGTTCATGTTCAAAAGATGACGCTCAAAGATATCCGCGTTGCCGGAACCAAGAAAACCGCTCGCCGTATTATCTATCCCGTATCCGGCGATATTGGTACTGACATTAACACCCTTGCCGCCGGCGCGGATCGAAGAAGTTTCGGCGCGGTGTACTTCTCCCGGCCTTAGTTTGTCCAGTTTTATGGTAAGATCGACCGCCGGGTTCAAGGTAAAGGTAACAATTTTAATAAGGCCCCCAATAACGAACGCGCTTCGGCTGCCGACTCTGACAAAAGGGCGCGTTGCGCCAGCTCCGTCAACTTGCTATGTTTGTATATCCTGACAGCTTCTTTCATTTCGGGAATGTCCCTAGGGTCATGGACAGCTCGTCAATACCAAGCCCGGCGAGCAGCAAGGCCCCTGTTTTGTCTCCCGCGACGCCGCCGCAGACCCCCACGGGACGCCTGTATTTTTTTGCCCCCTCTACGGTTGTTTTTATCAGGTTTAGTACCGCCGGATGGAGCCCGTCGGTTTCCTGGGCCAATATTGGGTTTTGCCTGTCCATGGCAAGGGTGTACTGGGTAAGGTCGTTGGTGCCGATAGAAAAGAAATCCGATTCCCGGACAAACACAGGGGCGAGGATCGCCGCGGCGGGCACCTCGATCATAATACCCAGGGGAATCCTGGGGGCCGAAAGGTCTTTACGGATTTCTTCGGTTATGTCCCGGAGGCGGCGCAATTCTTCCGGGCTTGTTATCATGGGGAACATCAATTTGATATTTTTATTTTCTTTGGCCGAGCGGTATATTGCCTTGAGTTGAGGAAGAAGAATATCCTGCCGCTGCAAAAGGAGTCTTGCTCCACGTACTCCCAGGAAGGGATTGTCTTCTCTTTCGAGGTTAAGATGCGCTATTTGTTTATCGCCCCCTATATCCAGGGCGCGAATGACAAGGGGCCGTTTATCCAGAGCCTTCGCCATAGCGGTATAAACTTCTTCCTGATCGTCTTCGCCGGGACTTGTTCCCCGTTCGAGGAAAAGAAATTCGGTCCTCATCAGGCCGACCCCCTCGGCGCCCATATCCAGCGCCAAAGAAGCCTGGTCCGGGTTATTGATGTTCGCGAAGACCGCGATAGTACGCCCGTCAACAGTTTTTGCCGGCAAGGCGCGGGTCTTTATCTGTTCCTGCCGGTGTTGCTCCCGTTTGTTCTGTTCTTTACCGGCAGCTTCCAGCGTTTCCGGCGAAGGGTTGTAATACACAAAACCGCCATCACCGTCAACGATTACGGTTTCACCCTCCGCTAGAGCCAGTACTCCGGCGTCACAAGCGACAACGGCGGGAATACCCATGGTGCGGGCCAGAATTGCCATGTGAGAAGCCGGGCTGCCAAAAATCGTAATGATACCGGCTGTCTTATCAGGATCGATCTCCGCCATATCCGCAGGGGAAATATCCTTTGCCAGGATTACTGCTTTTTCATCGGGCAGTTTGTGTATTTTCCTGCTCGCAGCGTCTCCCGGCAATAAAAAATTGAGAACCCTGCGCCCCGCGTCGCGGATATCCGCGGCCCTCGCCGCAAGCTCCGGGTTATCCATCAGTTCAAAACTCTCTGCCAATTCTTCCACCGCGTTTTTCCATGACCATGCGGGGCCGTGGCCCTTTACTATCTGTACCGCGCAGGCGGCAATGAGATCCCGGTCTTCAAGAAACGCGCCGTGGGCCTTGAATATTTCCGCGTCTGCGGCGCCGATCCTCCTCGCGGTATCATCCATTACCGCTTTAAGCTGCTGCTTTGCCCTGGTTACCGCTTCTTCCAGAAGCGCTGCCCCCTGCTCCAGGCTCATGGGAATATCGGGAATCTCAATATCCTGGGGAGTGATAGAGAAAATTTTTCCAAAACAAAATCCCGGCGAAGCCCCAAGCCCGGTAATACAATTCACGGCGGCGTCCCCTGCCCAGGAAGGCTTTGCCCCGGCGGTTTTTGCCGCAGGCTTTTGCGCCGCCTGGGCTTTTGCGGCCTGCGCTTTTTCCCGCTCGCTCAAGGAACGTATCACCTG
>JAITIC010000050.1 GCA_031279635.1 Treponema sp. | reverse complement strand
GAAGTTCTTGCCAAACTTAGGCCGGTACTCAAGGACGGCGCCATAGTTACCGCGGGAAACTCATCTCCCATGAACGACGGCGCCGGGGCTTTGATTGTCATGGAAAAGGAAAAGGCTGAATCCAAAGGTCTTACAATTCTGGGAAAATGTATCGCCGGCGCCGCGGCGGGGCTGGACCCGAAGATCATGGGTTATGGGCCGGTGCTTGCCACCAGGAAGCTTTTGGAAAAAACCGGAAAAAACATCGACGATATTGATCTCTTTGAGATGAATGAAGCCTTCGCGACCCAATCGCTGGCCTGTATTCGGGGATTAAACATGGACGTTTCAAAATTGAATGTCAACGGCGGCGCCATTGCCCTGGGACATCCCCTGGCCGGTACCGGGGCGATCCTCGTTACCAAGCTGCTCTACGAGATGGAAAGGCGGGATGTTCACCGCGGTATTGTAACCTTCTGTGTCGGCGGCGGACAGGGCGTTAGTGTATTGATAGAAAGATAAGAGGGAATGCCGGTTTCGCTCTTGATGAATCCGGAGCCGCGTTGGAGGGCTTGTGGTTACCATTACCATAAATGGGAAAAATGTAAGCGCCGCGGAAGGGCAAAATGTTCTGGAAATCGCGCTGGCGGCGGGAATATATATTCCCCATCTCTGTTATCATCCCATACTAAAGGCCCAGGGCGGCTGTAAGCTCTGTTCGGTGGAGATCGACGGGAGCATTGTCAGCTCCTGCAATACCGCCGTACAGGATGGCATGGTTGTCAAAACAAACACGGAGGAACTTATCCATCTCCGCAATGTTGCCGTTGAACTTATGCTTGCCTGTCATCCCGCCGATTGTACCTCCTGCGCGGCGTATTTAAACTGCGAGCTTCAAGCGCTGTTGCAGTATCTGGGTGTGGCCCATTCACGGCTACGCCGGATTGAAAAAGACAATACCCGGCTTGCGTCGGGCCGTCCCAACCCGCTGATCAAGCGCGAGATGGAACGGTGTATACAGTGCGGACGCTGTGTCCGCGCCTGCGAAGACCTGCGCGGCGTGGGGGCGTTGGCGTATCTGCGGAAAGACGGAGAGAGTTATGTGGGCGTTAAAAACGATGTCCCTCTTACAGAAAGCGACTGCCGTTTTTGCAGTGCCTGCGTGGAGGTCTGCCCCACCGGTGCAATCCAGGATATGCCGGGTATATTCAGTACGGATGCGCCCCGCGCCCAGGCGCTGATCCCCTGCAAAAACGCTTGTCCGGCCCATGTGGATATTCCGGCCTATGTGCGCCTCTATGACGAAAAACGCTATACCGAAGCCGCCGCGGTGATACGGGAGAAACTTACCTTTCCCCATGTGCTGGGTTATGTGTGTAACCATAAATGCGAAGCCGCCTGCAAGCGCGGGCATCTGGAAAAAGCCGTTACCATCCGTGAAATTAAGCGGGCTGCGGTGGAGACAGATCCCGATATGTTTTGGCTGCAAAAAATCAAAGCCCCGAAGGGCAGTGGTAAAAAGGCGGCCGTCATCGGCGCGGGTCCCGCGGGACTGACTGCCGCGTGGCATTTGGCGCGCAAGGGCCATGCCGTTACCGTATTTGAAGGCCGGGAACAGGCGGGCGGCATGATGCGTTACGGCATACCCCGTTACCGGCTGGACCGGGATATTCTGGATAAAGAAATTTCCATCATTGAGAAACATGGAGCCGCTATTGTTACCGGTGCGCGGATCGATTCCGCTCCCGGACTGCTGGCCGGTTTCAACGCCGTAGTCGTAGCCGTGGGCGCGCAAAAGGGCGTACTGCCGGGGCTGCCGGTTTCTGACTGCCGGAATGTGTATACCGCGGTGGACTTCTGCCGGCTGGCAAACATGGATCAACTGCCGGATATGGGCGATAGTCTTGCGGTATTCGGCGGGGGCAATGTTGCCTTTGACTGCGCCAGGACCGCCAAAAAAGCCGGCGTTAAGACAGTCCGGGTAATATGCCTTGAAGACCGGGAAAACATGCTTGCGGACGCGGAAGAGATTGGCGAAGCCCTAAAAGAAGGAATTGAAATTCTTCCCTCCGCAAGCTGTACGGCGGTGGAAAAGCAGGATGCCGTTGCGGTGGGTATTACGGTTTCGGAGGTGCGCAGCTTTCATTTTGGAACGAAGGGATTAGAACTTGAATTGGAACCGGAAAGCGGTCGGAATTTTGACGCTTCATGTCTTGTTTTTGCCACCGGGCAGCGGATCGATCTAAGCGGGAACTTTGGGCTTGCCCTGGGGCGGGGAAACTCCGTTACGGTGAACGCCGATTGTGAAACATCCGCGCCCGGCATATTTGCCGCGGGCGATGCGGTTACCGGAACACGTTCAATCGTTGAAGCGATTGCCTTTGCGGCCCGGGCCGCCTCATCCGTTGATCGGTATTTGGGCGGAGACGGCAATATGGAGGAGTTTTACTACGAAAGGGAACCCCTGCAAAATCGTCTCTGCGATAATACAAGCAACTGCCTGCGCTGCGATCTCCGGCTGTTGATCCCCGGCGTTAAATTGTACAACGATCCCTGTTTTCGCAGACACGGAAAGGAGGCTGCGGGTTGACCTGTACGGTGCAACAGGCAAAAGACATCCTCTATAACGTAAGCCGCAACGCCGACCCCTGCTGTGTCTTTAGCCGGGAAGGGACCTTGCAGGTTTACCGGATCGTTTCCGACATCGCCGAAGGCAGGGGAGAGCTTGACGATGTCGATCTCTTAAAAGAGCTGCTGCCGCTTATTGTGTCTTACTCAGGCTGTGATCTTTCAAAACAGGCGGCCCTTGAATGTCTGACGCTTCTTGAGGATACGGGTGAATGGGAATATCACATTACCCGCAAACGCTGTCCTAAAGAAAAAATTGAACGGGAACCAAACGCCATTGGCGGCAGACGCCGCCGGCGGGGAGAATCATAATCATAATAGAAGGAAGGACAAATAGCATGGGTAAATTGGAAGCTGATGTAATTATTATCGGTGGCGGCGCTTCGGGCATCACCGCGGCGGCAGCGGCGGCTGAAAAAGACGCAAGCGTCATTCTGCTCGAAAAGGGCAGTACCACAGGCGGCGCGGCAAACATGGGAATGGGCTTTTTTGCCGTTGAATCAAAGTATCAAAAGGCGCAGATGGTGGATCTAACCAAAGAGGATGCCTTCAGATTCTTTATGGAGTACACCCATTGGCGGACAGATGCGCGGCTGGTACGCCGGTATATTGAACAGAGCGCCTCTACCATTGAATGGGTTGAATCAATGGGGATTGGTTTTTTAGGGGTCTACAAGTATTTTGAAAAATCAAAACAAACCTGGCATGTGGTAAAGACTCAAGGGTCAAATGCCCCCGCCGAACGGGCCGCCTCGAATCTTTTCCGCGCTTTGACGGAACGGGCCGAAGAACTGGGTGTTAAGATTATGTACCAAACCAAAGCAACGAAGATTCTTGCGGAAAACGGCCGCGTTACCGGGGTAGAATTTGTCAACGCCGATGGAGAATCCCTTACCGCCGAATGCAACTCTGTCATTGTGGCGACCGGCGGTTTTGGAGACAATCCAAAGATGATAGCGGAAAACATGGGGTACCAGTGGGGCAAGGATCTACATTCGTTCCGCATACCCGGACTTGTGGGGGAAGGCCTAAAAATGCTCTGGGACCTTGGGGCCGAAAAAACCGCGCCGGTTATGGAACTTACCTATACAACTCCCGGCGTTACCGATGTATACAAGACATTAAGCGAGACCATGCGTCAGCCCAATTTAATGGTCAACCTCGACGGCAAACGTTTCATCAACGAAGAAATTATGAACAACACGGTATTCACCGGCAACGCTATTTCCCGCCAGCGTGAACGGGCGGCCTTTACCATTATCAATGATGAAATTCTGGACAGTTACCGTAAAACGGGTTTGGACTATATTACCTTTCATCATAATATCAAACAGGTAGACAAGTGGGAAAAAGAACTGGAGAGCTACCTGTCAGGCGCCCAGGCCGAGGAATCGGGCTTGAGTATGCTGCATAACGAAGAACAGAAACAGCCCGACAATCTTTTTACCGCTGAAACCCTTGAGGAACTCTGCGAAAAGACCGGCATCGATCTTGAATCCCTGCGGAAGACCATAGCGGAATACAATGAAGCGGCGGTATCGGCGGACAATCTTTTCTTCAAACAACACCGGTATATCAAAGCCTTGAAGGGCGGTACATACTACGCGGCCCGGCATTACCCCGCCGGATACGGGAGCCTGGGCGGCGTTGCGGTTAACGACAAGCTGGAAGTGTTAAACCCGGGCGGGAAAAAGATCCCCGGCCTCTATGCCTGCGGCACCGATGCCTGCGGTATCTTCGGCGACAGTTACTGCTTTTACCTTCCCGGTAATACCATGGGCTTCGCCATAAACAGCGGACGAATCGCGGGAATCGAAGCGGTTAATTATATCGACTCGGACGAATTTGTCGAATAG
>JAITIC010000041.1 GCA_031279635.1 Treponema sp. | reverse complement strand
AGCTTTCCGAAATACGCCTCCGATTCAGCCTTCTTTCCGGCGTTCTTGAGTTCGGCGTTTTCTTTCTGGAGCGCGGCCAGCCGCTCGTTCTGCGCGGCAAAATCCGCTTTCAGTTTTTCCATTTGTGCTTGTACAACTTCATCCATGTTTACCTCCGGTTCATTGGATTCCTTTCCCGTGCCGCCGGAAAAGGTTTTTATTTCCGCCGCGCCTACCTTGCTGGTAAACACGGTTGTATGCTCTTCCTCTTTGGCAAAGCAAACCATGCCGCCTTGAGCAAGCGAAAAATACGCGGGCAGCCTCGCCCCCGCGACGGCCGGCGTGTCCCGGCCCAGGAGGGCGATAGCCCTTAAATAAGGCGGCTGGTTTTCATCCACCTTGTCGTTCTCGTATAGCTCCACCGACATATACTTGAGCTTTTTCTCCGCCACCTTCTTTTTCAGATCAGATGAAACGTCCGTGATAACGGCGTAGACCCTGCCCGCGCCGTCCATGCGGAGGCTTTGCACCCAGCCGTGCGCGTCCTGATAGCTGTCATCCATCCCGTACCAGCGGTGTCCGATTACCAGCGGCGCGTCGTAAAACTTTTCAGGATCGTAAGCGTCCACGAGCTTTTTGACCCGCTCCTTCGGCCAGTCCCCCTGCGGGTATTTCCCGGCCTTGAAAATCATCAATTCAGCCATCCGGCAACCTCCAACTTTGGGCGGCGATTTCCCCGCAAAGCCCTTTAATCGCCTTTAACAGGCTTTAATTTTTGCGCGTTTTCGTGCCTTGAACCCATTTACCAATTTCCCCCAAACGACGCGCCCGCGCCGGTTTTTGCTTTCCGCCCCCGCTTGCCCTTCCTCCCATTTTTTGCCATGATGAACGGCATGGACGGAAAAGAACTGACCGCCGTAAGGCTCGATTTTGACGGGGCGCTGTGGGTAACCGCCGACTCGGTGCGCCAATATCTTGGCGTACAAACGCCGCCCGGCCTGTGGGTGAAGCGCATCGTTGCGAAATTCAAGTTCCGCAGTAAAACCGATTGGCTCCGGAAGCCGCGGTTTCTTTTTTCGCCTGCCGCCGCCGATAAAATCATCTCAAACACCCCCAGGCTTGACGAGTTTGGACTGCCCATACTGCCACCGGAAAAACCAAAACGCGGCGCAAGACCCCTCATTAACCCTTTCAAATTCTAGCCCCCATAGACGATACGGAAGGGCTTGAGATTCGCCTTGCATTCCGCTTCACCCATCCTGCGGTTGAACCCGTTCCCGTCAGGGAACCTTCCCGGCCAGGGGTCGTTGAAAATAAGTTCCCGCGCCTCGTCGTCATACGCGACGGCGGCGATGTAATGCCCCGGCTTCACCAGGCACAACTGGACCGCCTTGCCCGATCGCAATTCGGCGGCTATCGTGTCGAAGCCCGCGCCCCACTCGAAGCGGGCCGTCGCGCCGAACACCGCCCTGACCGCGACCGGATAAAATTGCGGCACCTCGTTCCCGTGCCACACCTCCGGCGGCGTTTCGGGACGGGCCGCCTTGAGCGCGGCGTAATTCCGCGGGTCATTGAAAAAGTCCATCAGGACTTCCTCGCCCTGGGGCCGGTAAGAACCGGGGCACCGGATATCCACGTCATGGCCCATCGCGGCGACGCACGTCACCGCCGCCGAAGGGCCGCAGGAAACAAGCCACTCTCCGTCAGACCGTTTGCGGAGGATTTCCTCCGTGGGATTGTTCGTCTGCGTGTAATAACAGTCCCGGCTATTCCAAAATTGAACGCCTTTTACCATCTTAAAACCTCCCTATAAACCTACCCTTTGGGCTTGCGCCAAATCAAAGAAAATAGTTGACGAAATTATGCGCCGCTTGACACGCGATGCTTGCGGGCTTGATTTTTTCCCTTTCCGGGACGATACTGTATCCAGGTAGCCGCCGAGAAGTCGGATTAGAAGCGTACTCAATCCGGTTTACCGGGTTGGAGGGCAGCGGGGAGCGAGACCCCGCCCGGCGGCTACCAAATTGTTTCATAATTTTTCCCCGTGTAGTCATATTCCGCGTGTCCGAGTGTTCTTACCCGCATTGAGGTCTGTCCGTTCCCCAATGTCCTGACGTGAACGACAATTTTAATTTTTTTGCCGTCTTTGGTATCTTTTACCAAATGAAAAATTTGTTCCTGTGTTGACCTTGCCGGCGCCTTTTCCCGGTAAATATGTTCAGGTTCTTGAAATGTTGTATAAAGCTCGCTAAACAGCTTTTCAGGTATTTTCTGTTTCACGTTTTTATTGCCGGTGCCATGCCACAGGTCGTGGTCGGTTGCCATGATTTTTGAATCACGCACGCCGGCATCCCGCATGGCCTCGAAGCGTTTCATTTCAAGATTGCCCGCCTGGTAATTTACGTTGAGCGGTTTATAGTCCGCCTCATTCGTTCGTTTGATAAGCGTCTTAAACTCGCCTTCGGATAAGCGCGTATTGTTCATACTGCGGTGATAATTTTTGTATATCCTGTTCAGCGTATCCCGCGGTAGATTTTTATATTTATTAAAGTTCGGCGCCAACGCCTCCCGCCCGGCGTTATACGCCCAGGTCTCGTCAATCTCCGGCAAGGTTTCTTTCGTGGAGTCGCCGGGCTTAATGCCGTCCCGCTCCGCCCCGGCTTCGCTCTTGGTCGTTACATAGCACTGGCATCCCCAGCCGTTAGGCGG
>JAITIC010000204.1 GCA_031279635.1 Treponema sp. | reverse complement strand
ACAGGGCACAATCAAGTTTCAACTGGTCAGGATAGTTATCGATTATAACTCTTTGTATTTCCTTTTCCTGTGCGTTCGTAAGTGTACGTCCATATCCGAATGGCCGGCCGCATTTTTTTTACCGCGATAATTTTATCTTTGTTTTTACTCTTTTTCCATGTGTTCCACAACGGATATATAGTTTGGCGCGAACAGCCGGTGGCAGCTGCTATTTCGGAAGGACTGCTGCCATTTTCTTTACATACGGATGATAATCCTCCGTCTTTCTTCCAATGCCGTTTGCCAGTTTTCTTCCGTCTTGCTTTTCCATGCTTCAACCATACTAGCGGTTTCTTCTATATGTCAATATGTATATTGCCGGGTCAGTAATACCCCCCCGGGCTTAAAGAACTCGCTTACGCGAGGTAGATGCGGTTTCTTGGCGGGGGTCCACTTCCCCACTTTTTACCTCATGCGCTTACAACTCCAGCACGAAAACTTTGCTTCTCCGGTTGTGGTCGTAAAGCCTGCGCTTCTGTTCCGGCAGGCTTTCCACCGCCGTCTCGCTGAATCCCAGGGTCTCAAACCAGTCCTGGGCGTAGGTGGTAAGCACAAAGACCCGGCTCAGGCGGGTTTTGCGGGCCTTTTCGATAAGGAAACTCACGATCCGCCGGCCAAGGCCGAAGTCGGCGTAGAGCGGGTCCGCGGCGACCGCGGCAATTTCGCCCTGACCTTCGCCCCAGTCATGCAGGGCGGCGCAGGCGTGGACCGAACCGTCAATCTCGAAAACCACGTAATCGTCTTTGTTTTCCTGAATCTGCTCGGCGCTGCGCCGGATTAAAATTCCTTTCTGCATCAGCGGCTCCATAAGCCGCAGAATATCCGGCAGGTCCCTGCTGTGGAAGGCGCGGATCGATTCGTACATATCCGCGTAAACCATGGTTCCCACGCCGAGGTTGGAGAAAAGTTCTTTGAGTACCGCGCCTTCTTCCCTGCCGTCGATGATGTGTACGCGCTCCACCCCGGCCCGGCAGGCCTTTAGCGCCAGGCGGAGTTCCCGCAGTGTCCGTCCCTGCTCATTATCCGCGCCGGCGGCGTTAGCCGCAATTACCGCATCCGCTTCCTGCGGCGTCAACTGTACCAGGCTGCCGTCGGCCCTGATTTCAAGATTTTCAGGCAGCCTGAACGCCCCCTCCCGCAGCCTTTCATGCACCGAGATAATGAAAAATTTCACCGCGCCCAGCGCCGCCGCCGCCGCCAGCGCAATCTCGTCGCTGGGTACATTATAAGGCCTGCCTGAGGGACTCCAGCCGATGCAGGGCAGAATCGGTACCATCCCCAGGTCCAGTACGCGGCTGATCGAGCCGGTATAAATTTTGTCCACCGTGCCGGTATGTTCCATATCAACGCCGTCCACCACCCCCAGGCCTCTGGCCCGCACAAAGTTCCCTATCAACGCGTCCACCCTGCTGCCCGAAAGGAAAGTCATAAACCTGGTCGCCACATGAAAGGCCGCCATCTCCACAAAGGGAAGCGCCTGAGCCGTGGTGATCCTCGCCGGCCCCGGCAAATCAGGCGAAGCGGCGTAAGTGGAAAAAATATCGCGTCTACGGAGCACCTCGTCAATCCATTCCTTGGCCCCCGGCACAATCACTACCTTGAAACCGGTCTGGGCCAGCAGCGCCAGGTCTTTCATCAAATAGGGAAAGCCGGGGTCCTCTGTTACGGGAAAATCAATTTTGAATACCATAGTGGAGCCTTCAAACCGGCTCTGGTAACGAAAAGCCTCGCGGATCAATCCCACCTGGGATAAAGAGGTGTCACTCATTCGTTAATTGTAATATGCCGTCAAAATCAGGGCAAGCGCGTACTGGAACCTCTTCGCCTTCTGCTATGGGGCGGCGCAAAAACTGTTTACGTCGGAGTATACTCATAATTAAGGGGGGCTTGCGCTTCGGCGGGGATAGTGCTAAGACATCCACAAGGTTTTTTACCGCTTTCACCGTCACTTGCCCTGTAAAAATTCGTCACCATGCCCACAAAGGGGCCAGGTTTTGTGATTTGCGCTGGTCCCCGGCAGCGGTTTTCATGCCGGACAGATCAATGTCTCATTCGGGAGACGCCTTTGCCGCTGGGCGGAGACGGACAAAAACCGGAAATACAATCGAAAAAAAACCCGAAATTCGGCCTGTTATTATTTCCGCCAGAAATCTCTGGTAAAAAACACCATCACGGTCCAGAGTTCCAGCCGCCCCGCAATCATCACAAAGGAAAGGCCCCATTTAACATAAGCGGGGAAATCGGGGAACGCATTGAAAGGCCCCAGCTTCCCCAGCCCCAAGCCGATGTTGCCAAGGCAGATCAGCGCCGTATTGAGGGAAGTAAACACATCCTCACCGGCGCTGCTCACCAGAAGGGCGGTGAGGAAAATCAGCACAAAATAGAGGTACACAAAACCCGCCACGCCGTAGACAACTTCCTTTTTTCCGCTCCTGCCGTCAAGCTGAATATTGAACACCCCTCTGGGCCAGATGATTTTTTTCATTTCGTTGCCGGCTTGTTTTGCGAGTATCACATACCGGATTATTTTAATCCCCCCGGAGGTGGAGCCGGAACAGCCCCCCAGGAACATCAGGATAAACAGAACCCCCTGGGCCAGTGCGGGCCAAAGGTTAAAATTTTCGTTGAAAATGCCGGTGGTGGTCAGGACGGAGGCGGTGTTGAAAAACGCCTGCCGCAGGGCCGCTTCCAAAGAAGCGCTTTGGGGAAGAATGGCGGCGGTGATAATCAGGCCCGATGCCAGCACAATCGCTCCGTAGGCTCTCGCCTCGCTGTTCCGCAGCAAATTCCGGCATTTTCCCCGCAGAAGCTGCCAAATAAGGATAAAGTTGAAGCCCGCCAGCAGCATGAACGCCGTGCAGACCCATTCAATTACCGGCGAGTGGTAATAAGCGAGGCTGTCATTGCGGGGACTGAAGCCGCCGGTAGCCATGGTTGAAAAGGCGTGGGCCACCGCGTCAAACCAGTCCATGCCGAAACAGACCAATAGCGCGGTCTGCATCGCGGTAAGGATGATGTACAGGAGCCAGAGGAACCGGGCGGTCAGGGTGATCCGGGGAGTTATTTTTTCGGTTTCAGGACCAGGCGCTTCGGCCTTGACCAGCTGAAAGCCCCCGGCGCCGAGCAGGGGCAGCAGGGCGACGGTAAGCACCACAATTCCCATGCCCCCCAGCCAATGAGTCAAGGCCCGCCAGAAGAGCAGCGGCCTGGGAAGGGCCTCAATATCCTGTAAGACCGTGGCTCCGGTGGTAGTAAAGCCCGAAACGCTTTCAAAAACCGCGTCGGTAAAATTCGGGATATGCCCTGAACAGTAAAAGGGAAGCGCCCCCAGAAGGCCGGCCGCGGCCCAGGCAAAGAACACGAACAGAAAGCCTTTGAAATTGCCCGCCAGCATGCCTGTCCACGGCCCGAGCCGTTTTCTATCGCCCATAATCGCTCACGCCGGCTTGCTCACAGCGGTTCTTTTTTATCGAAATATTTTTCGATCTCCGCCTGGCTGCCGGTCTTGGCGATCAGCACAATGTGATCGCCCTCGCTGAACACATAGTCGCCCCGGGGAATAAAAGAACCGCCGCCCCGGTTTACCAGCATTAAGAGACCGCCGGCGGAAAGCTTGAACTGCGAGATGGGCATATTCGTTACCGGCGCATCCCCAGCAATTTCAACTTCCATGATGTCTACGCTGCCGTCGCCAATCCGGTGCACTTCCTTCACGCCGCTTCCCATCAGGTGAGAGATAATCGAATTGACCACCACCGACTTCATGGGGACCACCACGTCCACGCCGAGAAGCCGCGCCATGGCCGCGTAGCCGGAACCCGAAACCATGGCGATGCTCCGCTCAATGCCCCTGGATTTAAGGTACACCGCGGTAATGATATTCAGTTCCTGATTGTTGGTTGTGGTTACGAGGCAATCCAAATCATCCAACTGTTCCTCGTTGACAAAGCTCTCGTCAGAAATATCCTCGTTGAGAATCAGCGCCTCAGGAAAGCGGGCCGCCAGGTCCTTGCAGAGCCGGTAATCCTGTTCAATGATCACCAGCCGCCGGCTGCTCTTGGGCAGCAGCATTTTGAGCAGGGGAAAGGGAAAATGCTGCTTTTCACCCTGCCGTTCAAGGTACTCCGCCCCGTCCGGCAGCCCGTCTTTGCGTAACAATCCTTCGGCCAGCAGCGCGCCTATCTTGCCTCCGCCCACTATGCCGATTTTGCGGATGGGCTTTTCGGCGCCGCCCGCAAAAGCGAAAATGCCGGGCAGGTCATTCCCGTTGGCGAGAATGTGCACCCGGTCCCCTTTGGCGAGTATGGTCGCGCCCGAAGGAAGCAGCACCTCTTCCCCGCGCTCAACCAGCGTCACCAGGCTTTCAGGCCGGACCAGCGCCCGGTAATCCTTGAGGGCAAGCCCGTCAAAAGCGCTTCCCGCCGCTACGTCAATGGAGCCTAGCTCGTAGTGCGTGTTTGAGAACGAAATGATGTCCCCCACTGCGCCGTGCTCAATGGCCTTGATCACCGAACGGGCCGCTTCCATGTTGGGATGGATAAAGTGATCGATACCCAGCACCTGTTTGTCGCCGGAACGGCTCAAGTGCATGTAGTCGTCATTGCGCACCCTGGCGATTTTCAGCAGGCCTCCTTCCCGGCCGTAGCGGGAAGCCGCCAGCCCGCAGATAATCATGTTGACCTCGTCGGAATCGGTAACGCTGACCAGCGCGTCCGCCCTGGCAATGCCGGCATCTTCCAGGGCCTTGAGGCTGTTTCCCTCGTCATGGATCACCATACAATCAATCCGGTTCGAGGCGTGCCTGGCCCGTTCCTCATTCGCTTCGATAATGGAAACGTCGTGCTTTTCCTGAATGAGATGTTTGGCAAGCTGCGTGCCGACCATGCCGGCCCCTACGATTACGATACGCATGTGAATATCATGGTTAATATGCTGTTTTTATTTAGTCTGCTCAAAGTAACGGCGCCTGTTCAGGATACGGCTGTTTCAAGGGCCACTTCCATCATTTGGGTGAAAGTGGTCTGCCGTTCCTCGGCGCTGGTTTTCTCGTGCGTGATAAGGCTGTCGGAAATGGTGAGCAGACCCAGCGCTTCGCGGCCGTATTTTGCGGCGAGGGTGTAGAGTTCGGCGCACTCCATTTCCAGGGCAAGGCAGCCGAATTTCGCCCACAGTTTCCATTCGTCGGGGTCTTCGGTATAGAACATGTCCGACGAGACGACCGGGCCCGCTTTGGGCTGCCAGCCTTTTGATACGGCGGTGTCCCATGCGGTTTTAAGCAGGTTGAAAGACGCGGTGGGCGCGTAACTTCTGCCGCCAAAGCGGACATTGTTCGCCCCGGAATCGGTGCAGGCGGATACGGCAATCACCAGGTCCCGAATCCGCACATCCTCCCTGATGGAACCGGCCGTCCCGATGCGGATCGCCCGCTTCACCCCGTAGTCCCGAAACAGCTCGTTCACATAAATTGAAATCGAAGGAATGCCCATCCCGGTGCCCTGCACCGACACCCGCTTACCCTTATAGGTTCCGGTAAAACCCAGGATGTTCCGCACGGCAGTGTACTGCGCCGAATCTTGCAGAAAATTTTCCGCGATAAATTTGGCCCGCAGAGGATCTCCGGGCAGCAGAATCGCATCGGCGATTTCCCCCGTCTTTGCCGCGATATGGATAGACATAAACATTCCTCCTTGTAAAAACGTATCACCAGTATAGTCAATTCAGGATAAAAAGAAAATAGAGTAATTAAGGCGTACCAGGGAGTAAGTAAGAGCAAGGGGCAACCGTTTATACAGTTTACGCTTTTACGCGCGAAGCGCGGCAAACTCCCGGGAGCAGTTCTCCTGTTCCAAGGAAGCCAAGATAAAGGGGCCCACCCCCTTAAAATCATCAACCACCACGGGCTCGTTGACGTAATATTCGTAGGAGCCGTCCCGATAGGGATTCCCCCCCAGCCCCGCGACCTTGCAGGTCCCCCGCAGGTGGAGTTCCCCGTCATCGTCCTCCGCCAGCATGCGTTCCGTCAGGCCGGTGTAGGCTTTCAGGGCCGCGTCTTTCACCAGGGGTATATCCATCGCCGGAACAGCCCCGATACGGATCATCTTTAACAAAAAATACACAAACATGGAAGAAGCGGAACTTTCGGGGTAATTTTTTCCCCGCCCTTTCTGATCCAGAATCTGATACCAGAGGCCGCTTTCTTTATCCTGGCAGGTGAGGATGGGCGCCATGAGGCGGCCGGCAATGGCCAAAAGAACGGCCCGGTCTTTTTGACGGGTTTCGGAAATAAAATCCAGGGTATCCACCAGTGCCATGCAATACCAGCCCACAGCCCGGCCCCAGAAATGGGGGGAACAGCCGGTGTCGGGATTGGCCCATAACTGCCGGCGGGATTCGTCCCAGGCGTGGTATAACAGTCCGGTCTTTTCATCCCGGGCTTTTGATTCCATCAAAACAAACTGGTGGATCACATCGTCCATATCCCCGGAACCTCCGAATTCAGATATACACTGAGCGTAAAACGGCCCCTGCATATAGAGACCGTCCAGCCACATCTGAAAGGGGTATATTTTTTTGTGCCAGAACCCATTGGTTTTTGTCCGGGGCTGATTGCGGAGCTGGGAACGGAGCATTTCGATGGCGGCCCGGTATTTTTTGTCAGCGTATTGGTTATACAGACAGAACAGGGTTTTCCCCGGGTTGATCTGATCCAGGTTGTATTCATCCTCCCGGTAACCGGCAATACCGCCGCCGGAGACCCTGGCGTCGTACATGGTTTTCACCCAGCGGCAATAATCAGGATTGCCGGTTTTTTCACCGAGAGAAAAAATACTTTGCAGCACAAGACCGTGTTCGTAATGCCATTCCACCTTATCCGGGGTATACCGGCTCATCACCGATAAAGCCATCCGTTCGGAAACAGGCCGTGTTCTGTCAACCGCCGCCATCGAATTATCCTAAAACTACCTGATGTAACCGTTCACTTCGGCGTCGGCGATTCCCGCCTTTTCCCATTCGGCGCCGCCAAGCCGGTCAAATTCCGCGACCCAGGCATTCCAGTTTTCCCTGGTCAACTGCCGGCTGCCGGTAACGAATTCCACCACGCCCTGCTCGTAGAACCGTTTCAGATCCGCGTTGGGAGACGGCAGGGCGTCGGCGCCTATGTTCGGCGTCCAGGCCCGGCCCTGCATATCAAAGAGGGTGGTCAGGGCACTCATGGTTTTCCCGGAGGTGGGGGCCTTGTAGGTCGGATACCGGGCCAGGAGTTCCACTTCGCTGTTGTAGTAGACCATGTTCCTGAGTTGGGTAAAGGGCTGCATCCCGGGCTTGGTGAATCCCCTGGATTCGTCGGGAATGCCGGTGACCGTGGGCGCCCCGTCTGGGCCGAGTACATAGTTCACTCCCCGCTCGCCCCAGCCCAGAAGGAAATAGCCTTCATCGGAGGACATCCATTCCAAGAGCCGGGCGATGGCCGGCCCTTTGCCCGCGTTCATGGCTTTGGTTGACACCGCGTAGATCCGGTAGGACTGAATGTACACCCCGACGGACTGCTGGCCGCCGGGCCCCTTGGGCGGATCAACGACTATCCACTGGCCGCTGGGGAAGTTTTTGTCAAAGGGGGCGTAATTGGATTCCGCGGCGTAGGCGGCGTTCTGTTCCCGCATGACCCCGAAACGGCCCTGCTTCCAGGCAGCCCGGAAATCGTCCTTGCTGTAGCTGGTCCAGTTGGGATCGATGACCCTTTCATCCACCATCCGTTTTACATAGCTTAAGGCGTCAAAATACGCGGGTTTCCGCACGTTAAGGCCCGCGCCGGCTCTGGTCAGATTCCAGGTCCCGGCCACTCCCCAAGCGCCGAAGATAGAGTCAAAGCGGCGGCCCAGGCCCTCCTCCCAGGGAGGCGTGATTTCGATAAAGGCGCCGTAGCCGTAGGTGTCCGCCCGCCCGTTGCCGTCGGGGTCCTGGGTGGTAAAGGCCTTCATCACGGTGAAGAGTTCCTCCGTGGTGGCGGGTACGGCCAGTCCGAGTTTATCCAGCCAGTCTTTGCGGATCAGCAGCCCTTCGTTTTTGGCGATGGCGCCGGGGGACGCCAGGCCGTAGGACTTTCCGTTAATGGTGGTATAACCCCGGCTGTCCGCGTCGTACTGAAGCTTGGTCCGGTTGGGCATCCGGGCGTAAAGGTCATCTACCGGCGCGATGACGCCGACCCTGGCGATATTCTGCCACACCGGCCTGCGGACCATAAACAGATCCGGCAGGGTGTTGGCCGCCGCCGCCGCGTTTATTTTGACATCCTGGTCCGACTCGTTGGATGGCAGGGCACTCAATACCAAGTCGATGTTGAGCTTGTCTTTGATAAGCTGTAGTACCTTCCAGTCCGCCGGAGGCGGCCCCGCCTCGGTTACCGCCGCGCCGTACCAGAGTTCGATGGTCACCGGCCCCGTCGGGGCGGCGCTTCCACCTGTATCACCCCGGCCTCCGGCAAACGCCGGAGCCGCTAGGCACAGGAGCAGCAGAAATAAGCCGAAAACCTTCATCTTTGCTTTCATAAACATCTCCTCCAAATAAAAAATATATATCGACGGATTAAACAATCCGGTTTGTCCAAAACTCCCTACCCCTTCACGCTCCCCAGCAAAGTCCCTTTGGTAAAATATTTCTGAATAAAGGGGTAGGCGGCAATCATGGGGATGGCGGCCATGAACACGCTGGCCGCTTTTATCGCCTGGACCGGGGCTTCCCCGAAGGCGCTGACCTCCACAAATTCGTTCATGCCGCTGGCCATGAGGATGTTCCGCAGGAGGATGGGCAGGGGCTGGAGGGCGTTGTTGTTGATGTAGAGCATGGCGTTAAAAAAGTCGTTCCAGAACGAAACCCCGTAGTAGAGCCCTATGGTCATGATGATGGGCTTGGACAGGGGAAGGATGATCCGCAGCAGCACATACCATTCGGCGGCGCCGTCAATCCGGGCGGATTCCTTTAACTCATCGGGGATGCCCTCAAAAAAACCCCGCATGATGAGGCAGTTGTAGGTGCCGATGGCGCCGGGCAGAAAAATCGCCGCCAGGCGGTTGGTCAGTCCCAGCCGGGTTATCACGAGGTAGGTGGGAATAAGGCCCACGTTAAAAAGATAGGGCAGCAGCACCAGGATGTTAAAAAATTTCCGCCCCGGCAGGGTTTTTACCGACAGCACATAGGCCAGGGGAATGGTGAGAAACAGGGCGCTGGCCACCCCCAGCACAAAAATTTTAACGCTGTTTGCGAAAGCGTTGAGAAAGCCGTTGTTCCCCAAAAGGGACCGGTACGCTGCGGTCGACCATTTCCAGGGGGGCAGGAACATCCCCTCCAGGTTGGTTCCGATAAAAGTATTGGACCGGAACGAAAGGGTGATGGTGCTCCACATGGGGACGGCCACAATGATCAGCACGATCACCAGCAGAATATCAATAAGGGCATAAAACACCCGGTCTTCCAGGGTAAGTCTGACCATGGCGCCTTTTAATCGTTTTGCTTTCATGCCTCCATCCTAAAACAGCGAAGAATCGCTGACCCGTTTGACCATCCAGTTGGAAACCAGAATCAGGGCCAGGCCGATGACGCCCTTGAAGATCCCCACCGCGGTGGCCAGGCCGAACTGGAATTCCAAAAGGCCCTGACGGTATACCCAGGTGTCGATAATATCCGCCACGCTGTATACGGGGATCGAATAAAGCATAAACATCTGGTTAAACCCAGCGTCCAGAATGGTTCCCAGCCGGAGCAGCACCACCATCACGATCACCGGCCTGATGGACGGCAGGGTGATGTACCAGACCCGCTGGGGAGCGCTTACCCCCTCCACCACCGCCGCCTCAAAAAGTGACGGATCGATGCCGATTAAGGCGGCGATAAAAATGATCGCACTCCAGCCCATTTCCTTCCAAGCGTCGGAAAAAATCACGATCCAGGGGAAGGTTTTGGTATCGGTCATAAAGGCCCGGGCCTCTCCCCCAAAGAGCTTGATAATATCGTTGACGATCCCGTCCCCCGGGGCCAGGAGGGCCAGGAGGATTCCGTACATGATCACCCAGGAGAGGAAGTGGGGAAGATAGGCCAGGGTTTGCACCACCCTGGCAAGCCGGGGCCGGGCACATTCGTAGATGATTACCGCCAGTAGTATGGCCGAGGGGACGCTGACCAAAAGTTTACCGAAGCTGTAAAACAGGGTGTTCCGCAAAAGTTCAAAAAAATAAAAAGATCTAAAAAAGGTCTTAAAATGGGTCAAGCCTGTCCAGCGGCTCCCCAGCAATTTTACATTTACAGCTCATTTTACACACAAAATAGTATGAACCACGGATGAACACGAATTTTTACTTTAAAAACACAGTTTTCGTCTATAAGTCCGCTATAATTCGTACAATTTCACGG
>JAITIC010000100.1 GCA_031279635.1 Treponema sp. | reverse complement strand
AATTAACAAGTATGGTTCTTTTATTTTTTATAAACACATTTCTCCCTCCAAAACGGGTAATTTAAACTGCATTCCAATTTTCCAAAAATTCTCTTTATAGAAATTATGTTTATTGGCCCATTCCTTTATATTATTTATTATCCCCCTGTGACCAACGCTATATTCATAAAGTACGTTTACTTTTTCCGAATACTGTCTTTCAAAATCACAAGCATGGTAGATCTTTTCATGCTAAAAATATACCATAACTGGTTAATCACAGAATGGTAAAGTAATAATAATTGTCATTTGAGGCTGTTCCAAAACTAATTGACTGTGCGCTAACGCGCACGGTTTTAGGTCAGGCTCTTGCAGTTTTTCAGGCCAAAATTGCCAAATTTATGGATGAGCCAACCAGATTCTAACAGGTTATTGAACAAGTCTAACAAATATACACTATGGCTATACATTTGTCAACTGTTTTTAATTCAAAAATTTACAGAAATTCTGGTGGTATTTCGGATAACTGTATCGCAGTGATCCAGGAACGTCCGGCTGCCGGTCATAATGATTTTTGCCGCGTCAAGGGCGCATACCGCGCCGAAAGCGGTTTCATCGGAGGGGTCGTCGAAAATCACCAGACGCCGCCGGCCCAAAATGACCCGCGCCGCCATAAGCCGTTCCATTGCGCCCCTCGAAAAGCCGCAGTCTTCCACGCGGGTTTGAAGCCCCAATTCGCGTACCTGATCCGCCATTTTCACGGCGGCGAGCGCGTCATACACCGCCTCTTCCGTGCCGCCGCTGTTGCCGGACAAAAACCGGTAGAGGCTTACCGAAGTCAAACCGGTCTCCTGGGTGATGACTCCCCACTGCCTGCGCCCATAGACCGGATCCAGCGTCCCGTTTTCATAGCCTCCGGTCAGTATCTTGCCCGCTTTCGGCTTATACAGGCCCAGCAGTAATTTAACCAGCGTCGTCTTCCCGCTGCCCGTCCCGCCGTAAATCCCCAGCGTTTCGCCTTCGTGCAGGGAAAACGAAAGATTATCCACAATGTTTTCACCAAAGTCGCCGTAAAAAAACGAAAGCCCCCTCGCTTCGACTTTCGCTTTGAGCGTATGCGGACAGAGCTTCCCGTGCTTTTCCGGCTGCGCAAGAGCCGGCCGCAGGGACGCGCAAACCGCGCTGAACTCAGGCGCCTTCATCATCGCCCGCACCAGCGCCATAAGGGAATACATCACCGACATAAACGCGCCGGAAAAAGCCACAAATAAGCTGGCGCTCATTCCGGACGCGGCAACGGCAAGGAACATACCGGCCGGTCCTGCGAGGGTAAACGCCTTGATGAACGCGGACAAGGCGTTTTCCCGCGATTTGAGTTCCCGCGCGGCGCGGCGCCTGCTCTCCTCAGTGTCATGCCAAACCTGAAACGCCCGCGATTCCGCGCCCGCGTCGTGAATCCGCCGCGCGTTTTGCGTCATCTGGAGATTAACCGTCTCCGATTCGGTCTCTTTTGCAAGCAGTTCTCCGTACAGGGCGAAACATCTGGACAGCAAAACGGCGCATACGGCGATAAACGCAAGCACAATTAGCAGCGCCCAGCGCGCCGCTCCCGCGTGAAGCCGGAACATGACAACAACGCTGACGAAAAAGAACAGGCCCTGCAGCATATCTTTCGCCGCGTCCGGCGAAACGAGAGAACGCAGGCGGTTTACCGCGTCTATCTTGCTCAGTGTTTCCCCCGCCGTCCGCTCTTCAAAAAAAGTCATATTCTGCGAGAGGATGCGGTCAAGCACCGCCGCTTCAAGCGCCAGTCCGGTCTTTGCCTTGATACGGGACACGCCAATATTGGTTATCACCTGGAATAATATTTGCGCCAGATCAAAACAAAGCAGGATGACAACCGCCTGGGCAATCATCCCCGTCAGGGCGCCGGGAATAAAATCGTCGAAAATTTGCGCCGTGATGACCGGCGGCAGGGCGCCGGTCAGGGAAGAGAGAAACCCAAACAGCATAATGAGCAGAATATCCGTGCCGGTATGGCCGGCCAGGATTAAACGCAGGCACGCGCCGATACCAACGGAACCGGCGGGAAAGGTCCGGTAGATCGTGTATGCCGCCGGCTGCAGACGCGCCGCGTTTCCCGCGTTCACGGGCATTATGCTCCCGTCCGCCGGGTTGTATATCGAATGCCCCCAAAAACGCGCCGGAAGGACGGCCACGGGAGAACCATCGTCAAACTCGCCCAAAAACGCGCCGTGCGCCGATTTCCACCACTGCCCCTCCAGTATTGTAGCGGTGTACCGGAGGCCGCTGTTCCGCAAAATTTCGTCCCAGTCCTCCCGGCTGTCTCCCGTACGAAACATTTCCAGCCGGAAATGGCGGCACAGCGTCTCGCAAGTCTTAACGTACAGGCTGTCGCCGGGCGATACTTCCATCATAAAATGCGCTCCCCGCCTTCGCCCGCCTCCCCATACTCCCCGCCGCTCGTGCCGAGCGACAGGATTTCATCCGAATCCGCCGTGGACGATAAAGACTCCGCCGAAGCGAAAAGCGTTATGCCGCGTGATTTGAGTTCTTTTTTAATGGAGGCGCGGCTTTCCGCGTCCAGGCGGTAAAGAATATCGTCCACTATCAGTATTTTCGGATTATGCAGAAGGGCGCGCGCCAGTTCAATCCGGCGCTGTTCTCCGGCGCTGAGATTGCGCCCGCCGTCCGTCAAGCGATGCGTCAGGCCGCCGGCAAATTGAGATGCCGGAATGCCCGCCAGGGAGAGCGCGGCAAGAACGGCTTCATCCGGCACGTCCCGGTCCCAGAAACTTACGTTGTCGCGCAGCGTCCCCTCGAAAAAAACCGGAAGGCGGGCGGCGTAAGCGATTATGGCATCTGCCCCGGGAAGGCGGCGGACTGCGGTTGGGGAGATCCCGCCCACGGTAACGGTTCCGGCGGCAGGATGGGAAAGCCCTGCCAGAAGACGCAATAACGCGGTTTTATCCGCATCCGGGCCGCCGGTAACGGTTATGTGCGCCCCTTCCGCCGCGCAAAAATCAAGCGGCGGCATCCGGTTCTCCCCGCCGGACGGAAGGCGGACGCCTTCGGCGCGAAGGGTATAGCCGGAAATAACGCCGTCTTCTTCCGCGCCGCGCTCCTCCGGCTGTTTTTTGCCGGCGTTCAGGAAGGCGAGTTTTGATTTCAGCCCCCTTAAAACGCTTCCCGCCGAGAAAAGCGTCCATATCGGGGAAAACAGCATCGCCGCATACGCCTGAAACGCCAGATACGAGCCTACGGTGAAATTCCGCTGGGTTATTCTTATCGCAGAGGCAAAAAGGAGCAGGTTCATAAAAACAATTTCGCCGGCGGCGTCAAACGGTTCATAAGCCCGGTTTTTTTCCTCCTCAAGCCCTGCCGCAGCCGCCTTGTTGCGGGCGGTAATCAGCGCGGAAAAAAAGCTCCCTTCCAACGCGGACGCTTTGATGGCGGACATATCCATAATTCCGGAGAGTCCGACCCGTTTTGCCCTGTTTTCCAGCGCCGCCCAGTCCCCGCCCGCCGCCCTGCCGCCCGCGTATTTTGGGGTAAGCGTGTGACGGACAAAAGTGAGGGCGATGGAGGCGACGGCAAGGGTGAGGGCCGCAAAGGTCATAAAGACATCTTCGCGGAACATGAGCGGCAGGTATATGGCGATACTGACGGCGGCAAAACAAAGGTCCAGAAAATCGCGGGTAAGAAACCGCGCCGCGCTTTTTCCCGCGTCAATTTTTGACAGAAGTTTAAATTCCGCCGTCTTTCCCGCGCCTCGCGGGGAAGACGACAGCAGGTCCCTCATATAGTTTTCCGCTCCGGCGGTCTCAATGCGGTCAGACAGCAGCATCAAACACTGCTTTTGGAGATAGGCCGCCGCGCCGCTGACGATAGCCGCGGCAAACATTGTAACGAAGATGGGGAGAAGCCAGTCTTTCGCCGCCTCACTTAAAACATTGTCGGAGAAGGCTTTTTTGAAGGCGGGAGCGATCGCCGCCGGAACGAGCAGCGCGAGATGCATCAAAAAGGCGTAAAGGAGGGCGGTTTTATACCATGCGCCGCGCCCTTTTTCCGGCGGCCGCGGGGCCGTCTCCTTAGCTTTCATTGCAGAAAAATCTCAATCGGACGGTATATACCGGTTATCACATCCGCGCTGCAAAGGGTCAGCGCGCCAAAGGGTCTGGGCGGCCCGTTTGACACCGTCCACTCGTAACCGGTCGTGCTTTGCAGGGACGGCTTCAGGAGAACCTCCACCTGATAGTATTCGCCGCCCTCAAGGAACGACTCCGCGAGTTTGTCGTTGCCTGTAATATTGCGCAGGTACTGAAACGTTACCGGATATTCGCCGATGAACGCTACCGTCCCGGTGAGGTTTCCGTATCTTGTCTTGTCAATATAGCGCGGGTATACATTTACGGTCTGCCCTCTTTGTATCTTCTGTATCCGGTTCATCGGTACGAAAAAGAGGCATTCCATAGCTTTGTTGGCGTTGGTCTGCGCTGTAATGGTGGCCAGCCGCTGTCCCTTGCGAACAAAGTCACCGGCGCGGACATAGACATTTTCAACGACGCCCGTCAGGGGCGAGTGGATTTGGGTATAGTTCATCAGTTCTTCCCGCAGGGCTTCTTTTTCCGCTTCCGATTCGCTGCCGGCAAGCGCGTTTATCCTCTCGTACATAGACGGAGCCTCAAGCCGCGCCACGCAGTCGTCCGCCTCGACGCTTACGCCCTCCGCGAGGGGGAAATCCAGAAGGAAAGCGTCGATCCGGGCGTAAATATCCGTCACCCGCCCTTCCCGGGTAAGAACGCCGGAGACCTCTTCCTTGAGGTACAGGGTGCCGAAGAACATCCACGCCGCTCCACCGCCGATGACCAGCGCGAGCGTAAGCAGCGCGAGCCACATCCTAAAAGTCAGAACCGCGGGCGCGTCTCCCGCGTCTGCATGGGTAAAGCGCCTCATGGACCCTGCTCCGTTATTCCGGCGATGACAATGGGCTGTCCCTCAAAGGTGTGCGACGCCTCGTTATAGCTCAGTTTTCCCACCGGCGAGTCGTAATCCCGCAGGTTTTTGAGAAAGGCCGCTATCGCGCCGGCATCGTTACTTTGCGAAGCGCTTATCGCGTCCGCGATAAGCCGGAGCGCAATATAGCCCGTTACCGCAAACAAATCGGGGGCGTGGCCGAATACTTTCGTATAGTTTTGGTAAAATTCCTCCCTGATGGCGGAGGGGCGGTAGGTGACAATGAATACATTGTCCGCAGCTTCCCCCAATGCTTCATAAGCGGGGAGTTTGTTGAGGCTTTCGGAAGAAATGACCGATATATCCGGGTACCGGCGGCAGATAAGGGATACCGGCCCGGTGGCTTCATCGAGGCTGGCGGCGGCGATAACGCCGTCCACGCCGAAAGCGTCCCAACGGGCGAAAACGTCCGCCGCCGAAGCCGGTGTAAGAACGCTCACACGGTCAACAACGGGAATACCATAGCGTTTGAACGCTCTTTCCGCCAGGCGGGACAGGTCTTTTCCGAATTCGTCGTTGGTATAATATATCGCAATCCGCCTGAGTCCTCTTTCAGCGGCAAATTCCGCCATGTACCGGGCGAACTCGTCATCTCCGGGCAACATACGGAAGATATAGTTATATTCATATTGGAACAGGCTGCTCGAGGTGGCTCCAGGGCTAAGCATAACAACGCCGGCTTTTTCATAGATGTCCTCGGCATAATAGCAGGTATCCGAAGTCCAGTGTCCGATGACCGCCGTTATTCCCTCATCGGCAAAATATTCCGCAACCTGCATCGCGGTATCAGGATTGTCGTTGTCATCAATGAACAGGAATTCGACCGGTTTCCCCAATAGGCCGCCCTCCGCGTTGATCTCGTCGAGGGCGAAATCCAGTCCTTCCCTCAAGCGGGTCTGCGTCTCCACGATGGCGGCGGGATAAGACAGGCCGATTCGCACGGACGCGGGGAGTAGCGGCGGTTCTTCCCCGCAGCCGGCCAGCAGAACCGTCCCGCCCACAACAATAGTGAAAAAGAACGCAGCACGGTACTTCATCGCCACAATATAGCGCTGAACGGACGTTTCTGTCAACGCATCGCTGTTATCTCGTGTTACGCAAGGAGAAAAATTTACCGCGGACGACACAGACCAACACGGACAAAGGACTTCGCGGACAGAACGGACTTTTGGTTCAAAATCCGCGCTTTTGTCCATCCTGTCCGTGTGTCGTGGTTATTTTAAACTGAGAACTGCCGCTGTCCGTGAGGGAACCACTTTCTTTTTTGGGGGAAGGCGCGCGCTAGACTGCCCTTATGCGGATGATGAAATGTTTTCCCCCTCTGGTCGCGGCGGGTTTGTTTCTGGCCCTTGTTACAGCCTGCGCGGGCCAGGAGCCAGTCCTTCTTCCCGCTCCGACAGGGTCCGGGTCTTTTCCGGCCGCGCCGGAAGGCACTGCTCCGGCCAATCCTGGGTATACCGGAAACGGCGTCCCGCTTGACCGGGCTGTGGGACATTGCGGCGTATTACGCGGAGAGCCTGCCGGCAAACGCCAGAATCGCCCTGCTCGGTTTTGAATCGGAATCGCGGCTGCTCTCCGATTATATTTTCGAGGAACTGTGGATTCAATTTGAGGACAGCCGTTCCTTTGTCCTGGTTGACCGGCGAAATCTGGAACTCATACAAAGGGAACTGGAACACCAGGCGTCCGGCATGGTCAACGACGAGTCGGCGCATTCCATCGGGAACCAGTTCGGGCCGCAGACCCTGGTCTACGGCAAAATAACGCCCCTGGGCGGGGAATACCGGCTGCTTGTCCACGCGACGGATGTGGAAAAGGCGGTTACCAGCATACGGTCCGCGGCGGTGATCCCCGACCGGCGTCTTGCCGCGCCGCTGGAAGCGCCGCAAGGCGGCGTGGCGGGGCCGGGCATGGCAAACGCCCTCTACTCCGGCGCGGGAAACCTCTGGCGCTTCACGGTGCAGACGGACATGTCAGGCGGGGAATTAGGCTCCTCCGGGCCGGGGCGGCGCCCTCCCGCCGAATCGGGGACTTCTTTTACAGCCCCTGGCAAGCATAGCTTGCCTTAGGGTATTAAACCAGACTTTCGAATAATCATAAAACAAGTATAGCATAGAAACGCGGGAGGCCGGCTAGAACCGGGGAGTTGCCTTCCGGAGCCCCCACAGACCTGGACGTGCCCAATTAAGGTATCCGGTTCCTCTGGAATAAGATTCGCTTAACTCCAGGAGTGTACAATTCTCGCCGGCGGGAGCGGGTAAAGACATGCTTTTTTATCAACATTGCCATATTTTTTCAGTAATGGTACAATCGGGGTATATTGCTGTTTTGGAGGAAAATATGGCCTGTGAATTTAACCAATCAGTCGATTGTTCCTGTACCGCTTCCTGTTCCCGGCATGGAAAGTGCTGTGAGTGTGTAGCCCACCACCGGGCCATGAGCCAGTTCCCCGGCTGCTTTTTCTCGCCGGAAGGGGAGAAAAAGCATGACCGGAGCTGGGAAGTCATGTTAAATGACCGGAGCTGAAGAAGCGCGTTGGTAATCCGCGCTTAAATTGCCTAGGACACATACAGGTAAATCCCGAATTTTGTCAGGCGTTCAATGGCCTCCTGTTTGAGCAGAGGGTGGATGGTCTTCCAGGGAAGGGTTATTTCGACAGGGCCTTCCGAGTAGGGGGCAATGTCGTAGGGGTCCCAATGCAGCCCCAGGCCTTTTTCGTTGATAAAGAAATTGGAACTCATTTCAGGCTCGTTCTCGAAAAAGATACCTTCCGAGAGAGGTTGGCCTTCCGCAAGCCCGCTGTAGCGGCGAAGTTCTTCCATGACGAAGCCGCGCAGCTCCGCCCCTTGCGGATCGCTGAAAAAATCCGGCAGCGTCAAAACTTTTAATGCTTCCCGATCAAAGACATAGTAGGTTTTGGTCTGCATGCCGTGGGCGCCGCCCGTATAGACATCCTTTTCCCTTCCGAGCGTCACTCCATGCTCGCCCAGGCTGCGGATATCCAGGTTTTCCAGGTATTCCCAGTCCGCAAGGGAGTCGCCGGGAATAGTCCACGGCGGGTTTTGCCGGTACATGTCCTGGTATTCTCCGGCCAGCGCGTCTTGATACTGCCCGGCACTGTTTCCCGAATACAGAAGTTCCTTGAGGAATTGCGCTTTAGGTTCCGCCTTTTTCAGCTCAAGAAAAATGATGTCCATATTAAGCCGGGGATCGCTCCTTGTCTGCTTTTTGGCGAGGGGAACGGACCTGGTGAAACGCCGCAGCGCGTAGCCTTCGGGCAGGCGCGCTTCTTCACTGTTCGATTGACCGACCCCGGTTTGTGCCGGGGTGAGGCTTCCGCAGGCCGCGGCGGATACTGCCAATACAAGCAGGGACGCCGCGGCGATTTTGTATATTGTGCTTTTCTTCATGGTTTACTTTATAATAAAATCATGACGCAGAGTCAAGTTGACGAATGGTTCAATGATTCGGCTTTTTGGGAACAATACGCGCCGATCATGTTTGACGACGCCCATTGGGGGGAAGTGCCGGAAGTGGCCGACGGAATCACGCGCTTAGCCCGGCTTGATCCGTACGGCTCAAGGCCGCCCGCCGTCCCGCGCCTGCTTGACCTCTGCTGCGGTTTTGGCAGGATCAGCGCGGAACTGGCCCGCCGGGGCTTTGCCGTTACCGGGGCGGACATCACCGAGAGCTACCTCAAGACCGCCCGCGAAGAGGCCGTCTATGAAAACCTCGACATCGAATACCTTAACGCCGACGCCCGGAACTTTGTCCGGCCCGCTTATTTTGACCTGGCGGTCAACCTCTACATATCCTTCGGTTACTTCAAAGACCCCGATGACGACCGGCTGCTGCTGCGCAATGTGTGCCAATCCCTCAAGGGCGGCGGCGTTTTTATGATCGAGACACTGGGCAAGGAAATCGCCGTGCGAGACTTTGTGGAGGCCGAATGGTTTGAGCGCTCCGGCTGGACCGTGCTGACCGAATATGAGCCGGAAGATTCCTGGACCATGCTTAAAAACCGCTGGATTCTGATCAAAGACGGCAGGAGAATCGAAAAAACTTTCAGCCAGCGGCTTTACGCCGCCTCTGAACTCCGCGCCCTCATGCTTGAGGCGGGTTTTGCCGCTGTTGAACTCTACGGCGACTGGGACGAAAGTCCCTACGATCAGCGCGCGGCAAAGCTAATCGCCGTGGGAAGAAAGGGCTGATTTTTGTCTTTCCGGCCGCTTATATTGTTAGCAATCCGCCTTACGCAGAAGAATAAGAGAACCACGGGCATTGCGGAAAATACGGAAAAACATGGACATTTTGATCGGAATTCCTGACTTTTGTCCGTGTTCGTCCGTGTCGTGGTTGTTTTGAATTCCGAATTCAACCATATGACACTCACGGACAAACACGGAGGGAAGAAACAGCGAACAACGAATTCATGATGTCCGTGTCTGTCTGTGCCGTCCGTGGTAAATTTTTCTCCTTGCGTAACATGGGAGCGGTTTTTCGGACTTTCAGCCTTGCAAAACCGCGGATTTTAAGGCTGCTTCCCCAAAACTGAAGTTTTGGAACAGCCTCATATCAATAAATTGTGGTATACTGTTTTGTAAACCAAGCGATTGAGGAGGCGTAGAATCATGGCTAAATACGTGCTGGCTCTGGATCAGGGAACCACGAGCTCGCGGGCGATCCTGTTTGACCGGGAGCAGAATATAGCGGCGGTGGAGCAGAGGGAGTTCACCCAGATCTATCCCAGGGAGGGCTGGGTTGAGCATGATCCCATGGAGATTTATGCTTCCCAGTACTCGGTGATGATGGAGCTTATCGCCCGGTGCAATATCCGCGCAACGGACATCGCGGCCATCGGCATCACTAACCAGCGGGAAACTACGGTGCTTTGGGACCGGAATACCGGGCAGCCGGTGTATAACGCCATCGTGTGGCAGTGCCGGCGTACTTCGGCCATTGTGGATACCCTCGTGGAACAGGGGCTTTCCGCTTATATCAAAAAAACCACGGGCCTGGTGCCTGACGCCTATTTTTCCGGTACGAAGATCAAGTGGATACTGGACCACGTTGAAGGCGCGCGGGAGCGGGCGCGGAAAGGGGAGGTCCTCTTCGGCACGGTGGATACCTGGCTGATATGGAAACTGTCGGGCGGCGCGGTCCACGTGATCGATTACACCAACGCCAGTCGTACGATGATCTTCGACATTCACACGCTTGACTGGGACGAGCGGCTCCTTGCGGCGCTGGATATTCCGAGGGCCATGCTGCCTGAGGTAAAGCCTTCAAGCACAGTGTACGCCACGGCAAACATTCAGGGCGTGGCAATTCCCATAGCGGGCGACGCCGGCGACCAGCAGGCCGCGCTTTTCGGCCAGTGCTGTTTCCGCAAGGGCGAGGCCAAGAGCACTTACGGCACCGGGTGTTTTCTTCTGATGAATACCGGGACCGAGGCCGCGGAAAGCAAAAACGGCCTTTTGACCACCATCGCCGCGGGCCTCAGCGGCCGGGTGCAGTACGCTCTTGAAGGCTCGGTCTTTGTGGGCGGCGCGGTAATCCAGTGGCTGCGCGACGAGATGCGTTTTATCACCGAAAGCGCCGACAGCGAATATTACGCGAACAAGGTGGACGACACCGGCGGGGTGTACCTGGTGCCGGCCTTCACGGGTCTGGGCGCGCCCTATTGGGACATGTACGCCCGCGGCTGCATTGTGGGCATCACCAGAGGTACGAAACGCTGCCACATCATCAGGGCCGCCGAAGAGTCCATCGCCTATCAGGTGATGGACCTGGTGCGGGCCATGGAAAAGGACACCGGAGTCAAAATGCCGGAACTGCGGGTGGACGGCGGCGCGAGCAGGGACGCTTTTCTCATGCAGTTTCAGGCCGACATAAGCGGCGGCGACATTGTGCGGCCCGTGGTGCGGGAAACCACCGCCCTGGGTGCGGCGTGCCTTGCCGGCATCGCCGTGGGTTTCTGGAAGGATATGGACGAAGTGCAGGGCCGCTGGAAGCGGGACGCGGTGTTCAAGCCGGCCATGGACGCGCAGCGGCGGGAAAACCTCATCGCCGGCTGGCACAAGGCCGTCGGCAGAAGCCGCGGCTGGGCCGACGCGGAGGAGTAAAGAAGAGGAAGAGAAACCACAAGCCCAACCATATGGGCGCACAAGCGCGGGTTGAGCAGGGCGCGAAGGAGAAAGAGACGGGGGCATTCTCCTCCTCTTCCCTTTGTGCTCTTCGCGGTTAATTTTTTTTTCTAACTTATCGCGACTTTGCCACCGCCGAAGCCAACTCTTGCGCTGCTTGGGCGGCGTCTTCCCCGGTGCTGTCCCGGCCGAAGGAGAAGCGCATTGTGCCGCGCTTGTACGCTGCGGGGACGCCTATGGCTTCTACCACGTGCGAAGGTTCTATTGAAGAGGCATTACACGCGGCCCCCATTGAGGCGAGCACGCCGGCCATGCTGAGGCGCAGCAGGCACCCTTCCGCCTCGACCCCCGCAACACTCACGCTGATGATGTGAGGCGCGCCATTGGGCGGAGAGTTGACGATCATGTCCGGTATAGCCGCTATGCCGTCAAGGAAAATCGCTTTCAGGCGGCTCAGATGCGCCGCGTCTTCCGGAAGGCGTTCGCGCAGCAGGGCCGCGGCGCGGCCAAAGCCGGCTATAGCCGCGGTGTTTTCCGTACCGGCCCTCGCGCCGCCCTCCTGTTTCCCGCCCCTGATTATCGGGAAGATCGGCGCGCCGGGGGCGGCGTACAGCGCGCCTACGCCCTTGGGTCCGTAGATTTTGTGCGCCGATACGCTGATATAATCCGCCCCCAGGGCCTCTGCACACAGCGGCAGCACGCCCAGCGCCTGCACCGCGTCGGTGTGGAACTTCGCGCCGCCGCGGCGGGCGATCCGGCAGAGTTCGGCCGTATCGTTAAGCGCGCCGGTCTCGTTGTTGACGGACATTACGGAGACAAGGACCACTCCCGGCCCCATGCGCGCGCTTAAGATCTCAGGCGAAACCGCGCCATGGCGGTCAACCGGCAGGCGTTCAACGCTAACACCCGCGGCGGCAAGTGAATCGGCGCAGTTCAGCACAGCGTGATGTTCCGCCGCCGAGACCAGTATCCGCGCCGGTTCTCCGCAAAGCGCCGGCAACGCGGATCTCAGGGCGAGATTGGCGGCCTCCGTGCCGCTGCCGGTAAAGACCAGCCTTCCCGCGCCGCCGATTAAACCCAGCAGCTCCGAGCGGGCCGTTTCTACCGCCGCCCTCACCTCCGCCGCTTCGGGATAAAGCGCGGACGGATTGTAAAATTGCCCTCTCAGGAAGGGGAGCATCGCGTCAAGCGCCCGCGGGTCAAGGGGCGTAGTGGCCGCATGATCGGCGTAAATCCTTTTGTGCAGGGTTTTCTCCAGCGTGTTCGCGCAAACCGGCTATTTCCGGACCGGCATGATCTCCACGAGGTAACCGTCGGGGTCCTTGATAAAGTACACCCCGAATTCGCTCAGGTCATGATCAAAGCAGCCCATTTCAACGTGTTTTGCCCTGGCGGCCTCAAACTCATCGGTACGGAAGGCAAAATAGACGGAGTTTTCCCCATGGTCATAGGCCCCGGTCCTGCCGTTCATGTGGACTATTTCCACCTGCTGGGCGGATTCCCCGTTGCCGATAAAGGCGATTTCCCGGTCCGCCGCATCCTTGCGCCGCAGCACCTTAAGGCCCAGGGCTTTTTCATAAAAAGCCAGGGACCGCGCCATATCGGTAACATACAAACAACTGAATTCCTGCCTGAAAAACATAAGCCCTTCCCATCCTTTACGGTTGATTTTTCTTTATTCGAAAGTCTGGTTTAATACCCCGCAGCTCTGCTGCGGCTCAGATAAAGCAACGCTTACAAAAATTTGGTATTAAACCAGACGGTATTATAAACTTCCTATCGAACGAGCCT
>JAITIC010000077.1 GCA_031279635.1 Treponema sp. | reverse complement strand
AACCCAGGGCACAAATAAAGAGCCTACGGCCGGTTATTCATGTTGTAGAGGACAAATGCGTCAACTGTCATCGCTGCATCATGGTCTGTCCCGCCAAAATGTGCAATAACGGATCCGGGAAAATTGTGGACCACCACAGCGAGCTGTGTATAGGATGCGGTGAATGTATCAGCGCCTGTACTCACAATGCCCGTATCGGCCTTGACGATTTCGACAGTTTTATGGCGGATCTAAAAAAGGGGACCGGTATCATCGCCATTGTGGCTCCCGCGGCGGCGGCCAGCTTCGACGGGAAGTACCTCAATGTCAACGGTTTCCTCAAGTCCCTGGGGGTCAAGGGGATCTTCGACGTCAGTTTTGGGGCTGAACTGACCGTAAAATCCTACCTTGATTACATGAAAAAGAACAAACCCCGTACCGTTATAGCCCAGCCCTGTCCCGCCCTGGTTGCCTTTATTGAAATGTACCGGCCCGATCTTATTTCATACCTGGCGCCCGCGGACAGTCCGATGATGCATACGATGAAGATGATTAAACGCTATTATCTTCAATACAAAGACTACAAAATCGCCGCCATATCCCCCTGTTACGCCAAAAGGCGTGAATTCGACGCCTGCGGCATGGGGGACTACAATGTTACGTTTAATTCGATACAGCAGTACCTGGACGATAACGGGGATCGAATTTCCAATTATCCCGAAAAAGATTTTGACAATCCGTCGGCGGAACGGGCGGTACTCTTTTCCAGCCCCGGCGGGCTTATGCGTACCGTGGGGCGCTATGATCCCGAAGTGAACTCCCACACCAGAAAAATCGAGGGCGTCCCCGAAGTGTACCATTATTTTGCCCATCTTTCCAAAGCCATCCAAAAGGGGAGCGCCCCGGTTTACCCGCTTATCGACTGTCTTAACTGCCACATGGGCTGCAACGGCGGCGCCGGTACCGGAAACCGCGGCAAGAATCTGGATGACGTTGAATACCTGGTAGAAAAACGGGCCATGGAGGTAAAGAAAAAATACCGGCCCAGGGGTTTCGCAAAATTTTTGGGTAAAAACAGGCTGGAAAAAATCCTGAACGCCTATTGGGAAGAAGGCCTCTATACCCGATCCTATACCGACAGGTCTGAAATTTTCAAAAGCCGGGTCATATCCCCTTCCCAGGCGGATATTGACGCCGTCTTTGTGAAGATGCACAAAACCGAACCAGGCGATGTCCGTAACTGCGGTGCCTGCGGATACCGGAGCTGCGAACAGATGGCCGTAGCCATCATTAACGGGCTTAACAAGCGGGAAAACTGCCAGTACTATGTGGAATTTGAAAAAAATCTGAGTCACGAACAAAAAACGAAGGACGCGGTAAACACGGTGCTGGATCACGTCCTTGAAGAAATGAACAAGAGCCTTGCGGGAATAAGCAGTTTATCCGAAAAAATAAATTCCGCCACGGAATACGTACTCTCTTCGTCATCCGGCATAGAAGAGATGGTAAAAAATATCCGTTCGATGGACGCTACCCTGGAGCATAACGCCGCCACGGCGCTCAAACTGAATGAATCGTCCGTGGAAGGCAAAAAACGGATAACCAAGATAGCGGAACTTATCGGCGACATATCTTCCCAGGCAGACTCCCTCATTCAATCCTGCCTGGTTATCGGCGATATAGCGGATCAAACCAGTATTCTGGGGATGAACGCGGCCATTGAAGCGGCCCACGCGGGTGAAGCCGTAGGCAGGGGCTTCGCGGTGGTTGCCGGAGAGATACGGAAACTGGCGGAAAATTCGGGCCGCCAGGCCAAGGAAATTTCCGAAAAACTTGAGAACATCAAAGTCCTGATTAACAGTTCCCGTGAATCATCAACCAATACCCAGTCGCAGTTCGACACTATCGTGTCCCTCGTAGGCGCGGTAAAAGAGGAAGCGGCAAGCATAAAGAACGTCATGGACGCTCAGAGCGGCGGCGGAAACCGGGTTATAACTTCTTTGAACGAGATAAACAACCTGATTGTCAAAATCAGGGATGAATCGGCCGGCCTCAGATCTTCGGGGGAGACTATAGTCAGGGACATACATTCCCTAAGGGCTACCTGACAACAGCGAAACACCCTGGCTATTCCCTCTTCCCGCTATTGAAACCGGCTCATGTATTATTTGCTGTATTATTTGTTTGACAAAAAGAATATGGCAGGCGTATAATTAGAGTCTGTCTATAATGTGTCTACATTATAGACAGACTCTAATTACCGTGTATTTTATAAGGTGTTTTTGGGAGATGGCGGTATGTGCGTAGAGAATGATTTTTATAGTTTTAAGATAATCCCACCTGCGCCACCTCCGCCACCTCCGCCGCCTGCGCCGAAGCCTCCATACATGGTGGATATATTCGAGTATACCGGAAAAAGGCTGAATAACGACACTAATGGTCCGCATACCTACAGCGCCATTACGAGCCCCCTGTCAAACCTTGACAATATGCTGCTGCTCGGCTGGAATGAAATAGTTTGCCTTGAAGCGGGGGGAAACGCTTTTATCCTGAAAGAGTACTATTCTTATAATACGGGGGACGTCTATGCAAAGAGAGACGAAGCATTGCAACGTGCGAAAACCGAGGAAACGTCTTTCTCCCGCGCTGTTACCCTGGGCGTTTACACCTGTACAACCGCGGTTGCCTGCAGAGGCAACCGTATTGTTTTTTTGCACCTTGACAGGGGTCCCACCAAAGAATTTTCAGCAGATGTTTCAGGCTATTTGACGAATGTGAAAACTTTTTTGGCTGATTCTGCCGGCGGTACATACTTGATGATATCGTATACGCTTATGGAAGAAACCGTTCGGAATGCCGTTTCAACATTGATAAGCGGCTTTAGAGGCGCCTTTCAGCAAGACCTTGCCGTATCGATTCTTTTCAGGGGTAACAGATACCCGATACTTTCTCATGTGGCGTTTGGGTTTTCAATTTCAGGCGGGGCGCCAAGGATTTATTTTGACCTTATTCCCGGAGCATTTATTTGTGGTGATGACCATTCCCCGTCATCCGTACACGCCTTTTTTGAAGATCGAAAGGCTTTTGCCGCAGAGTTGGGCTGGGATCGGGGGTTTTTTATATTTAACAGAAGCATCACGGAAATCAACACGGATGGTTTCAGGGATTTTTGCAAAAAATGCTTTGTCAGCGCCCTTAATTACGGCCCCAAAGATATTGCTGTGCCGCAAAATCCTGTCCCGTCTTCATCTCTGTTTACGCGCGTCTGGGATTATTTGCTGTGGTATTGTTATCAAAAAACAGTTTTTTTAGATATGCCGCCGTCTAGCGGCTGGGCTCAATTCATAAACAAGGACCCGTTTAAAAGTTATTTTGAAAACCTGTGGGCACGGAACGCCGTATTCACCCCTGCGCCGCCTCCGCCCGCCCCGCAAAGCGCCGCCGCGCGCTCATTCGCGGAACCCGGCAAAACCCCTTCCATCGACGAAGTCCGCGCCGCCATTTCCTCTCTGAAACCGGAAGAAGACCTCCC
>JAITIC010000069.1 GCA_031279635.1 Treponema sp. | reverse complement strand
GCATCATTTTATTGATTTTTTTCGTCAATTCTTCATGCATAAGGAAACGCCCCTGTCGTTTCCTTCTAGCATGCACTATGTCATCTAAATAGTCAAGTTATTTGTCAACAGTTCCTTAATGGTTTTATGCTTACCAAAGAAAACAGGCGAGATGTCGGATATCGCAAATTTGTTATTTTTGAAATAAAAAATAAAGAACCAAAAGAACATAAACTTTTACTCACCGATTATTATTCTGAAGGCGAATCTCCGGAAAATATTGAAACGGATAAAAAAATCCAGGAAATGATAAATTGTTTCAGTGCAATGAATATTAAGAATCTTAAATTAAATTCTTAGAAGAAGCTTTCCCGAAACCAACCGGATTTTGGGAAAGGCTCATTGTTGTAACTGACCAGGGCGGGAAAACATCCGCGAAGCTGGACGCGGACGCACCGCGGGTAATACCACTCCATTTCCAGCGCCCCTTCTTCCATCGCCTCAAATTCGTCTTCCCCGATGATAACCGTATACAACGCGGTGAGCAGCATATCCGCCAGTTTGTGCCGGAGATTTCCCCGCTCCCGTCGGGGGTCGGGGATGCTCATCACATGTTCTTTCATACGGTTGATATCGTCTTCGGTGATATCCATGGTATCCTCCCCGGAGAGTTTCGTCATTTTTTCCTAATTTTTTTCTTATCGTCCTTTCTCCCTTCCTCCCTCCTTTAGCTCAAAGTAAATGCTTTTGCCCTGTTAAGACGGTCCGTCCGTCTTGCCACTTTAAGCGGCTTATGGTATACTCTCCTTCTCCTAAGTTTAGGAAAAAATTTATCAATGGAGGACTTGTATGCTCAGAAAGTCACTGTTCGTGATGCTCTGTATGGCGGTGTTGTTCGGCCTGGCGGCCGGGAACGCCTTTGCCAGCGGTCAAAAGGCGGTTGGCAATACAGTGTATGTCTTTGGACCCACGCCGGATCACGGCTGGACCGGTTCCGCCGCGCGCTTTGCGGAGGAAAAAATCAATCAATTAAACGCGGCCGGGGGTAAATACCGGTATGTGTTCCGTTCGGCGGGCAGCCCGGACGATCAGATCAAGCAGATCGAGGCGATGCTGGTGGAAAGAGAGTTTCCCGCTGGCGTGGTAATCCAGGCCAGCGACAATAACGTCCAGGCCGCGGTTGAAAGAATCGCCCAGGCGAACATCCCGCTGATCCTGTTTGACCGGCTCCTTGACGGAACCAGTCCCCTGATCAGGGAAAAAATGCTTATCGCCATGAGCGCGGACAACTACGCCATCGGCGCGGGCGCGGCCTACTACATGGTGGAAAAGGGCCTTACCCCCGGCGAGGCAATCTGGGAGCTTCCCGGTGACAACTCCGCCGTGTCCGTGGAACGGGCAACAGGTTTCCGTGAGTTCCTTACCGGCAAACGCCCCTTCAACGACGATCAGGGCCGTGCTCACACCATTGCCGCGGACAAGAGATGGACCGACGCGCAGATACAGAGCGCCATCACCTCTTCCCAGGTCGCCAACTGGTCGCGGGATAACGCCAAGCAGTATTTTGAATCCTATATCAGCGGCAAGACCCCCCAGACCCTGGCCAAGTGGCTGTGGACCATGGACGATGAATTCGTCATGGGTATTCTGGAACTGCTCCAGACCCCGGCCAAAGCCGCCGAAAACGCGGTCTTTGAATCCACGGTCAAGGTTATCACCGGCTGCGGCGGACTTATCGCCCTGTACGACGTGATGGGCCGGACCAAGGCCGCCGCCGGAAACCAGCTCTACCAGCCCGACGGCATGGCGATCATGAGTCCCACCTGCCGCCCCGGCTTCTTTGTTGACGCCATCCAGCTTATGGATGACGCCCTTAACGGCAAAGACATCACTGTCCACTTTACGGACAGGGCCACGAAGCGCTTCCACGAGCCTCCGCACCTGGTAGACACCGCAAGCTGGGCAGCCAATAAGAACAACCCCAGTTGGAGAGGGTTTGACTAATCTTTTAGGATAATTGCTTCGGGGAACCCTGCGGCTGTTAGGCCGCCATGATTCAGTTCGGAGGTTTCCCCGCAGTCTTGTGATGGTTGGAATGTTATGACCGTGCTTTCGATGAAAAATATCAGCAAGTCTTTCTTCGGCGTTACCGTGCTTGACAATGTCAATTTTGAGGTGGAGCAGGGCGAAGTGCACGCCCTTCTGGGGGAAAACGGCGCGGGGAAATCCACACTGATGAATATCCTTGGCGGGGTGTATGTCAAGGATTCGGGCACGGTAGAGGTACACGGCGTTACGCTGGAAAACACCTCGGTTAACGAATCGGGGAAGGCGGGCGTCGCCTTTGTACACCAGGAACTCAATCTCTTTAACGATTTGCTGGTTTTTGAAAACCTTTTTTTGGGCAAGGAAATACTGTATAAAACCGGAACCCTGAACAAGCGGGCGATGATTGTCCGTACCAACGCCCTGTTTGAGGAACTGGGAGTGAACATAAACCCCAGGGCGCAGGTTGCAGACCTTGAAACGAGCCAGAAGCAGCTTCTGGAAATTGCCAAAGCACTGGACGCCAAAGCCAGGCTTATCATCCTTGACGAACCTACCACGTCCCTTAACACTTCCGAAGTGCAGCATCTTTTTTCGATTGTCAGGGGACTGCAAAATAAGGGAATTACTTTTATTTTTATTTCCCATAAAATGCCCGAGGTGTTTACCATCGCGGACCGCTACACGGTTTTGCGTAACGGGTGTTTTATAAAAACAGGAAAGATCAGCGACACGAGTCCGCGCGAGGTTACCACCCTGATGGTCGGACGGGAAGTGTCGGATAAGGAAATATATTCGGCGAGGGAGCAGGGCGAAGTAGTGCTGGAACTGCAGAACTGTTCCGGTCAGGGCTTCAGGGATATATCGTTCAAGGTGCGCCGGGGGGAAATCATCGGTCTTACCGGTCTTGCCGGTTCCGGGGCCAGCGATCTTATGCGGGCGATGTTCGGGGTGACGCCCTTTAGCGGCGGCTCCATGACGGTGTTCGGCAGGAAACTGGTCCGTCTGGATATTCACAAGGCGATGAAGACCGCCAAAATCGGCATGATACCCACGAACCGGAAAGAAAATTCCGTACTGCCGGATATGCAGCTTCTGGAGAACGAGTACATTTCCGAGCATACCCTTTCCCCGTGGCGTTTTCACATTTTCAAAAAACGTGAAATCGCAAAATACAATCACTACAAACAAATTCTCAACATCAAGGATAATTCCTGCCACGACCTTGTCACCAGTCTTTCGGGCGGCAACCAGCAAAAGATAATTCTGGCCAGACTGCTCAATACCAACGCGGATATTTTTTTGCTGGACAACCCAACCCAGGGAATTGATGTCGGGGCCAAGGGTGAAATATACAAACTGATCCTCCAGCTTTCCGAACAGGGAAAGACGATTTTGGTTAACACGCTGGAGATTCCGGAGATCGAAAAAGTGGCGGATCAGTGCGTGGTGTTCTACCACGGCAGGGTGCATACCATATTGGACCGGAATAAAATTGATGAAACAACCGTAATGCTGCATGCCACCGGCGCCGTGCCGGCGGCGGCTGTTACGTAAGAGGAGCTGCCGGATATGTCTGATACAAGCGGACTTTCGCTCAAAAACGGCCAGGCCGGAACAATGCTGCGGCGGGGCAGGAGCGCGGGGGATTCGATTCTAGGTCTCTGGAGCAAGTACAGTTATGTGGTGATATTTATCGCCATATTTATCACGTTTGTAGTGGTGAGCAAAAACCTCACCTGGGGCGGGATCATGCTGGTGCTGCGTCAGAGCGCGGTAATCGGCATTATCGGCTTCGGCATGGCCATGGTTATCCTCGTGGGAGACATTGATCTTTCGGTGGGGTCGGGCCTGGTGCTGATCTCTGGCCTTACGGTGATGGTCTACAACGCCACGAACAATGTGCTTATCACCCTGCTGGCCGCTTTGGGCATGGGGATTTGCGCAGGTCTTTTTAACGGCCTCCTGGTAGGTATTGCCAAAATGCCGCCTTTCATAGTTACCCTGGCCACCATGCTGATCTTCCGTTCCCTGGCGCTGTACATCAGTAACTCAAAACTATACGAACTTGATTCGGGCAAGTCCACGTTCAGTTCTTTTCATTACGGTTTCGGCAATTCTTCGTTTCTGACAATTCCCATTGTGGGGATTATGTTCCTGCTCGTGGCTGCGCTGGTTACCTATATGTGCACCTCCACCAAGTACGGCAAAAAAATCTACGCCCTGGGCAGTAATGCCAGGGCGGCCCGCCTGGCGGGTATCAACACCGAATGGCTCAAAGTGTCCCTTTTTGTGATCTGCGGCCTCTTAGTGGGATTTTCTTCTTTTATCAATGTCGCGATGAACCGCAGCGTGTCCCCCGCGACTACCGGCGTGAGTTTCGAGATGTTCGCCATTGCGGGGATCGTGCTGGGAGGCATCAGCATGTCGGGCGGCAAAGGCCACGCGGCGGGGATCATCTTCGGGACCATGTCTTTTACCATGGTCAGCCGGATCATCGACGCTTTCGAGCTGAGTACCACGGTAAACAACACGGTAAAGGGAATTATCCTGCTGCTGGCCATCGCGCTCCAGATGATCAAAAAACGCTCGAAAGAGTAAGCAGGGTGATCGGTATTAGGGCGCGCTTGTTGATTCGGCGTTTGCCGGATTATTCCCGCCGATCAGATCCGACAGGGCGCGGCGGGCCCAGGGCCAATTCCGTTTTTTCGCCCCCGGCCGGATGGCGAATGTCAGATCCAGCGCGGCGATGGGAAGCTGGCCTGGTTCAAGGCCGAGTTCTTTCCCGTAATAGGCCGCGTCAAGTTCAAAAGGGCCGAGATCAAAACCCATACCCACGGCAGGCAGCATTTCGTTCAGGCCCAGGCGCAGATTGAACAAACCGCCCAAAGAGAGCTGCGTGCCCAAGCCGAGGTCAAGGACCGCGTTCCTTTGGGAATAATTATCCTGCTGAAAAATATTGGTTAAATCCCGCCAGTCGGCGGCAAAGGAAAGGCCGGTTTTGGCCAGGAAACCGGGGGCGCTCTTCCAGATTTGGCCGAGCTTGAAATCGTAGGCCAGGCCCAGATTCATGGAGAAGGGCACAAAATAGGTGTTGCTGTCGCTGCCGTAAAGATTGGCGGCCACTCCGCCGCGGGTAACAATATCGTCAAAAGTAAGCCCCGCGGATAAGCCTATATCCCAGCGGTACAAAAGGCCCAGAGCAAAACCGGCGCCGATAATCAGCGGGGCGGACATGGAATCAACGAAATTGGTATCCGTATCCATTAATGCCATGAGGTTCCCGGTTTCATGCGCCCTGATCCGCGCGAAGGGTTTGACGGTAAGGCCCGCGTCCACCGCGTGGCCGTTAATGTCCAGGAGTTTGAAAGCGAAACCGACGGGCAGTATCACATCGGCATACACATCAAAATTATAATTGGTGCCTATAATATTCGGGTTGACAAAGACCCGGTTCCACAGGCCGAAGCCGAAACCGTCCGCTACCCAGGCAATGGAAAGGGGAAATTCCTTCAGCTCAAAGCCCATGGAAATTTTTCCCTTTTGCTTGCTGAGAATACTCGCCGCGTCTCCCAAAGCCCCCAAATCACCCTTGGAAACAATACCTTGAATGGCGTTGATTAAGCCGAAAGTACTTTGGGGACTAAACAGGGTGGGGGATACGGCAAAAAAACTCCGCTGTTGTACCCGCATCATGGCCGCGGGATTCACCAGCAGGGAAAACACATTGTCTGTATACGCTACATGGGTACCGCCCATGCCGCTGTCCCGCGCCGTAGGCATGGCAAGACGCGGCATGGCGACATCCGCGGCAAAAACTTCGGCGGCGCAGAACAGCAGGATAAACACCGCTGTTTTTTCAATTTTTCTCTTCATTGTTTTGTAATCGTTCATTATTTTGTAATCATTCAGCCCTTCCGGCAGCTACAACACACCAAAAGCGGTCGCAATGGTACCGGTCAGGAGATTATTATTGTATTTACCGGTTGTGTCATCGGCAATAAGGTTGAGATACGCCGCAAGGGTGACGGCTTCAGACGAAGGATTGTCAGCCATAACCGCGGCTTCTTTGTTTACGTTTATATAAACGCCATAGGCAGCGAAATCACTCAGATTAACCGCGGACATGTCCTTTGACGCATCTGTTGCTTTCCCGACCAGCGCCAGGGTCAGCACCACCACCGCCTGCCCCACATCCGCTGGATCCTCGGCGTTGACATACGCGCCTGTTAATTTAGGCACGCTGTCCTTGCCGTAGCTGGGTTGCGCTAAACTCCCGCTGATTATATCGGCAATGTCCGATGCGGCCTTGGCGCCATTGTTCTTCTTAAAATCACTCTGAACATCGGCAAGGAGCTTTGACAGATCTTCCACACTCGATATGCCATTACTTAGGGTATCGGCGGCCTTTTCGAGGATGGTCTCGCCAATTCCCGACGCTTCAATGGCAAGGGCCACGCCAGCATCCTGCAATTTAGCCTTATCACCGGTATTGAGGCTGCCTTTTTCCAATTCATTCTTGATCGCATCGGTAACGGCGTCCGCCAGTTCCGGATTGCCCGCGGCCTTTTCAACCCATTCATCCACATTGCCCGCGTTCACGCTGATTTTTGACGCATCATACTCCCGCGCCGTTCCCCAAGTGGCGCTGTAAAAATCATCGCAGGATATAACAAGCAAGACCCCCAACAGAAATGCGCCTGCAGCAAAAGTTCTTTTTCCAGACATAAGCGTTTTCTCCTTTAGTCAAGTTTTCTTAATACTATTTCAATCTAAATTATACCGCAAACAAACAAAAAATTCAATAAAAAAAACGAGAATTGAGGCTGTTTTCAAAACCGTGCGCGTTTAGCGCACAGTCAATTAGTTTTGGGACAGGCTCAACAGGCTCAATTCTCGATTAATTAGTGTCTGTCCACAAAGTCGGTTACTTTGCGGACAGACCTTGCATTTGCTCCCGTTTTGTACCAAAACGGTGCGCAAAATGCCTGTTTTAAGGTAGTCTGTCCATAATGTGTC
>JAITIC010000030.1 GCA_031279635.1 Treponema sp. | reverse complement strand
TGCGAAATGCTTCGGAAGACATCAGTGGAATACACGGGAAAGGCTGTGCATATCGTACTCGATAATGCTCGTTACCAGAAATGCGGGATTGTTACCAGTCTGGCTCAAGAACTGGGAACCGAGCTTCATTACATACCGCCTTATAGCCCGAATCTGAACCTGATAGAACGCCTTTGGAAACATGTCAAAAGCAGGTTACGTTCTAAATAGAGTCTGTCCATAATGTAGACACATTATGGACTCGGACCGCAGGTCCGCGACTACCTTAAAAATCGCATTTTCGCAGCCTTTAGGCGAGAAAATGCAAGGTCTGTCCGCAAAGTAACCGACTTTGTGGACAGACACTAAATACTACGACCAGTTCGATGATTTCAAGGAAACCATAGATTCTATTGTTGAAGACACAGACAAGGGAAGCAAAGAGCTCATCGACAAGCTCATTGGTGACTCAGTCCAGATATTTGATACACTTATCCCCGTCAACGGCAACACCTTTGCTGTCAGAAATATCACCAAGGACAAGGAAAGCATTGCCGCTTAATTACTGTAAATAATTATGCTCGTTAGTATACATAAATTGAAAAGTCGGATGATCGAAAATCGTCTCGTAATTCCTTACAGGATAAGGAGTTATGAACTTTTCCGAAAATTTCTCGCCAGAAATGGACAGGATTCAAACCCTTAGGTACTATCATTCCCAGACCAAAGGTTTCCCAACTCCTACCTCCTCCCTCGCGTTTCGCGCTTCTAACTTCCTTCTCCCCTATCCAATAGCCGGTTTTTCCGGTAATATAACCCAACAATGTTTCTGAAAAATCTCGATATATTTGGTTTCAAATCTTTTGCCGACCGTACCCGTATGGAATTTGCCGATGGGATCACCGCCCTTTTGGGGCCCAACGGCTGCGGTAAGTCGAATGTGGTGGACGCCATCAAGTGGGTGCTGGGGGAGCAGGCATCAAGGTCCCTGCGGGCCGAGAAAATGGAAGATGTTATCTTTAACGGCACCGAAAACCGCAAACCCCTGAATGTGGCTGAGGTGACGCTGACCCTGGCGAATGAACAGGGGATACTTCCCATGGATGTGCCGGAAATTCAGATTAAGCGGCGGCTCTACCGTTCAGGGGAAAGCGAATACTTTATCAATTCCGCGCCGGTCAAGCTGAAGGACATACGGGAGCTTTTCTGGGATACGGGGGTGGGGAAGACCGCCTATTCGGTGATGGAACAGGGGAAGATCGACCAGGTTTTGTCTTCGAAGCCCGATGAGCGCCGTTATCTTTTTGAAGAAGCGGCGGGTATCACCCGGTTCAAGGTGAAAAGCCAGGAGGCCGAGCGGAAACTCCTCAAAACCGAGGAAAATATGCGCCAGGTTGAGGGTATTTTGGGCGAGGTGAAGCGTTCCTACGATACCCTCAAGGTTCAGGCCGATAAAACCCTCAGGTACCGCTCTCTGCGGGAAGAGATATTTAACTTTGAGCTGGATATTCAGCTTTTGCGGCTCAAGCAGTTCCGCTATGACCGGGACGGCCGGAAGGAAGATTTCCGCAAAAGGACCGGGGAACGGGACGCAATTCAGGCGGAACTGGATGCCGTTAACCGGGCCCTGGCGGAAAACATGGATGTGGTTAACTCGCTGGAGAAGCAGTTTATCGAAGGCCAGCAGGAACTGATCACCCTTGCGGGGGAGAAGAATGTCCACGAAAAGGAAGTGAAGCTCCTTACCGAACAGCGGGAAGAGACGAAGGCGGCCATTGCCCAGGGAGAGGGCCGGGAGCGGGTAATCCGGGTCAAGATCGAAGAACTCAACGACGATGCCGAGGAACAGGACGGGGTGGTCCGCGATTTGCGGAAAAAGGCCGCCGACATTGAGGATAATATCCGTTCTTTTGAGGATAATATCCGTCTGGCGGCCTCCCAAATCGGGGAGAACGACCAAAACATACACCGGCTGGAAAACGAGATACGCGGCCTGGAACAGGGGCGGGCCGTTCACGAGCGGGAACTGGAGGCTATTACCGACGACATTGTGGCCGCCCTGGACGCGGGCCTGAAAGAGGCGGGCTATTCCGCGGCGGAACGGCGGAACACCGAAGCCGCCATGGAAAACGCCCTGGGCCTGCTCAAGACCCACCTGGCCGGCCGGGAAACCCTGCTCCGTGACCTGGCCCAGGCCGCCGACCGTGCCGCGGACGGCGGGACGGCGCCCCCGGCGGAAGAACTGCGCCGTATCGCGGAGGGGCTTGCGGGGGCGCTTGCCGAGGCTGCCGAACACGCGGAAAAGGCCCGCGCCCTGTTTGAGGATTACCGGAAAAGCACGCCCTCTTTTCTGGACGACTTCCTCGCCCCGGAAGGCATCATCACCAAGAAGCGTTTGCTGGACGCGGAGATTCGCGCCTGCAAGGAAGGGGTTATCGAGCGGCAGGGGCGGATCGTAAAGCTCAGGCAGGACAACCAGGAACTGAACGTCAAGATCAACGAATACCGGAAGACCCTGGAGGAACTGCGCCTAAGCCGGGAGCGGATGATCACCGGCGCGAAGGCGGCGGGCGAGCAGGCAAAGCTGATACGCCGGGAACTTGCGGGGCAGGAGGCCCAGCTCAAGTCCGTGCGGGATGAACTCTTTCTTTCACGGAAACGCTGTGACGAAATTGATGAACGGATTGCCTCCACGAAAGAGGAAATCGCCGGCATCGAACAGAAGGGGCTTAAGCTTTCCGCGGACCTTGAAAAGCTGGAGAAAGACATCGCCAAAAAGAACGGCGACGTGGCGGGGAAACAGGAATCGATTAAAAAGCGGATGACCGATTTGACCAGGGTACAGGAAAAGCTGGAGAAGATCCACCTGGAACTGGTGCAGTCGGAAACCGAGGTCAAAAACATTCAGGACAACTTTCGGGAAAC
>JAITIC010000112.1 GCA_031279635.1 Treponema sp. | reverse complement strand
CGTCCCGCCGCTTGTCGGCTATACCGTTTCCGATGGCGTCAAATGCTTCCAAATGAGCCTTGAGTAATCCTACTCCCATACTTCAGTATCGGAACATCGCCTAAATGTAAAACTCCTGTTACCTGAAGCAGCAGGGCAAAAGCATTTACTTCCAAGTTGCAGGGAAATCACCAAAATTGAAGAATGTATACCCACAGGCCACACGGACTTTTGGCCTTTGTCCGTGTCTGCCCGTGGTTGAATTCGGAATCCCTGATTGCGCCCTCCCGCTCATTGTGCTTTTCTCCCGGTTTCTGCTATAGTGTATCACCTTGCAGGGAAGGAGTGATTATGAACGGCGCTTTTATGAATACGTACCACCGGCTGCCGGTGACTTTTGCGAGGGGGGAAGGTTCCTGGCTTTTTGATATTAACGGGAAAAAATACCTTGACTTGAGTTCCGGCATCGCCGTGAACTGCCTGGGCCACGCCTACCCGCCGCTGGTGCGGGCCATTGCGGCTCAGGCGGAGAAATACAGCCACGTGTGCAACTATTTTCAGAGCGACGTTGCCGAGGCTTTCGCGGAGAAACTCGTGGCATCCTGTGCCGGTATGCGGAACGTGTTTCTGGGCAACTCCGGCGCGGAAGCCAATGAGGGCGCCTGCAAAATCGCCCGCAAGTATTCGCTGAAAAAATACGGCCCGGGCAGGCATACCATTGTCACCCTGCGGGGCAGTTTCCACGGCAGGACCATCACCACCCTGGCCGCCACAGGCCAGGACAAGTTTCACGAAAACTTCGGTCCCTTTACCGAAGGCTTTACGCACATTCCGGGCGGCGACATCGCGGCGCTGGACAAGGCTCTGGACCAAAAAACTGTGGCCGGCCTTTTAATCGAGGTAATACAGGGTGAAAGCGGCATCATCCCGCAGAGCGTGGAGTTTATCGCCGCGGCGGCGCGCTTTTGCGCCGAGCGGGACATCCTGCTCATGTTCGACGAAATCCAGTGCGGCCTGGGCCGGACCGGCACTTTCCTCGCCTTTGAGCAGTACCGGGACAGCAGCGGCGCGCCGGTCAGGGCCGACGTGGTTACGCTGGCGAAGGGCCTTGCCGGAGGCATTCCGGCGGGCGCGGTGCTGGCCGGTGAAAAGGCCGCCGCCGTGTTTGAAACAGGCGACCACGGCAGCACTTTCGGCGGCAACCCCGTGGCCGCGGCCGCGGGCATCGTGGTGCTGAAAACCGTGACCGATCCCGACTTCCTCGCCGAAATCAGGCGCAAGGGGGAACTGATCAGCGGGATCATCAGCGCGTGGAACCATCCTGCGGTAACAGCAGTACGGGGCCGCGGCCTTATGACCGGCGTGGACATAGACCGCGAAGCCTGGCCCCTGCTGGAAGCCGCCGCCGCCAGAGCGGACTCGGCGAAAAACCGCTGCGGCCTGCTCATGCTTTCCGCCGGGCCAAAGACCCTGCGCCTCCTGCCGCCCTACACCATCAGCGACAACGAGATCGGGCAGGGCCTGGACATTTTGAAGGAACTGCTGGACCGGTAGAGGCAATTCATGTTTCATCCGTGGTTGAAAACGGAATTCCTGCCGGGACGAGATCCGTTATTTTCTTTTTTTTCCCGGAGGTTTATAATCTGTCACTATGTTATTGGCCGGAATTGATATTGGCGGCACCAAGTGCCGCCTTTCCCTCTGTGAAAGTTCAGGGGATTCTTTGGAATTCGTCCATCGGGGCGAGGCCCATGCCAGTTCCTCCTGTACGCCCGCGGATATGCTGGAACTCCTTTTGGAGGATTTAGAAAAGGCCCCGGCTATACGGAAAGAAAAACCCGCCGCCATTGGCATTAGCTGCGGAAGCCCGCTCGATCAAAAACGGGGGATCATCCTTTCGCCGCCAAATCTGCCCGGATGGGATGAAATTCACGTAACGGAATTTTTTGAAAGCCGCGCCGCCGTTCCCGCCTATTTACAGAATGACGCCGACGCCGGAGCTTTGGCCGAATGGAAATACGGAGCGGGCAAAGGCTGCGATAATCTTATCTTCATTACCTTTGGTACCGGATGCGGCGCGGGACTTATTTTAAACGGCAGGCTTTATAGCGGGGCGTCGGGCAGCGCGGGCGAAATCGGCCATATCAGGCTTGCGGACTACGGTCCGCCCGGCTACGGGAAGCCCGGTTCCATGGAAGGCTTCTGCTCCGGCGGCGGCATTGCCCGGCTTGCCCGTTTCGAAGTTGAGGCCGAATTGCAGAAAGGCCGTCATCCCGCGTTTTGCCCGTCCTACGGAGAACTGGATTCCCTCAGCGCCCGGACCGTAGGCGTTGCGGCGGAGCAAGGTGATCCGCTGGCCAAAAAAATCTACGGCGAGGCGGGCAAAAAATTGGGGCTGGGCCTCTCCATCCTCATTGACATCCTCAACCCTGAAATGATCATCATAGGGAGCATATTCAGGCGGAGATGTAACGAACTGTGGCCCCAGGCCTCGGCAATAATCAAAGAGGAGGCTCTGCCCCAGGCGCGGGATATGTGCAGGATTGTTCCAAGCGCTCTGGGAGAAGAAATCGGCAATTACGCGGCAATAGCCGTGGCGGAATACGGAAGGAGTCTGCAATGAAAGAGAGAACGGTTCAACTGGTTGAAAAATTCCTTCGTGAACAGAATGATTTGCGTCCCATAAAACGGGAAATTCTTACGGCCGCGGATATGTTAATCGAGTGCTACCAGAAAAGCGGCATTGTACTCATCTGCGGAAACGGCGGCAGCAATTCCGACTCAGAACATATTGTCGGAGAACTGATGAAGGGTTTTATATTGAAACGGCCTCTTCCCCAAGCGGATAGTGACTGGTTCGAGAAACACTATGCCGCCGAAGGCCGCCTCCTGGCGGAGAATCTGCAGGGCGCCCTTCCGGCCATCGCCCTTGGCGCCCACAACTCCCTTGTAAGCGCCGTTGCCAACGATCTTTCCGCCGACAGTATCTATGCCCAGGGCGTCATGGGGTACGGCAAAGAACACGGTGTCCTTATCGGAATCAGCACATCGGGAAACGCAAAGAATGTTATCGCCGCCGCCATGGCCGCCCGATTCAAAAAGATGAAAGTACTGGGCCTTACCGGAAGCGCCGGAGGAAACCTGAAAGCCTATTGCGATATTTGCCTCAGGGTTCCCGCCGCGGAAACCTATCTCGTACAGCAGTACCACCTTGCGATCTATCACTTTTTGTGCGCCTTTGTAGAGTCCGAATTTTTTTAGGGCGTTTATAGTAAAACGCCCTTGTTCAAGCGCCTTCTTTGAGGAATAATAGCGTGATACGTTGAAAACAATCTACCGTTATTCATTATTTTTAAGGAGAATACAATGAAGAAGAAAATCGTCCTCGCCTATTCCGGGGGGTTGGATACCACGGTGATCATTCCCTGGCTCAAGGAGAATCATGACTGCGACATTATTGCCGTGTGCGTTGATGTGGGCCAGGAAACGGACTGGACGGCCGTTAAAAAACGGGCCATGCAGACCGGCACCGCGGTTTGTCATGTGGCGGATGTAAAAAAAGAGTATGTCGAGGAATATATCTGGCCCGCGCTCAAGGCCGACGCCGTGTACGAGGACAAGTACCTGCTGGGAACCTCCACCGCGCGGCCGCTCATCGCCAAAGTCCTCGTGGATTACGCCCGCAAGGAAAAAGCCGGAGCCATTGCCCACGGCGCTACCGGCAAGGGAAACGATCAGGTCCGTTTTGATTTGGGCATTATGGCCCTGGCCCCGGATATTGAGATTATCGCGCCCTGGCGCACCTGGCAGCTCAAAAGCCGGGAAGATGAGATGCGGTATCTGGCAAGAAAGAAACTGCCCGTACCGGTGAAGAAGAAAAATTCCTACAGCATGGACGATAACCTCTGGCATATTTCCCACGAGGGCCTTGAGCTTGAAGACCCTTCGGCGGAACCGATGTTCAGAAAAATGCTCAGCATGACTGTTACGCCGGAAAAAGCGCCTAACAAACCCGAATATGTTGAGATCGAATTTGAGCAGGGTATCCCGTTCGCGGTGAACGGCAAAAAAATGGACGGGGTGGCGCTTGTCAAGCTGCTCAATAAAATTGGCGGCGCCAACGGCGTGGGTATCGCGGACCTGGTTGAAAACCGGGTGGTGGGAATGAAGAGCCGGGGCGTGTACGAGACTCCCGGCGGCAGCATTCTCTACTACGCCCACCGGGAACTGGAGCACATCTGTCTTGACCGGCAGACTTACGCCTTCAAGCAGCAGGCGGCGCTCAAAATGGGCGAGCTTATTTATGGGGGCCTCTGGTTCACTCCGTTACGCGAAGCGATCTCCGCCTTTGTGGACTCCACCCAAAAAACAGTGAGCGGAAAAGTGCGGCTCAAACTCTACAAGGGATCGATAAGCGCCGCCGGGGTCAGTTCCCCCAATTCGCTGTACAACGCCAGCATCGCCAGCTTTACCACCGGTGATCTGTACAACCACGCCGATGCCAAGGGCTTCATTAAACTCTACGGCTTGCCGGTGCTGGTCCGCTCCCTTATGGAGCAGGACAAAAAAGGCGGCGAAAAAGCCGCCGCGGAAACAGGCAAGAGCGCCGCCAAGACCAAAAAGAAATGATGCGTGGTGATCTGAAGAAAGAGACCGAAGTCCTTTGGGCAGGAAGGCTCGCGGAAAAACCTGATGCGGAGGCTTTCGCGTTTCAGGCTTCCATCGGGGTGGATGCCCGCCTTGCTTTTGACGACATCGCCGGAAGCAAGGCCCACGCCGCCACGCTGGGCAGGCAGGGGATAATTCCCAAAGACGCCGCCGCGAAAATCGGCAGGGAGCTTGACCGTATCGCCGCGGAACTCAAAGCGGGCAAACTCGCCATAGACCCGGCCGCCGAGGACATTCACTCTTTTATTGAGGGGATTCTCACCGAGCGTCTGGGCGACGCCGGCCGGATGCTGCACGCGGGCCGCAGCCGCAACGATCAGGTGGCGGTGGATTTCAAGCTCTACCTTAAACGGATCGTGCCGGAGCTTCGCGCCGAGTTAGCTGAAACTATCGGGGTTTTACTGGACCAGGCGGAAAAACACACCGCCGCCGTCATGCCCGGTTATACCCACCTGCAGCGGGCGCAGCCGGTAACTCTGGGCTATCACCTGACGGCCTGGTGCGCCGCCCTTGAGAGGGACCTTTCCCGCTTTGCCGGCGCCCTCTCCCGTCTGGACGAATGTCCGCTGGGCGCGGGTGCGCTTGCCGGTTCGGGGCTTCCCCTGGACCGCAAAGCTGCCGCCGAAGCCCTGGGCTTTGCCCGGCCCAGCCTTAACTCCATGGACTCCGTGGCGGACCGGGACTTTGCCCTGGAACTTTCCTCCTGCTGCGCCATTGCCATGGTGCATCTTTCCCGTTTCTGCGAAGACGTGGTTCTCTGGGCCAGCGAGGAATTCAAATTCATTGAACTTGCCGAGGCCTGGAGTACCGGCTCTTCCATTATGCCCCAGAAAAAAAACCCCGACTTCGCCGAGCTTATCCGGGGCAAGGCGGGGCGTGCCGCCGGAAACCTCGTCACCCTGCTCACCCTGCTCAAGGGCCTGCCCTACGCTTACGACAAAGACCTGCAAGAGGACAAGGAAAGCCTCTTTGACAGTCTTGACACGCTGCGTTCCTGTCTGCGCGTGTTCCGCGGCATGATGCGGGATACCCAATTCAACTTAAAGCGGATGCAGGCCGCCTGCTCCGGCGGTTTCCTTGAAGCCACTGACGCGGCGGAATACCTTGTCCGCAAGGGTCTCCCCTTCCGCAAAGCCCACGAGACCGCCGCCCTCATTGTGCGCGATTGCATTGAGGCGGGCAGACGGCAGATCGCCGACAGAAGCCTCGCCGAATTAAAAGCGCGTTCCAAACTTTTTGAGGAAGATATTTACGAAGCCCTCAGCCCGGCGGCCTGTATAAAGGCCCGTGGTCTCCCCGGCGGCCCGGCCCCCAAAGAAGTGCGGCGGCAGATTAGGGCGCTCAGGAAAAAGATCCGGTGAAGCGGGATATTGATTAAGAGCTTCTCCCCAAACAATTGGGGAGAACCTTCCAATGAGCCTGGGGATGTCCAAGAAGTTTGTTGCTTCCTGGACATCCCCTTACCAATTTTAATGAGCCTCCGCGGGGCAAGCTCCGCGGTATCTTAAGCGCTGCATTAGTTCGATCGGAGGCTCGGTCGATAGGAAGTTTATTATACCCTCCCCCGCGCAAGCGGGTTCTTAGGTTTAATACCAAATTTTTGTAAGCGCTGCGTCATTTGAGCCGGAGCAGAGCTCCGGGGTATTAAACCAGACTTTCGAATCAAAAGTCGGGGAGAGGAACATACGGAGAAAAAGAATGATGGTACCTATACGGCCCGCCGCTGGATTGTTGAAGTTTTCCATCAGATGAACCTAATCAGGCCCCGCAGCATTTTTTATACTTTTTCCCGCTGCCGCAGGGGCAGGGATCGTTGCGCCCCACTTTGGGCTGTTCGCGGCGCACTGTTTGTACCGGCTCCGGAAAGTCTTCTTCGTCCCCGTATCCCCCGACATCCTGACTGCCGGCGAAACTAAGATTGTGTTTGGAAAGGATTTTTGTCCGCTGCCGCAGCATTTTTTCAGGATTGGAGGCGCTGAGCGCCTCGTCAAAAAAAGTGCGGTGCAGCTCATACAGGTGAGGATACTCTTTTTTCAGGCGTAAAAGCTGGGGAAAGTAGGTCTTTCGCTCATCCAGAATAATACATTCCATGGCGATTTTATTATTCTTCGCCGATTCATGATCATCATCTTTGGCGTCTTCGTCAATGTCATACCCCCCTAGCTGTATCCATAGCAGATCATGAAAAATGTCGGAAAAGCCGTCTTTGTCAAGGTTTTCAATGTCATACCTGCTCTTCGCCTCCCTGAATGGTTCATCCAGTCCTTTCCGCGCATGAGGCAGCAGTTCCATCATTTGCTCTATATAGGGAAAAAAACGCATTTCATCCGGCATTGCGGTCAAACAGAAATTCAGCAGGTGTGAAACGGCCATTTCACCTTCGTTCAGTATTTCCTGGCGGCCGCTACGCATCAGACGGACTATGTTTTTAAGATGATCTTCGGCGGAGGCTGTGGTCGGCTCAAGGGAAAAGGCCTGGCTATACAGGTAGAGCGTCCCGCTGTCTTTCTCCTTCACCACTTCTATCGCCTCGGCGCAAACCTTCCTTGCCTCCTCCCATTTCCTGGCTTTTATGTGATAGTCAATAATCGCGGACCAGGAGGCGGCGCTGCCGCCGTCAATTTCCAGCGTCCGCTTATACCGGGCAAGCGCCTTCCGGTCCCAGCCGCGTTTTTCATAGGCCCAGGCAAGATCATACGTGTATTCGGCATTGTCCGGGGCCAGTTCGCAGAGGGCCTCCCTGGTTTTCATGGCTTCTTTCTTTTTGCCTGTCTTTTCCAGCGTCATGGCATATTCTTTCATGATCATGGCCAGGGCGGGATGGCGGTTAAGAATGGCGCGGTACAGTTTCAACGCCTGGGAATATTTGCCGTGAAGACAGGCGTTGCGGGCCTCCTGCACCAGCAGGGCAATATCCTCCGGCAGGAGGCCGTTTTTATCGTATGCGGCGCGCCTTTGCTCGTCGGAAAGCGTTTCGTATGCGGTGCGCAGCCGCTTAAACTCTTCGGGAAAGCGCTCTGGCGGGTATTGCCGCACCAGCGTGAAATAGGCGCGCTTTATTTCCTGCGGGCCGGCTGTCTGTTCGATTCCCAGCAGGTCGTAATGATTTGTTACCATATTTCCCAAAATTTTTTACGCGGCCGGAATGTTTCCGCAAAACCCTCCGCCGCAAGACGGCTGCCCCGGTCCTTTGCCAGCGCCCGGGCGAAACTCTCCGCTGCCTCGCGGGGACGCTTTGCGAGGGCAAAAAGGCAGCCCCGTATGTTCAAAACCCGCACGCTTTTCCCCGGAACGGCACAGGCGGCGCGGGCGGCCTCGCGCCACTTTTTCCGGCGGGCAAGGGCGCGTACCTGATCCAGGCCGTCATCTCCGCCGCCGCTTTCCGGCGCGGGGGAAAGCGGCCGGCCCAGCCCGCGCAGGCACAGTTCCAGCAGAAAGGCCGCGTCCCCGTGCTGCCCGTCGAGGACGCAGGCGTATTGCGCGTAGCGCGCCGCGCCGCTTATATCCCGTTCCCGTGCCGAGCGGAGCGCCAGCCGGTAGTAACGAGCGGCAAGGCAGGCGTTCATTTCATCAATTCCAGCAATTCAAGCAGATCATTGCGGAGGCTTGCGGCCTGCTGTCCCTTCTCCAATAACAGGGCCTCCTTAATTCTCCTGACTACAATTTGTAGGTCGCCGTTTTCGTCATACCCTTCGGCGATCTTTTTTTCCGCTTTGCGGATCGCCGGACGGTACTGCCTTGCCCCGTTCGCCGACTCCCATTTTGTCAGATCGAGAGCCGGCCTGGGTTTTACGCCGGTGGTATTGATGTCGGCGGAAATGTTTTTGCCTGTGGAAACGACGCTGGCCTTTACCTGCAAAATGCCGTTTATGTCATAGGCAAAGACCACCTCTATCGGCTCTTTGCCCCGCCTGGCGGGAGGAATACCGGTGAGATGTACCTCGCCGAGTTTTTCGTTGTCTTCAATGTCGGAGGAATCTCCCTGATAGGCCTCAATTGTCACGCTTGTCTGGAAATCCGTGAAGGGATGATAGAGTTTTGATTTTTCAGCGGGAATAGTGGTATTCCGGAGGATGATGGGGTCGAATAACAGCCGGTCGTCATAAAGGCCCTCGTGCATGGAGGCGATTCCCAAAGTGTAGGGACAGACATCCGTCAGCACCAGGTCTCCATCCGCAATGCTGCCTTCAAGCAGGCCCGCCTGAATTGCCGCGCCCCGGGCGACGGTCAAATCCGGGTCTACCAGCGACTGGGACGCCGCGGACATGCTTTCCTCTACAAGCCTTCGCACGCAGGGAATCCGGGTGGAACCACCCACCAGCAGGATGACGTCCATATCCGCCGGGGAAAGTCCCGCGTCGGAAAGGGCCGTCAGCATCGGCTCCCGCGTGGATTCAACTTTTTCCCGTATCCATACCTCGAATTCGGCGCGGCTTACGGTTTTTTCAACCGAGATCGGCTTCCCGTCTTTCGCGGTTAACAGAAAAGGCAAAGATACCTGATACGCTTCCCCCGTACTGAGGGCGATTTTACAGTCCTCCGCCGCTTTTTTCAGGCGCATGCGGGCGCGTTCATCTCCCCCGCTGTCCGCCAGCGCCGCCATGATAATTTCGTCGAAATCCTTGCCGCCCAGATGATTGTTGCCCCGGCTGGCCTTTACGTCAATCACGCCCTCAAACAGTTCAAGAACTGTCACATCCAGAGTGCCGCCCCCCAAATCGTAGACCAGCACGTTCCGACATTCCTTGAGATTTGCGAGCCCGTAATCCAGCGCCGCCGCCGTGGGTTCATTGAGAATACGTTCCACATTCAGAGCGGCAAGCTCCCCGGCTTTTGCCGTGGCCCGGCGCTGCGCGTCGGTAAAATACGCAGGTACCGTGATAACGGCCCTGCTGATCTTTTCGCCCAACCAGGTTTCCGCGCAGCCGGCCAGATACCTGAGCAGCATGCTTTGTATTTCTTCCGGGGAATATTCCTTCCCGTGGGCGCGGAGGATTTCGCCGCTTCCGGTCAGGCGCTTGACCTCCATAAACGTACAATCCGGACGGGTGAACAGGTATTCGGCGGCGCTCTCGCCCACGAGAATCCCGCCGTCTTCGGCTATGTGTACCACCGACGGCGTGATACATTTTCCCAGCGTGTTGGGTATCAGCTTCGGCGCGCCGTTCACTATACAGGCCGCTTCCGAAGTGGACGTGCCCAGATCAATGCCTATAATTCTACTCATTTTCTTTCCTTTCAGGATATTCCGCCCCGGTACTGACCACAACCGCGGCCCGGCGCAGCACATTCCCCAGGTACCGGTAGCCGCTCTGTAGCACCCGCACCACATACTCGCGGGGAAGGGAGGAAGCGACGGCGGACTCCACTGTATGAATTTCCGGGTCGAGGTACTGGCCTTCTTCCCCCAGGCGGGTAATGCCGCAGCCTTCCAGTACGGCGGCTGCATTTTTCCACAGCAGACACGCCTGAAGTTCCAGGTCTTCGCTGCCGCTTTGCCGCGTGTAGGCGCAAAAATGTTCCAGAAGATCGCACAGAGCAACCACGGCGGCGGCCAGGCGGCCCGTCCTCCTTTTTTCATCGTCGAGTGCTTCCCGCAGGATTCCGCTGTCCGCCTCTTTAACGAGATCGTATATTTCCTCGACCTGCAGGGACAATTCCGTGTTTTTTTTATGCAACTCAGTCAGCATATTCTGTCCCGCCGCCGCAAGTTCCGCCAATTCACTGTGGGGCAGGGGCGCGCTTTCACGCGCAAGCAGCCTTTCGAGCTCCGTCTCAAAATCCAGCATAATCCCCCTTCCGAATGATACAACGGATTATTCGGGAATACAAGTGCGACCTATGGTTAGATTTAACGTGGCGCAATTCGCCCCCTTTATCAAAAACCTGCCGGTTGCTATACTGCTTTCAGGGGATTTCAAAAGTGGTTTTGAAAACACCCGTATCTTCAATAATGAGGTATTTGTATGGCACCTTTATCTATTCCGGCCGCCGCCGGCGCGGCTCACGATTTGTTGGCACTGGGGGCTTTGGTAACCCGCCTTGATCCGGGGATTGTTCCCTTTTCGGAGGCGAATGAGTACCTCCTCCATGTATCCGGCGGTGAATACAACGTATCCACCAACCTGTCCACCTGTTTCCTCATGCGTACCGCCATCGCCAGCGCCATGGTGAATTATCCCATCGGCCGGCGGATTGAATACGCGGTGCAAAAGGCCGGGGTGACGCCCTACTACCAGCGCTTTGAGCATGACGGCGTCCGCGGCCCCAATATGGCCATTGTGTGGAGCGACCGGGGCCAGGGGGTGCGCGCCCCGGTGGTGTTCTACAACCGTTCCAACGAGGCGGCGCAGCGGCTTAAACCGGGGAGCTTTGACTGGGACGCCATTTTCGGGAAGGGGGTACGGTGGTTCCATTCCGGCGGCATTTTCAGCGCCCTTTCCCCCACCACTTCGGAACTGGTAATCGAGGCGATGCAGGCCGCGAAAAAGGCCGGCGCGGTGGTGTCCTTTGACCTCAACTACCGGGCAAAGCTCTGGGCGGTCGCCGCTGCGGAGCAGGGCCTGAGCGCCGCCCAAGCTAGCGAAGGGGCCGCCAAAACGCTCCGCAAAATCGCAAGCTATGTGGATGTGCTGGTCGGCAACGAGGAGGATTTGCAAAAAGGGCTGGGCCTCAAAGGTCAGGATGTGGAAGCCAAAGGCAAGCTCGATCCGGGCGCCTTTTTCGGCATGATTGAGAATGTGACAAGGGATTTCCCCAACATCAAGGCCGTGGCCACCACCCTGCGCGAGGTCCATTCCACTAACCGCCATTCCTGGAGTGCCGTCCTTTGGCTGGACGGCAAAACCTACCAGGCCCCCACGGCCGAACTGGACGTGTATGACCGCGTGGGCGGCGGCGACGGCTTCGCGGCGGGGCTGTTTTACGGCCTGCTTGCGGGCAAAAGCCCGCAGGAAGCCCTGCAGTTGGGCTGGGCGCACGGCGCGCTTGTCACCACCGTGCCGGGGGATATCTCCATGTTCAGCCTGGAACAGGTTGAGGCGTTCGCCAAAGGCGGATCGGCGAGGATACAGCGGTAGCCTACCGGCAGATTCCCGCATTTAACCAAATTCTAATAATACGTTCACACGCCCCTAACAAAGAGGGGGTAGGTTTGATGTGTCTTCACGCGCGAAGACCAATTAAACAGGGCGCTTGTTTAGCGTCCGGCACAAGGAGTGAATGTATTATGAAAATTCGATTAGCCGCCGTTTTGATGTCCGCCGCCCTCTGTTCGGTTTTTGCCGGAGGCGCGAAGGATTCAAACAACCAAAATCAGGGAGAGGCGCCCTACACCATTGAGGTGGGCGGTTCCACCTCGGTAACGCCTTTGATGGAGCTGTTCGCCGCCGATTACCAAAAACTCAGGCCCAACATCAAGATCAACATCAACGGTACCGGTTCCGGTGACGGGATCAAGAACGCCGGTGAGCTCTACCAGATCGGCATGTCCAGCAGGGAGTTGACTCCGGCGGAACAGGGCAAAGGACTTACAGAGGAGACCATCGCCATTGACGGAATTGCGGTAATTGTGCATAACGCCAATCCGGTGGAAAATCTCAGCATCGAACAGATCAGGGACATCTACACCGGGGCAATCACAGACTGGAGCCAGGTTTCAGGCGGCGCCAAGAGGGGAAAAATTGCGGTGGTAAGCCGGGAGGAAGGTTCGGGTACCAGGGGCGCTTTTGAGGAGTTGGTCGGCTTCCAGGGCAAACTGCTTCAGGGGGCCAATGAATCCACCAGCACCGGCGCCATCAAGGCGGGTATTGCCCAGAACCAGGATGCCATTGGTTACATATCCCTGGGTTCCGTGGACAACACGGTAAAATCCATCGCCGTGGGAGGAGTTCCGGCTAACACCGCCAATGTGGTGAACGGTTCCTACAGTATAGCCCGGCCTTTCATCGTGTTGTCGGGGAGGAATGTACATCCCGAAAGCAGGGCTTTCCTCGACTGGATATTGAGTCCGGCGGGACAGGCGATTGTAAAGACAAGCTGGATACCGGTGAAGTAAACGGTGATGAACCGTAAACGTGTAGACCGGTTTTTTAAGTATCTTTTCAGTATTGTGGCCCTCTTTTCCGTGCTGGCATTGGGGGCCATACTGCTGTTTGTGTTTGTCCAGGGGACTATGCCGTTCTTTATTCCCACCGCCAAAGGCATACGGCTGACGGCTCAGCGGCTCGACAAGTTTACGGTTAACGGGACTGTATATAAAAATCATTCTACTTTTATTGAGCTGCCAAAAGACACTTCGTCTGTTTTTATTCGTTTTCCATCCGGCGATGGTGAGGAAATTTTGGACATAGCCATTGATACGGTTGAAAAAGACCCTGAAAAAAAACTGGTGTTTGTACGTAATGAGCGGGGACAGGTGACTTATCCTGAAAGTTACGTGTATACCATAAGCTGGCCCGGCGCTGCCGCGGTGTTGGACAGGAAGATCCACATAATACTCCCGGAACCGCCTTACGATTTTTGGAAATTTTTGACCGGCCTTGAATGGCGGCCCAGTCGGCTCAAGATCTTCGGCATTTTCCCCATGATCGCGGGAACCCTGCTGGCGAGTTTTGGCGCCGTTTTGCTGGGAGTTCCCATTGCCCTGCTCTGCGCCCTTTTCATGGCGGAATTTCTTCCGCCGATGCCGGCCTCGCTGGCACGGAGCGGAATAGAACTCCTGGCGGGAATCCCCTCGGTTGTCTACGGATTCTTCGGGCTTATGGTGATAGTCCCCGCGGTAAAGAACGTTTTTCATATATCATCAGGTAACACCCTGCTCTCGGCAGTTGTCGTGCTGGCGTTGATGATCCTGCCCACAGTGATCACTATCGCCGAAACTTCCCTGCGGGCTGTCCCCCTTTCGGTACGGGAGGCGAGTCTTTCACTGGGGGCAAGCAAAATGCAGACGGTCTGGCGGGCAGTACTGCCGCACGCCGGTTCGGGGGTAATAGCGGGGATTATTCTGGGCATTTCCCGCGCGGTAGGCGAAACCATGGCGGTGATCCTTGTGGCGGGGAATTCGCCCCAGTTGGTGCGCGGCCCTCTGCAAAGTGTAAGAACCCTCACGTCCACTATCGCCATGGAAATGGGCTACGCCTCAGGCAGGCACAGCGAAATGCTTTTTTCAATCGGTGTAGTGCTTTTTTCGATTATTCTGATCCTCAACAGCCTGATTCTCCGGTTCCGCCGCCGCGCGGAGGAGGAATCATGAAAAGCGGCGCAACGTTAAAAAAACGAAAAATTCTTGACGGGCTGTTATACGCAATCATGGCTTTGGTCATGGCCTGTGTTATTGCCGTTCTTATTTATATATTGGTTTATATCTTTAAATCCCAATCGGGCTTTCTCAACTTTTCATTTATTGTCGATGCCGAAAAAGGCATACTTTCCATGATAGTTACTACGCTCTATGTGGTGCTGGTGTCTATCGCCATTGCCCTGCCTGTGGGAATCTCCGGCGCCATTTTCCTCAACGAATACTCCGGCAATTCGGGCTTAATCCGAATCCTCCGCCTCGCCGTTGAAACCCTGGCGGGAATCCCCTCAATCATCTACGGCCTTTTCGGGCTGCTTGTTTTTTGCCGCCTGCTGGGATTCGGGCAGTCGATCATCGCCGGGGCTTTCACCCTGAGCGTCATGATCCTCCCGGTAATTATCCGTACCACCGAGGAGTCCCTCAAAGCCATTCCCGATACCTTAAGGGAAGGCTCCCTCGCCCTGGGCGCGACCAAATTTCAGACCATAATGCACGTAGTGCTGCCTTCGGCGCTGCCGGGCATCGTAACTTCGGCGATACTTGCCATAGGCCGGGTGGTGGGGGAATCCGCGCCGGTACTCCTCACCGTGGGCCTTACCCGCAACATGCCCAGGACCATTTTTGAGTCGGGCAGGACCCTGACCATTCACCTCTACTACCTCACCAACGAGGCGGTCCGGCCCGAAGATTTCGGCTTAGCCTTTGCCACCGCCTCGGTACTGGTGATCCTGGTGGCAATCATCAATACCGCCACAAAAATGATCATCGGCGGATTTAGGAAAAACCTGGGGAAATTTAATGCTTGATGGATACAATACAGACGCTGACAAACTGGATGTCCGCAATCTCGATCTTTACTATGGAAATTTTCAAGCGCTAAAAAGTATTGATTTTTCGCTGGCAAAGCAGGACGTGGCAGCCCTTATCGGTCCCTCCGGCTGCGGCAAATCCACTTTTATCCGCACCCTGAATCGTATGAACGATCTTGTTACGTCATGTCGCATAACTGGAGAAGTACTGTTGGACGGCGAAAACATCTACAGTTCTATCGACGTTACCGAATTGCGCAGCCGTGTGGGCATGGTGTTCCAAAAACCCAATCCCTTCAATATGAGCGTATTTGACAATGTGGCCTACGGAAAACGAATGCAGGGAATCAGGGACAAGCGCAAGCTCGCTGAGTTAGTCGAAACTTCACTGCAAAAGGCGGCGCTTTGGGACGAGGTTAAGGACAGGCTGAAAAAACCGGCCCAGGCCCTTTCGGGGGGCCAGCAGCAGCGGCTCTGCATTGCCAGGAGCATTGCTATGGAACCTGAGATTATCCTTATGGACGAACCGACCAGCGCCCTGGACCCCATCGCCACCGGCCGTATTGAGGAACTTATCGGGGAATTAAAAAACGATTATAGTATCATCATCGTAACACACGCCATGCACCAGGCATCCAGGGTAAGCAATAAAACCGCGTTTTTTCTGCTTGGGGAGCTTATAGAATACAGCGACACCAGGGAGCTTTTTACCAAACCAAAAGACAAGCGAACTGAGGACTATATTTCGGGGAGATTTGGATAAGATGAATACACGAATAATGTTTCTGGAAGAATTGAACCGGCTGCGGCACGATATACTGGCAATGGCGACCCGCGTCGAGGAAGACCTGGGGAAAGCCCTTTCCGCCCTGCGTAATAACGACATGGAGATGGCAAGGGAAGTGAAGGCCGATGACGCGGTGGTAAACGCCATGCAGATCAAAATTGAGGACGAGGCCGCCATTGTAATCGCCACTCAACAGCCGGTGGCCCGTGATTTAAGAGAGCTGGTGACTATTTTCAAACTGACCGGTAATATAGAGCGCATAGGCGATCATACGGTGCATTTGGCAAAGGCGGCGATCAAGCTGTCCGGAGAGGCGAGCTTCCGTCCGATGGAACATCTGGAGCGGATGGCCGAAACCGGCCAGGAGATGATCCGCGCTTCCATTTCCGCGTATCTGGCCCAGGACCCGGAAGGGGCGCGGAAAGCCGCGGCGCTGGACGATAAAATTGATGCGGAGCACAAAGCTCTTACCGAGGAGGCGCTGGGTTTGATGAAAGAACATCCCGGACTGATTAAAAAAGCGGTCCGTCTCCTCAATACCTCAAACTGTCTGGAACGGATAGGGGATCATATTACCAATATCTGCGAGGCCGTTATCTATATGACCGAAGGCAGGCACGAAGAGTTAAACGAACAATGGCAAAAGCAATAATACTCATTATTGAAGATGATCCCGACATTCAGGAACTACTCTCTTTTGCCATGTCCGGCGAGGGCTGGAAACTGTTACAGGCAAAAACCGGAGAAGAGGGACTGGTCTTCCTGAAAAAGGGGCCGGTGAACTGTGTACTGCTGGACATCATGCTTCCCGGCATGGACGGACTTAAGGTTTTGAAAAAAATAAAAGAAATCGAACAGTGCCGGAATGTTCCGGTGATTATGACCACTGCCAAAGGGGAAGATGCGGACATTATAACCGGCCTGGAACTGGGGGCCGATGATTATGTGGTAAAGCCCTACAGCCCCAGGGTGCTCATTGCCCGAATCCGGGCGGGACTGCGGCGGCAGGAAGAAGCCGGCGGAAGGGAGACAGCGACGGTCTGGCAGCAGGGGCCGCTGAAACTCGATGCGGCCCGCCACGAAGCCTTTTGCGGCGGCAAACGCCTGGATCTCTTTCCCACGGAATTTTCCCTGCTGCGGCATTTTCTTTCCCATCCGGACATTGTATTTTCGCGTAACCAGATCATCGCCGCCGTCAGGGGGAATGATTATCCGGTTACCGACCGGTCGGTTGATGTACAGATTCTGGGCCTGCGGAAAAAGCTGGGCGAAGCCGGCGATATAATCGAAACCATACGGGGCGTGGGCTACCGTCTTAGGGTAAGCGAATGACCATATTCCGCAAAAACCTCATAACCCTGAGCTTCACGGCTCTGGGACTCTCCGCCGTATTGGTGCTGTCGGTACTGGTCTTCATGAATTCCCTGTATTACGAAATCAAGGCCCAGGAACTGCGTAGTACCGCCAGGACTCTGTTCTCGATCATCGGCGAAAAGCGCATAACGGATTATTTTGAGGCTGACCCGGCAGTCCCCGGCGCCGCGTTGATAAGCCGTAATGTTTTTACCCGTAACGGCGCCATGGAAGAGGCGTACCGTCTGACCCTGATAGACCGGACCGGCGACGTGCTTTGGGATTCCTATGTTGAAGGGACGCTGGTCAACCACTTGGACCGGGAAGAAGTACAGGCCGCCCTTGAGGGCCGTGAAGGCGGCGCCCGGCGGGATTCCCTGAGTACCGGCATGCGGCAGATATACTCAGCGCTGCCGGTATTCGATGCCGCCGGCGGCGTAGTGGGGGTATTCCGTCTATCCCTTACCGCGCCCACTTTTTGGCGGCGGATATCGGCGGCGGCCCTGCCCTTCCTTCTCTTTGCCTCCCTGCTGGTACTGGCCGCCTTTGCCGCGATTTTTGTTTTTTCCCGTTCCCTTTCAGCCTCGCTCAAGCGGCTGGTAGATATCGCCGCCGCGGCAGGCGGGCCGCTGTGTGAACCCGCTCCGCCGGAGGTCCCGGTTGCCGGGGAAGCTCAGGAATTCCTCACCCTGGAAAAGGCCCTGCGGAACATGACCGCCGAACTGCACCTGCGCCTTGAACAGGCAAGGGCCGAAGGAAGCCGGCTTGAGGCGATTCTCAACGGCATGTCCGAGGCGGTGCTCGCCACGGATAACAGCCTCGCGCTGCACATGGTTAATCCCCCGGCCCGGAAGCTTTTCAGCCTGGGCGATGGCGATGTACGCCGCCTTTCCCTGCTTGAGGCCACCCGCTCCACAGAACTGGAACAGGCCGCCCGCGCGGTACTCGCCGGGGGCCGCCCCCTGGAAATGGAACTGAAACTCCCCGCCGGCCGGGAACAGCGTTTCCAGGTTTACGCCGCCCCCCTTGCCGCCGGCGAAACCGGAACCCCCGGCGGTGTGGTGCTGGTCATGGCGGACATCACCCGCATGGTCCGGCTTGAACAGGTCCGCAAGGACTTTGTGGCCAATGTTTCCCATGAGCTGCGCACCCCCATTCAGCTCATAAAAGGTTTTTCCGAAACCCTGCTGGATTCGCCTTTGGAGGATCCGGAACAGGTCCGCCGTTTCATCGGAATAATCCGTAAAAACGCGGAAACCATGGAAAACCTCACCAACGATCTGCTGACTCTGGCGAGTCTGGAGAACGACGGCGGCCGTCACGACATGGAAGAACAGCGGCTTGCCCCGCTCCTTGCCGAAGCGGTGTCATCGGTGGAACCCGGAGCGCGGCAGAAGCAAATTGAAATAACAGTGAACTGCCCGCCTGATCTGACGGCAAGACTCCACGGCTCTTTTATCATTCAGGCCCTAATCAACCTGCTGGACAACGGAATAAAATACTCCGCCGAAAATTCAACGGTGCGGGCCGCCGCGTATCAGGAAAACGAAGAGCTGGTACTGGAAGTACGGGACCAAGGCATAGGAATTCCCCCGGATCATCTGGAGCGGATATTCGAGCGTTTTTACCGGGTTGACCGTGCCCGCAGCCGGGAAGCCGGCGGTACCGGCCTGGGGCTTTCCATCGTGCGCCATATCGCCCTGCTCCACAAGGGCACAACCCAGGTGGAAAGTCACGCCGGTTCCGGCTCGGTGTTCAGGATTAGAATCCCCAAACACCATTAGCCTTGTTCGGGAACCCTCAGGTCTTCAGCCCACTGTTAAACAGGTTCCCGAACAAGGCTAAGGAACCGCGGCCCGCTCAGGGTATCACGCTGAATTCCCGGACAATCTGTATCTCGCTCTGTACCGAGGCGGAACCGGCGGCTTCCTGCGCAGCGCTCAGGGCCATTTTTATCAGGGCCTGGGAATTGGCCACGCCGTACAGGGTAAGGCTGTCGCCGGAAACCGATGTCTCAAGAAAATGGATAGGTATTTCCCGCTCATAGATTATGTGATGCTTTACCTGCTGCCCCAGGATCAGTTCCTTGAGGCGGAACGCGTTTTGGGCTTCCGCTTCAGGGTTGAAGAAACGATCCCGCATCCGGTTGATCATCTCAGCGCAGGCCGAGGGGGAAAAAACAGCGGTATTCAGGGAGAGGTGGTAATTCGCCGGGTCCTTCCAGTCGATGTCAAAGAAGTACTGGTGAAAACCGGTGCGGTCCTGATCGCTCCGCTCGATTATCTGCCTGGCCCGCTTCTCGTCACAGTGGAAGTAGCTTTTGACCCGCTCAACGCGAATCTCAAGAGGCGCCACGAGGAAAATCGAAAGCGCCCCCGGCATGTTTTTGAACACTACGCTCGCCCCCCGCCCGATAAACACACAACTCCCCAGTTCCGCCTCGGCAAAGATGGCGGTTTTTAGGTAATGGAGATAATCATCCCTGTCCTGGGACAGGGATGCCAAAAACGAAGGCTTCCGCTCATCATATTTCTTGAATTTCTGGCTCTCAATTCCATAGGACTTGATCCGCTCTTCCAGAGCCTTTTTATCCACAAAACGATAGCCCAGCAGTTTCGCCAGTTCCTGGGCCGTCTCGTCGCCCAGTGCCGCCAGTTCGCGGGAAACGGTAATAACAGCCATACAAGCCCCCTCTGTTTTACTTCTGCTACTTCAATAATAAAAAAATAACGGGCAAAACGCAATGACAGCAGGGAGAGGAACGGTCCCTGAGCGCTTGCCCTGAGCGAAGTCGAAGGGCTGTGACGGCCCTCCCCTGTTCGTGGTTTTTATTCAGAGAGTTTTAATACCAAGAACCGCGGCCGTATCAAAACCCTTCAACCGGTATCCCTGTTTCTGGAGGAGGATGATTATTTCCTCCACCATGCCGGGAATCCATGAACGGTCAAATTCGCCTTCCGGTTCCGTGATAAAGTGTTTTTCCATGCGGGTATGGGAATCGCGGGCATCATGCAGCAGTATAATGCCGCCTTTCTGTTTTGCTATAACTCCGACAATTTTTTTTATAATCTTTTCGCGGTCTTCCCCTTTTTTTATCGCGTCGTAGGCTTTGGCAGTCCCCGGGATCATGGTATAACCCATTCCCCGCCAAATTTTTTGCTGGGTCAGCGTATATATCCCCCCTTGCGGCCGGTACAGCCGGGGGTACAAATCCTTACCCAGGGCGGAATTTATCGATTGTTCACCCCGGATCAGGTTGCGGGTAAATTCTCCGCTCCCCATTAAAACAGCCCACTTGTCGCTATACCCGTGATTTATAATAATATGCCCTTCATCATGAATCCGTTTGGCAAGTTCCGGGTTACAATCAACATTTTCCCCCAGCAGGGCAAAGAGGGCGCATATTTCGTATTTGCCCAGCACCTCCAGAAGCCGGGCTGTGGTATCCCCATGGGCATTGGGACCGTCGTCAAAGGAAAAAACAACGATTTTATCGGGAATATGCACCGTTTCTTTTGTCCGCTTTATGGTCAGGCAGCCGGAAAAGAGGATTAGAATAGCCAGGGACAGAAAAAATGCCCCGGTTCGAAGGTGAATCCGTGTATGTTTCAAAATCATTATAAATATGCCTCTATAATCATCTACGTCTTTTGCCGGGGGAAATATTTATCAATTCTGAGAATTTAAGCCGGCTTATTCCCTTTTTTCCCCGGAAAAACCGGAGATTTTTGGCAAATAAAAAGATGACATTTTGAAGTAGATTCCTGTTTTCTTTCATGGCGATCATTATATGGGGTTATGGACAAAATAAAAAGGACCTGCCTATTATACTATACATAAATGGAACAGAATATATGCGGCCATGAAAATATGCCCCCGATTTCAAATTATATTCTGTATGCATATCGGGTGTTGATGAAATGGCTGTCATTTGCTTTCTTCGGCGTTCATACACTTTTGCTTATTGTTGCGATATTTCCCGTTATGACTGCGTTTATACACCCCAAGAAACGGTTTCTGAAACAGTCCCGGCGTTTTGTTTCCGCTTTCTTCCGGTATTTTGTCCGCATGATGTGCTTTATGGGGATTGTCGAGATGGATGTGGATGACCGGGCCGCCTATCGCCGGCTTTCGTCAAAGATAGTGGTTGCCAATCACCCTTCACTTTTGGATGTGGTTATGCTTATCTCCCTTATCCCCAACGCGGATTGTATTGTCCGGGGCAACCTGAAGCGCCATACCGTGGTGGGGGGAGTGATTCGGCGTTTGTATATCCTCAACTCCCTTGATTTTAAGGAACTTGTGGCGGCCTGTACCGAATCCCTTGATCAGGGCAACTGTATCATCTTTTTTCCCGAAGGAACCCGGACTCCCCGTTCCGGCGAGCTGCGGCTCAAAAAAGGGGCCGCCCGGCTGTCCCTGCTGCTGGGCTGCGGCATAGTGCCGGTCCATATCGGGGGTACCGATAAATGGGGGCTGGGAAAACACGATCCCTGGACGGCCTTTAATCACCGGGAAAAATACGTCTACCGCATAAGAATGCGGGATGAAATATCCCCGGAATCTGTTGCCGGACTACCGGTTCCCGCGGCCGTCAGGCGTTTAAGCGGGAAAATCAGGGATGCCCTGCAATAGGGAAGAATTTTTAACCACCGCGACACGAAAGCTCGTGAGTGGTTTTCATTCTTTAAACCCTTGGGGTTTAATATATGACCGGCGCGGCCCGCCCTGTGTGTAATTGCCCTTTATCCGTGTTTATACTACAATAAAAACTAATGACGGCTGGAAAAAACAAGTGGTGGATTATCCTCAATCCCGTGGCGGGAAAGGAAAAAGCCGCGAAACAATACCCTAAAATCGACCGTTTTCTGCAAAAACAGGGGCAGTCCTACGAGATCATCCTTACCAAAAGGCCGGGAGACGCGCTGGGTCTTGTGCGAAATCTGCCCCTTGGGGAAGATGATGCCGTGGTGGCCGCCGGCGGGGACGGAACCTGTAACGAGGTAGTGAACGGGCTTTTGACCCGCAGCCCCGCGCCGGAGAAGCCGCCTGTTTTGGGAGTGCTTCCCGTGGGCAGAGGCAATGATTTTTCTTCCACTTCGGGAATAAGCGAAGATCTTGACAAGGCGCTGGAAACCCTTATCCAAAGAAAACTACGGCCCCTTGACGCGGGCTTTGTCAAAGGCGGGTTTTTCCCCGAAGGCCGCTATTTTATCAACGGGGTGGGGATAGGCTTTGATACCCAGGTGGGATTCTCCGCGGCCAAAATGAAAATCAAGTCGGGCCTGGCTTACGCGGCGGGGGCGATCCTGAACATAGTCCGCTACGAGCCTTCGCCCGTGCTGCGCATCCGTTACGGTGACAAGGAGACGACCATGCCCGCCGCCATTGTTTCGCTGATGAACGGCCGCCGTATGGGGGGCAGTTTTTTCATGGGGCCGAACGCCCTGCTGGACGACGGGGAACTGGACATCTGTTTTGTACGGCGGCCGCCGACGCGGCTGCGCCTTATCAACATTGTGCTGCATTACCCCAGGGGAACCCAGGCCGAGTGTGAGGGGGTTTTTACAGGCAGGGCCGCCCATTTTCAGTTGACGGCGCTGGAAGGGGGCATGGCCGCCCACTGCGACGGCGAGACCCTGTGCTATGACGGAAAAGAGCTTGAGGTCAACTGCGTCCCCGGCGCGCTCAGGCTCATTGGGGCGTAACGTGGATTTCAGGAGAGCGGCGGTTAACCTGGTACTCAAAAAGATTTTCAATACCCTCTGCGACATTGATCACCGGGAATTCGTGGAGACCCTTTCAAAGATCGAGCCGCTGATCGTCGTGGTGAACCATGTCAATTTTCTTGAGGTTCCGATCCTGGTAACGCACAGCTATCCCCTGTGCCTAACCGGCCTTGTCAAATCCGAAACATGGAACAATCCCATCTTTGCCTTTTTGTTTGACACTTACAAGGCGATCCCCATAGACCGTCACGGCGCTTACCAGGGGGCGTTCCAGCGGGCGCGCGAAGCCATGGACCGGGGCTTCTTTGTATGCATCGCCCCGGAGGGAACGCGGAGCAAAACCGGCGAACTGGGAAAAGGAAAAGCCGGAATAATACAGCTGGCAATGTATACCAATTCGCCGATACTGCCCATTGTGCATTACGGCGGCGAACATATATGGAAAAATATCCGCCGCCTGAAGCGGACTCCTTTCTGTTTCAAAGTGGGACGTCCCTTTAGAATCAAATTCGACGGCAGGCCGGACCGGGAGCTTCGGGAAGAAATGTTAGGTGAAGTGATGGGCCAGATGGCCCGCCTTCTGCCGGAAGAAAAGCGGGGCGTCTACGCCGAACAGGCTGGGCGGGAATGTAAACATCTGGAGTTCCTCTATTGATCCATATTTTTGATGTCGATTACACCGTTATACGCCGTTCAAGTACCTGGTATTTTCTGTGCGAGGCCCTCGCGAGGAAGGTTGTCGCTTTTTCCCAAATCCGCGGCCTTCCTATTGATTGGTTCAGGTACAAAATGGGGCGCGCCAAGCAGGAATTTATTGAAGAGGCGGTAAAGCGCATCGTGGGCATTGAAAAAGGCGTTCTGGAACAAATCGCCGAGGATTCTTTTGTCCGTCGCCTGAAGTTCAATATCTACAGCGGCGCTGTCAATCTTATCAATGAGATCCGCTCCCGCGGCGAAACGGTATTGTTCGCCACTTCCTCATTTCACATTCTGATCAAACCGCTGGAACATTTTCTGGGGATCACCGAATCGCTTGCCAGCACTCTGGAATTCAAGGACGGCAAAACTACCGGCAGGCTCGAGGGCGAGAGTTTCTTCGGCGAGAGAAAAAAAACCGCCGTTGCCGCATGGCTGGAAGAACGGGCGCTGCGGCCCGAAGAGCTTTGCTTTTACTCGGACTCATACACCGACCTTCCCCTGCTTGCGTACTGCGGAAAGCCGGTGGCAATCAATCCCGATCGCTTCCTTGAGCGGGAAGCGAAAAAACGCGGCTGGCAAATCATCCGCTTTAGAGAAACCCTTGGTCAAACCTAAGCCCGCCGGCTATTCACTGTTTTCCGAATATCGGTTAAACTGATAGAAATAGTAGAATTGTTCGGAAACTTCAGTTTCCGAACAATTTCCGCTAAAAAAATGCAATCGTCTTTTCAGGAGATTTAATGAAACAAAATTTTTCGGTCGTGCCTCTGCTCTTGTCCAAAGAATGGAATCTGTCCGCGAAGATGCTTTACGGTTTTATCAAAATGTGGAAAACCAAAATATTCCCCAAACACGATTATCGTTATAACCATTTTAACAACCTCGCCCTGGTCTATTTCAAACTTACCCCCGCCTGTAATCTCCGTTGCGTTATGTGCGGGCAGTACGGCGAAAAGGGCATAATGAAAGACTGCGCTGCTGAAGAAACGAAAAAGATCCTTCCCATGGAGACATGGAAAAAGTTCATCGACGAAATCGCGCCGCAAAGGCCGGTCACCTACATTTGGGGCGGCGAGCCTTTTCTGTATCCCGACCTCATCCCCCTTGCCAGGTACATGGTAGAGAAGGGCCTTTTTGTAAGCGTCAACACCAACGGCACGTTAATGGAGCGCTACGCCGAAGATATTGTGCGTGACAGGTGGAGCACTATCTTTATTTCCCTGGACGCCTTCCGCGACGTGAACGATGCCATGCGCGGCAAAGGGTCCTACGACCGCGTCATCGCCGGCCTCAAGGCAATCAACCGGGAAAAACAAAAACAGAAATCCAATTATCCTGTTTTGGGAATTGTCACCGTAGTCACCAACAAAAATTACATGGACCTGGACAATCTCGCCGAAGCAAGCCGCGAATACGACATCGGCGTCCATATATTCAACTTGGGAACCTACACCAATGACCGCATCGTCGCCGAGCAGCGCCGCTTTATGCGGGAAAAACTCGACACCGACATTGACTGTCTTGAAGGTTACAACACCGGCTACAACCTGGACATCGACGCCCGAAAACTCTATAACATACTACAGGACATCCACCATAAGGACTACGGCCACCCCATGATCACCGTGCCGGTCCTGAACCCCGAAAAAACGCACACCTATTACGCCGATCTTGAAACACCGGTACGGAACCACTGTATCGTCCCCTGGTGTCAGGCCAACGTCAACTACAACGGCAACGTTCATTTCTGCGCCGACTACCCTGACTACATTTTGGGCAACATCACCCGCCAATCATTCAGGGAAATCTACAACAGCGACCGGGCCAACAAATTCAGGAAAACGATCCATGCCTGCGAAGGCGGCATATTCCCCGGCTGTCTCCGTTGTTATCAGAACATGCTTTTCGGGAAGAAAATAAAAGGGTATTAAAGGAGGAAGTCTCCCCGCCAGGAAACCGTATCTCCCTCGCGTAAGCGAGTCCGTTTTCAGCTTGCCTGCAAGAAACTTCGTACAACCCTCCATCACTCGTTCCGCGGCCCGTCCGCTCCTGACGCAGGTATTACAGTTATCCGCATACCGGACAAACTTATGGCGCCGGTCAGCGGGGAAACGAAGAATGAGATATGCCGGATCGCCTGCAACGAGAAGCCGGAGGACGCTACCCATTGGAGCGTGAGAAACCTGGCCAAACAGGTTGGCATTTCCTTGACAAATAAGTTATAATAAACTTACAATGTATGAATGGATTAACAATGAGCCTTTCCCAAAACCGCGCGCATTACGCACAGGCAATCAGTTTTGGGACAGGCTCAACATTGTTCTTTTTAATTGGAGAGCCTTATGAAACTTGGTGCCATTAACCGGCGTTTTGCCCGATTCGGGGCTTTTCAGATTCGGTATCGCCGGGTTTTTATCATCGTTCTGGCGGCCTTCACCATCGCCGGTATGACGGGGCTGCCCAAACTGACTACCGGCGACAATAGGGAAGACTGGTTTGACGAATACGACGCCATTCAAATCAACACTGACCGCTTTGAGGCCCTGTTCGGCAACGAAGATTCGGTACTGGTACTGGTTGAGGCGGAAGACGTGTTTGATCCCGAAGTGCTGACGGCAATTCGGGACCTGGGAGCGGAACTCCTGGAAAAAGTCCCTTATGCGAAGGAACCGCGTTCCCTCACCGACATGTTGATCGTATCAGGCTCGGAGGAAGGCATTGAAGTAAGCAGCCCCTTTGAGGACGGCATCCCCGAAGCGGGGCCGTTGCTTGAGGAAAAACGCGTCTACATCATGTCCCGCGATTCGCTGGTTAACATGCTGGTCAGTGACGACTGCCGGGAAACATGGCTGGCCCTCAGCCTCAATAACTACGAAGGGGAAAACGAGTCCGTGGAAATGTACGCCGTAGGGCGGGCCGCTATGGACATCATCACCGATCCCAAGTGGGAAAATTCCAAATACACGCTGAAGCCTTCGGGGATGGCCTATACCGAATACGAGGAAATGCTGACGGTTATGGCTGAAACGCGAAAACGGATCATCGGGGGCTTTATTGTGGTGATCCTCTGCCTCGTCATCTTTACCCGCTCGCTGCGGGGAGTACTGATTCCAATGCTGACCACCGTCGGGGGTATCGGCTCGGTCTTCGGTTACATGGCCCGCCTGGGGATACCCGCGGATTCCAACATGATGACCCTGCCGGTACTGCTTGCTATGGCCCTGTCTATCGGTTACGCGATACATCTGGTTAACGCCTTCAAGTTTCAGTTCCGCCGATTGGGAAAACGAAAAGAGGCGCTTGTCGCCGCGGTGGGTGAAACAGGCTGGCCGATTTTTTTTACCGTGCTTACTACCATCGCCTCGCTGCTTACTTTTCTCTTTACCGGCATCGGGGCCATGCGCTGGCTGGGCGTTACAAGCGCCCTGACGGTTTTCGCGGTTTACCTCTACGCGGCGCTGCTCGTGCCGGCCCTTTTCAGTTTCGGCAAAGACAAAAAAGCCACAGCGGAAAATTCCGCCGAGTCCGCGGATAAGGGAGGAACCCTTATAGACCGGAAATTTTACGAGACGGGAGAAGCGCTGATAAAAAAACGCCGCCCCGTTATTATAATCGCTTTTATTATTATTGCCGCCTTTATTCCCGGTTTGTTCAAAATGACGGTAAACATGGATTATTTTTCTCTTATGGGGGAGAAGATCCCCTACATCGCCCGTCTCGGCGAAATGCTCAAGGCTAAAATTGGATCCCTTTACAACTATACGGTGATGATTGGATTTGATGAATCCGGCTCGTTTAAGGATCCGGAACAGATGCGGAATCTTGACCTGCTCCGTGAAGACCTTGGGGCACTTGACTTTACCAAAGTTTCGGGAGGCAAGCCGCGGGTGTCTTCGGTAACCGAAATAGTCAAAGAGACGCACCGCACCCTTAACGGCGACGATCCCGCTTTTTACACGATCCCAGGAGATCCCGATCTTTTGGCGCAGATTCTGTTTCTCTATGAAATTTCAGGAGGCGATGATCTCTTTAACCGGATAACCGAAGATTTTTCCTCCTGCGTACTACAGGTGGAACTTTCCGGCTATGACGGCAACAGGATCGCAAAAACCGTGAAGGACGCCGAAACGGCCGCGCGGACCCGCTTCCCGGGGGCAAACGTCGCCGTAGTGGGGATTATCGCCAGCTTTGTCGAGATGAACAATAAAATCGTATATGGGGAATTAAAATCTTTTGCCGGTTCTTTCCTCATCATCTTTATACTGCTGGCCCTGGTTTTCAGCAGTTTCCGTGTGGCCCTTATCGGCATGATCCCGAATCTCGCGCCGGTCCTTGTCATCGGGGGTATCATGGGTTACGCGGAAATACCGCTTGATATGCTCACCATGACCATCATGCCCATGCTTTTGGGGATAGCCGTGGACGACACGATTCACTTTATCAGCCGCATGCGGCTGGAACTGGAAAACACCGGATCTTACCGGAAGGCGGTTTTGAATTCATTCGGGATGATCGGCAAAACCCTGGGAACGACCACGGTCATACTGTGCGCCATGTTCGCGGTGTATTCGTTCAGTCCCGTGGCCATGCTGTTCCACGTGGGGATACTTGCCATCACCGGCATGACGGCGGCGCTGCTCGCCGATTATACTCTCACCCCGCTCCTCATATTTTTGCTGAAACCTCTGGGTTTTGAAAGGCCCTAAAGGAGAAAATTTCATGAAAATAAAATTTTTTTTCATTGTTTTTACCGCGGTGGTTTTCCCGCTGACAGCGGGCCGGATTTTTGCCCAGACGCAAAACGGCTACGATATTATGAAACAGGCCGACGACCGTTATACAGGCGATACGGCCCAATACAACCTGAGCATAACCATCAACAGCGGCCGGGGCGCCCCGCGTGTCCGGGAAGTTTCGTATTATTTCAAGGATTTTGGAGACAATGAAAAAGTATTGATGGTTTTCAAAAATCCCCGCGACGTGGCCGGCACGAGTTATCTGTCTTTTTCCTACGACGAGGAATCAAAGGACGACGATATCTGGCTGTACCTTCCCGCCTTGAAACGGGTCAGGCGCATTACCGGATCGGGAAAAAACGACGATTTTATGGGGACCGATTTTACCTACGAGGACATGGGAAGCCGCAGCCTTTCCAAGGACACCTTTACCCTTCAGGGGGAAGCGTCGATTGACGGCGCGCCCTGCTGGCTGGTGGAAGCCCGTGCGAAAGACCGCAAAGACCCCTACGGCAGGCGGCTTATTCATGTCCGTAAAGATTCATACGTGGTAGGCGCGATTGATTATTACGACCGCCAGAACCGGCTTCTCAAAGAATTGCGCGTAACCGGCATCCGGCAAATCGACGGTATCTGGACCGCCGGGAAAATGGAAATGACCAATGTGCAGAACAAACATTCCACGCTGATCGAAATGTCGGATATTAGATACAACCTCCCCCTGGACGACAGTCTCTTTGCCGTCACGAATCTGGAACGGGGGAGCGCGCGGTGAGGAAGCGGCTCCCCGCGGGGGGCTTGCTGCTCTGCGTTGTCCTGCCGCTGGCCGCCCAGGCCGGGATTGAACCGCACGGATCGATTGAAACGGTCCACGCATTTCCCTTCTCAAAGGATCGGGGGCTGACCGATTCCCGCAGCGTCTTTACCGGAGAAATAAACGTTTTTGCCGGGGAAGCGGCGGCTTTTGTTTCATTCGCGGCGAAATACAACGGCGTTAGCCCCGACCTTTCGGGCTTTTCCCTGGGGGAAGCCTGGGCCGACTGGAGCGCCGCCGGCTTCAGCATCCGTCTGGGGAGGCAGCTTTTATCCTGGGGCACGGCCGACGGCCTTATCCTTACCGACGTGGTCTGTCCCCGGAATCTTAGCGCATACGCGGGGCTTGACTTTGCCGGAAGCCGCCTTGCCGTGGACGGCTTCAGGCTGCGGTATTCGTTTCCGGCCCTCGCGGTAGAGGCGGTATGGCTTCCCATCTTTACCCCCGCCCGCCTGCCTGAAGACCCCAAAAATCCCCTGTACGGAATTTTTTATCCCTCAACGGTTAATGCGGGCGGGATCAACCTGCCGGTCTGGACGGCGGCGGCCGACATTCCCCGTACCGCCGCCGACGGGGAATACGGCCTTCGCCTTTCCGCTTATACCCCGGCGCTGGATTTTTCCCTCGCCGCGTTTTACGGCTGGAACGATATTCCCTACACAGGCAAAACGCTGACTCAGGCGGGGGTGCAAGTTACGCCGGAATACGGCAGGACCATTACCGTCGGGGCGGATGCGAGCATTCCTTTGGGCGCAATCCTCCTGCGGCTGGAAGCGGCCTGGACCGGCGGCGGACGCTATGACCGGACCTCCGCGCATACGGCGGCGGCCCTGCTCGCCGGGAAAAAAGACGAGCCAATAGAAAAACACCGGCTCCAGGCCCTCGCCGGCATTGACTATAATCCCGCGGGCTGGACCCTTTCGGTACAGTATTACGAGGACCTGCTTCCCGGCGCGCGCGGGGAGACCGAACGCTCCTGGCGGAAAAACGCCCTTACCCTGCGGATAGCCCGCGGACTTTTCCGCGAAACCCTCAACCTTTCGGCCTGGTACTCCCTGGACCTCTCCGATTTCGATACCGCGGGCAGCGTCTCCGCCGCCTGCGCCCTCACCGACGAGCTAAGCCTTTCCCTGGGAACCGATTTCTTCACCGGCGGCATCGACAGGCGCGGAAGCTACGCGGCCTACCAGGACCTCAGCGCCGTGTGGGTTAAGGGGATTTTCCGGTTTTAGATTTTCTGCATGTCCCGGTTAAAACCGAGGATATGTTCTTCCATATTCCCGGGACGGAAAATGAGGGAAGTACCGGCGACAAATATATCCGCCCCGGCTTTCCGCATTTTTACGGCGTTTTCCATCGTTACGTTGCCGTCGACTTCAATCTCGACATGTTCAAAGCCCCGCTCATCAAGGGTCTGTCTAAGGCGGCGTATTTTTTCCAGGACCTGCGGTACAAGCCGCTGGCCCGCATAACCGGGGTTCACCGTCATAACAAGGACGCCGTCCACATCAGGAAAAACTTCTTCGATTGCCGGGAGCGGAGTCGCGGGATTGACGGCCGCCATCGGCCTGGCCCCCAGGGAACGTATCTTTGCAAGAACCCGCTGTAAATGCCGGGTTGTTTCCGCGTGGACAGAAACATAGTCCCCCTTCCCCGGCGAAAACCATTCCAGCTTTTCTCCCGGTTCCTCTATCATCAGGTGGATGTCCATCGGTATAACAGAAAACTGCCGTATCTGCCTAACCGCCTCTGTCCCCAGCATGATGTTCGGGACAAACGAACCGTCCATTACATCAATATGGAGATACGGGACAGCGAGTTTCTCAAAAAGACGGATCGTCTCCCCCAGTTTGAAAATATCCGCACACATCATTGAAGGGGCAAGCTGTACTTTTCCCATTATACGCCCCAGGGACGGACAATCACCCGCATACCCTTATGCCCTTCGGCGGTTTCAAAAGCCGCTTTTATGTCGTCAAGTGCAAAATGATGGGAGATAAAGGGCTTAATGTCCGGGCGGCCCGCCGCGATGAGGTCCAGGGCCTGCCGGTGGTGCCGGGGAAGGGAGCCGTGGGCGCCCATCACGCATAGTTCCTTGTAGTGGATGATGTTTGTCTCCATGGTTACGCTGCTGTCCGCGGGGAGGCCGCCGAACAGGTTGATGCGGGCGCGGTTTTTCGCCATTTTCAGGGCGTCGGCATGGGACTGCGGACTGGAGTTTGCCGTAAAGATGACGTCGGCCCCAAGACCACCCGTTTCTTCCAGCACCCGCTTTATGGGGTCTTCCTCAGAAGCGCAGATGCAGGTATCCGCGCCGAACCTGCGGGCGTTTTCCAGGCGCGGACGGGAACGCTGCACGACTATCACTTTGGACGCGCCTGACATATACACGATGGGGATGATCATGCAGCCGATGGGACCCGCGCCCACGATTACCACTGTGTCGCCCAGGCGTATGTTGGTCAATTCCACGGCGTTAAGGACGCAGGCCAGGGGTTCCGCGAGGGCCGCCTCATCGCAGCTCAGGCCCTCCGGGATATGATGCACCGGGCCGTAGTTGACCACGATTTTATTGAGCAGCACATACTCGGCAAAGCTCCCGGCAAATTGATAGCCCATGGCGTAGTTGATCTGGCAGTTGTTGCCGATGCCCGCCTCGCAAAAACTACATTCCCCGCAGGGAACGTCCGCGCCGAGGGCAACGCGGTCGCCCTTCTTAAAGCGGGTAACATTGGCTCCCGCTTCCACAACCTCGCCGGAAGACTCGTGCCCCAAAATCTGCGGGGGATTTACCCGCGAATTTCCGTGATGGAATATCCGTATGTCGGACCCGCATACCGCGCAGGAATGTACCTTTACCAGAACGCCGTCTGCGTCCGGCTTCGGCGTGGGGACCTCCTGTATTTCCATTTTGTCTTTATCAAGATAAACCGCTGCTTTCATTTTTCCTCTCTGTTTCAAGGTTGCTTTCCCAAAACTGAAGTTTTGGAACAGCCTCACATCACAAACATTATCTTAACCCGGAATTCACCGCCCTGCCGGGCAAGTTCAAAGGCCCTGTTACAATCAGCCAGACTGAAACGGTGGGTTATCATGCTTTCCAGTTTGAAAACACCCCGCTCCATACAGTCGATTGCAAGATGCCAGTCGTTGCGCGCGTCATTGTAACTGGAATTCCAGGTTCCTTTAAGGGTAAGCTGTTTCCGCAAAATTTCCCAGTAGGCCTTTTGGGGTATATCCATGTTTTTTGCAGGGTTCCCCATGAGGACGGCCCTGCCGAAGGTTTTGACCGCCTTGAGACAGGCTTCCAGTGTCGCGGAAACCCCCGCCGCTTCCAGCGCCATGTCCGCGCCCCTGCCCCCGGTATGTTCCAGGATGTACCCGACAGCGTCCGTTTTCGCTGAATTGACCGTGCGGGTAAAGCCCTCTTGCGCGGCAAAGTCCAGCTTGGCCTGGTCCACATCGGCGAGGATCACCTGACCCGCGCCCCAGCCGCGGGCTGCCTGGGCCGCAAGCAGGCCGATGGTACCCGCACCGAAAATCGCGACGGTATCCCCCAGGCCGACGCCCGCCTGGGAAAGGGCGTGAATGGCGACGGCGCAGGGTTCGCACATGGCGGCAAATTCAAAGGGCACGGCGTCGGGGACAAAAACCAGGTTCCATTTTTTAACCGCGATATATTCGGCAAAAGCGCCGTCCCTGCGGGAACCGTAGTAGTCGTAATCGCGGCACTGCGGATACTCCCCGATTTGGCAGGCATCGCAGACGCCGCAGGGGATAAGGGGGAACACCGCGGCCTTTTTGCCGATGAGCGCCTTGTCCGCGGTATTGGCGTCAACGATTAGCCCAGCGAATTCGTGACCCGGAATAGTGGGGAAGTGGTAAGTACCCTTTTCAAAAACCCGCGGAATGTCCGAGCCGCAGATACCCGCCGCCTTGATTTGCAGCAGCACCTCGTCATCCTTGAGCGCGGGAAGCGGAACTTCCTCGTAACGCAGGTCTCCAAGGCCGTGAAGATTACAGGCCATCATAGTATTTTTCATGCGGTTCCTCTCCTGCTGTCTCAATCCTGAATAAACGGCCGCCAGTAATCAGTACTTGCCTTCAAATCTTCGACGATTCTGAAGTCCGTATCCCAATGTTCCCGGTGGGATATTTCAAGGGCGAAAAGCGTATCGGTACAGCCCGCTTTTTTCACCGCCGCCATGACCTTTTCCGCCGTGATGATCCCCGTCTTGTTTTGTTCCGCTGTAAAAGGAGCGTGGTTCGATTTGTTGAGTACGGTCTGCTGGAGATGGATAACCGGGCTGACCGCGGCAAGCTGCTCTATCCAGGGATAGGGGTCCCGCTGGGAAGGATGCGGGGCGTGCCCCACATCCAGGCATACCCTCAGGGGAACCCCGCAATGGGCGTTTACCCTGTCCATAAGATCCCGCGTCTCTTCTATGGTATTGGCCATTTCTCTGGGTACGCTCATCGGCTCAAAGGTGAGGCATTCATAGCCCTTTTCTTTGGCGTAAAAGCTCAAATTCTGCCAGCCCTTTACCCCCTCGTCCAGGATGAACTTGTGCTTGTCGGGGTTGTCGTAGGTATCAAAGGTCATGATCCCAAAGTGGGCGCCGGCGTTTTTTGCCCCGAATTCGGCGCCTGTGTCAAGAAAGCGCTTGAACCACTCAAGCCAGATTTTGCGGGCTTCCGCGTCGGGGTGCATAAGATGATTTACCCTGGTATAGGCGCTGGAAAAAAGGCTTTCGATGACGATACCGTGTTCTTTTACCGCGGCTTTGATCCTGCGGATCTGATCCTTTACATAAGCCTCAGGCAAAAAGGGATTCAAGAGATCGGCTGCAAACTGAACGTATTTTAGGCCCAAATCCTTTGCGACGATCTTTGTCCAGACCTCAGGCTCAATATACCTGTTGATGGCAAACCCAAGGTTGATGCCCAAACGATAACTCACTATAAACCTCCACAGACAGAACACTCTCCGGTGTAATTATATCTGAATTCTTATATTTGTTCTAAACGGATTTACACGAACTTATACCCGTACTAAACAGGCGGCCCGCCTAAAGGCGAGCCGCCGCTTTCCTAACGAGAAACTCCCATTAAGCGCGGTGTTGTTAAAACAACACCGGTCTTCTATTACATAAACTGAGCGACGTTTTCTTTGGTAACTAACTTGAAGGGGATCATCTTCCGGCCGGATTCCTGTCTGCCCTTGCTCACAAGGTCAAGGATAGCGTCAAGTCCGCCTTTGCCCTGGCCCACCGCATCCTGAAATACTGTGGCATCCAGTTCACCCTTCTGCACGAGTTGAAGAGCGCCGGGAATAGCATCGATGCCAAGTACCATGACCTTGTCCTTAAGGCCCTTTGCCACGACTGCCTGGGACGCTCCGATAGCCATTTCGTCATTTTGGCAAATGATTACGTCAATATTGTTGTTGTACGAAGCCAGCCAGTTTTCCGCAAGGGACATGGCTACATCGGTTTTCCAGCTGGCGGTCTGCTCCGCCAGATATTCCACCTTAAAAGAGGCATCATTTTTTAGATACAAATCGATACCCTTTGAACGGTCAACCTGGGATGATTGCCCCATAGCGCCCAGCATCTGTACCACCCGGATACCGGGTTTCAGCTTGGATTTGATGTAATCAGCCTGAATTTTGGCGGCATCCACGTCATCGGAACCGACATACACCACTTTGTCTACATTGTTGGTGGTGGTATTGCATTCAACGATGGGAATCCCGGCCGCAATCGCCTTGTCCACAATCGGGGCACTGCCGTCGGTATCAACCGCGATCAAAATGATGCCGGAAACCTTTTGGGTGATCATGTCTTCAGCCTGTTGAAGCTGTTTGCTGACATCCATCTCCGCATCGGACACGATAACTGTGATGCCTTTTGTTTGCGCTTCGGCAACAATGGTCTCGGAAATGACCCGGGGGAATGTATCGGAACGGTTTTTCACCAAAAGACCAATTGTAGTCTTGGCCGGTCCCGCGTCCGATTGTCCTCTTGCTTCCACTCCGATGATACTACAAACCATCAAAGCCGCCATGATCATACCGATTTTGTTGATCTTTTTCATTACGATCCTCCTCAAAAATTCTTTTATTTTTACCGGAACTAGCTGAGTCGCCGTTTTGCCTGCATGTCCAACATTACCGCCACAATAATGATGATCCCCTTTACTATCTGTTGATAGAAAGAAGAGACATTCAGCAAAGTCAGAGAATTCAGCATAACGCCGATAATAATAAACCCCATAACAGTACCCCCGATGGAACCCGATCCTCCGGTCATACTGGTTCCCCCGATGGCGGCGGCAGCGATTGCGTCCAATTCATAACCGGTTCCCGCGATGGGCTGCCCGGTACTGGTTCGTGAAACAAGGACAATGGCCGCTACTCCCGCCAGCAAACCGGAAATGACATAAGCCGAAGCCTCCACCAGGTTGACGCGTACCCCGGCAAGTTTTGCCGCTTGACGGTTACCTCCAAAAGCCAGGATATGACGCCCAAAAACGGTAAAATTCAATACGATATAGGCAATGACCACAACCACCAGCAGTATCCAGATAGGATTGGGAATTCCCAGAGTATAGCCCTTTCCAATCTGTAAAAATTTTTCATGCAGAATTACGTAGTTCCTGCCGTTTGAATAAACCATCGCAACCCCGCGGGCTATGGTCATATTTGATAAAGTAGCGATAAAGGGAGGCAAACCGCTGACAGAAATCAAGATACCGTTAAAAATTCCAAAAACAACGGCCCCGATCATGCCAATTGTTATGGCAGTAACCATGCTGTATCCCTGTTCCAGGAAACTCCCCACCAATACGGCGGTAACCGCTACGATAGAACCAATGGAAAGATCTATTCCCCCGGTCATAATGACAAAAGTTATTCCAACCGCCAAAATACCGTTGATCGATACTTGACGCAGTACATTCAGTATATTCTCTCCGGATAAAAACACCGGTTTTACCAGGGACATGACCACAACAATCACCAGAATAACCATCAGGAGACCGAAGCGCTGCAATAAATTTTTGATACTTTTTATTTGTACAAAAAAAACAGCCATGCTAAACACCCTCCAAGGCTAATCTTAAAATCGTTTCCTGTGATGCCTTATCACGTTCAATATAGTTTCCCCGGACTTTTCCGTTGGACATAACCAGAATCCGGTCACTCATGCCAATCAGTTCCGGCATTTCCGAAGAAATCATGATGATCGCGATTCCCCGTTTGGCAAGATCGGTCATCATACTATAGATAGTAAATTTTGCCCCTACATCAATACCCCTGGTAGGCTCATCAAGGATGATAACCTTGGGGTTGGACATAAGGCACTTGGCAAGCACCACTTTCTGCTGATTTCCCCCGGAAAGGTTTACCACAGTATCGTTAATGCTTCCCATTTTGACCGTCACGTTATCCGCTATTTTAGAAGTGACGGATTTTTCTTTGCGATGGTTAAGGAAACCAAAATTTGAAAATTGCCGCTCGTTTTTTAGGGCGATATTTTCCTTAACGCTTCTGCAGAGAACCAGTCCCAGGGCTTTGCGATCCTCCGGAGCCATAGTGATAAAATGGTCTTTTGCTTCCAGAGGCGTTTTTATTCTGACGGGTTTGCCCTCAAGAAAAATCTCTCCGGAATCAAGTTTGTCGAAGCCGACCAGCGCGCGCATTACCTCGCTGCGGCCGGCCCCCACAAGGCCCGCCATGCCTAAAATTTCCCCGGCCCGGACCTCGAATGTAACATCCTCAAAAAAACCGGCGCGGGAAAGGTTCTTCACCTCAAGTACCACGTCTCCTTTGGGAGCGGTGTTCCGGGGGTAGCCTGAAGAGAGTTCACGCCCGACCATGAGAGAGATAATTTTATCGCGCTCCATTTCGCCGCGATCAAAACACCCCACCATGGCGCCGTCCCGGAGTACCGAAACCCGATCCCCCAGCTGCATTACCTCTTCGATACGGTGGGAAATATAGATGATTCCGACGCCCCGTTCCTTTAACAGGGCAATAGTCTTAAAGAGTTCTTCGGTCTCGTTGGATGTGAGCGACGAAGTGGGTTCGTCCATGATGATAAGCTTGGCGTTATAGGAAACCGCCTTGATGATCTCGATCATCTGGATCTGGGCGATGTTCAGGGCTTTCATCTTCATGGACGGAGAGAGCCTTTTGTCCATGTTGTATTCTTTCAGCAAAGCCCCGGTGTCCTCGTTGATCTGAGCGCGGTTCAGGAAGGGGGTCCCCTTGATGCGTTTTTCCCGCCCGACAAACACATTTTCGGCGATGGTCATTTCCATGATGGGATTGAGTTCCTGGTGTATCATGGAAATGCCCAGCTTGAGAGCCTCTCTGGCCCCGTGGACGACGACCGGTTTACCTTCAAAGATCATCTCTCCGCTGTCCGCGAGGTAAATTCCCATGATGATCTTCATCAGGGTTGATTTTCCGGCGCCGTTTTCCCCCATCAAGGCGTGCAGTTCCCCGGCTTTGACATTAAAATCCGCATTGGACAAGACCTTGGTACCAAAAAACAATTTATCGACGGATTTCATTTCGAGGATATACTGCCCGCTCATACCATCCGTACCCCTTGCCCTGGCAAAAGAAACGTTTTTCTGACCCGCAACGGCCAAAACCAGCCCCGCCGGCGCTTTTTGTTTTCCCCTGCTTTTCAGGGGAATTTTATAAAAAAAGCCGCAATTTTCGGATATTTTTTTATCAATATCACAAATATTACTTGTACCCGGAAAAGATGTTTTTATCATATCAGAATAACGTTTCGCTGTCAAGCAAAATTCGCTTGCAATTACAAATTTATTGTGATAGGCTGTAAGCGCTTATCCATCAATCTTTCAGGAGGACACTATGAGTCAAGCCCAAACAGCCCAAAAGGCGATAGAGGAAGGCGGGGGAATTTTCCGCCTTGCCCCGGCCTGGGTTCCCCGTTCGTTTTGCCGGCCCGGCAAGCGTATCAAACTGCACCCGGATGATTACTATGTTTTCGGCCTTGAGAGGGGCGGCGTTGACGAGCGCTGGTTCGCCTCCACCACCCACGCGGACAACGGCCCGAAAACCCCCGAAGACGAGGGTTTGAGCTATATTGTCACCAAAGACGGCAAGGAAAAGGTGTTGCTGCGGGACGCGGTCGATTCCCTTAAAGCCGACGTTATCGGGGAAACCCTCTGGGAAAAATACGGCCGCTGGTCCATGTTTTCCAAATTCTTCGACAATTTCGGTCCGCTGCCGCACCACATTCACCACCGAAACGAACACGCGGCCCGGATCAACCAATCGGGAAAGCCGGAAATGTACTTTTTCCCCGCCCAGGTGAACAACCACGGCGGTGAATTCCCCTTTACGTTCTTCGGCCTGAACCCCGAAACTTCCAAAGACGAGGTACTTCAAGCTTTGAAGAACTTTTCCAGGGGCGACAACCGCCTGCTTTCCCTGGCGCGCTCCTACGCGCTGGACCTTGATACCGGCTGGGACGTACCCCCCGGAGTGCTCCACGCGCCGGGGAGCCTGTGCACCTACGAGCCGCAGTTCGCCTCGGACGTGTACGCCATGTACCAGTCGGTGCTGTACTTCGGCCACTGCGTGCCGGAAGACCTGCTCTGGAAAAACTGCCCGCCGGAAGAAAAAGGCAATTTCAACTATTTATTGGAAGTGATAGACTGGGACGCCAACGTGGACCCGGATTTCCACAAAAACCGCTTTATGGCCCCCAAACCGGTAAAGCCCGTAGACCAGATGAAAGCGGAAGGCTATGTGGAAGAATGGATTTGCTACAAGTGCGCCGACGCCAGCGCGAAACGCCTGACGGTCCTTCCGGGAAAAACCGTTACCATAAAGGACGCGGCCGCCTACGGCATTATCGCCCTGCAGGGCCACGGTAAATTCGGCGTCTGGGACCTGGAAACGCCCGCGCTGATCCGCTACGGCCAGCTTACCAATGACGAATTCTTCGTTACCGAAAAGGCCGCCAAAGAGGGCGTAACTATCACGAATCCTTCCGATACCGATGAAATCGTCATCCTCAAGCACTTTGCCGAGAATCCGGAGCTGGCATTATAAAGGCGGGGGCCCGGCGGCTGTTCAGGCGCCGCCCCTACCAATCCACCAGTATCCAGTCTTCGGGGGCGTCCTTGACGGTGGAGCGTCTGGTAACAAGTTTTGACTCGATTTCTACCGCGCTGCCGGGCGTGGCGTTGTTTTCAATCTGGTCTATGAGGAGTTCCGCCGCTTTCTTGCCCATCGCGTGTTTCTGAACGTGGATGGTCGAGAGGGGCGGTTCCAGTACGCTGGCAACAAAAACATCGTCGTAACCGATTACTTTTATATCTTCGGGGATGCGTTTTCCCGCCTCAAAAATTGCCTTCATTGCCCCCACGGCCATTTGATCGTTGGCGGAAAATACGCCGTCAAGATTCGGCATTTTGTAGAGCAGTTCCTTCATGGCAAGATAACCGCTTTTGTGGGTGTAGTCGCCGTTGGCGATCATTCTGCTGTCGTCAACCGCAAGGCCCGCGCGCGTCATCGCGTTCTTGAAACCGGCAATCCTGTCCTGGGCAACCGTAAAATAGTAGGGGCCGGTAATATGGCAAATACACTTGCAGCCCACCTCAATAAGATGCGTGGTTGCGGTGTCCGCGCCTGTCTCGGAATCGGCGTATACCGAATCGATGCCGAAACCGCTCATGTCTTTTTCAACGCAGACAAAGGCGGTGCTTTTGGCCGAAACGGACAGCCTCGTTACATCGCTGATAATATCGGCTTCCAGTTCCTCAGGTATGGTGGATGAAAAAACGATGCCGTCCACACGGTCTTTAACCATGCTGGTTATGCCGTCGCGCAGTTTTTTAATGCTGCCGATGTTGTCGTTGATCCCCTCGGTATCCATAACGATCAGACGGTAGCCCTTTGAGTTGAAGGCACTGTAGATGCCCTTCAGTATATAGGGATAGAAGAGACCGCAGAGATCTGCGGAAATAACACCAATGGTTTTGGTGTGTTTGAATTTCATTTTTTGGGCGATGGGATTGGCGGTATATTCCAGTTCCCGCACAGCCTGATTAACCCGCCGCACCAGTTCTTCGCTTACAAACTTGTTCTTGTTAAGCACGTTGGAAACGGTAGAAATTGAAACTCCCGCCCGCTTTGCTACATCGTTAATTCCGGCCATACAGCATCTCTTTCAAAGTACACTTTTACCGCGCAACGGATAACATAATATCCCATAACGCCATTATTAGCTCCTCTTTTCACTATACACAAATACGGGAAACGTTGCTATTGCCCTGTAATGTGAGGCTTTCCCAAAACTGAAGTTTTGGAACAGGCTCAACAATGAGCCTCCGCGGAGCAAGCCCCGCAGTATCTTAAGCGCTGCATTAGTTCGATCGGAGGCTCGTTCGATAGGAAGTTTATTATACCGTCTGATTTAACACCAAAATTTTGTAAACGCTGCGTCATTTGAGCCGGAGCAGAGCTCCGGGGTATTAAACCAGACTTTCAAATAAGAATACCGGTAAGGGAAAAACACTCTTCCCCTCTTCCCCCGTTTCACGATATAGTTACCGTATTGAGGAGCACCGATGAAGGCGATTGAACTGGCGAAGGCCTATGACCCCAAGAGTTTTGAAGACCGTATTTACGCCCGCTGGAAGGAGCAGGGGGCCTTTAAGCCGGCGGGGAGCGGCCGGCCTTTTGTGGTGGTAATTCCGCCGCCGAATGTTACGGGCGTACTGCATCTGGGGCACGGACTGAACAACACCCTGCAGGATATTGTGGTGCGTTTCCACCGTATGCGCGGGGAGCCGGTGCTCTGGCTGCCCGGTACCGACCACGCGGGGATCGCCACGCAGAACGTGGTGGAGCGCCGCCTTAAGGAGCGGGGGGAAAACCGCCGCGAGCTGGGGCGGGAAAAATTTCTTGAGGAAACGTGGAAGGTCAAGAACGAGCACCACGCGATTATCAGCGAGCAGTTGGCGCGAATCGGGGCGAGCGTGGACTGGTCGCGGGAGCGCTTCACCATGGACGAGGGGCTGTCCCGCGCGGTGCGGGAAGTTTTTGTAAGCCTGTATGAGCGGGAGCTTCTGTACAAGGGGAATTACCTCGTAAACTGGTGCACTTCCTGCGGCACAGCGCTTGCCGACGACGAGGTGGAGCATGAGGACATGCCGGGAAAGATGTACCATCTGCGGTATTTTTTCACGGACGGTTCCGGCTGCGTGGAGCTCGCCACGACGCGGCCTGAGACGCTGCTGGGGGATACGGCGGTGGCGGTCCACCCCGAAGACGGGCGCTACGCGGGCCTGGCCGGTAAAACGGTGGTTCTGCCACTGGCAGGGCGGGACATTCCTGTGGTGTTTGACACGTATGTTGACCGGGCCTTCGGGACGGGTGTGGTGAAGATCACCCCGGCCCACGATCCCAACGACTGGGAGCTTGCCAAACGGCACGGCCTTGCCGCGATCAATATCCTCAACGGCGACGGGACGCTGAACGGCGAGGTTCCCGAAAAGTACCGGGGCATGACGGTGGAGGCGGCCCGCGCCGCGGTGCTTGATGACCTCAAGGCCGGGGGCTGGTACATCAAAGAAGAAGCCATTACCCACGCGGTGGGGCACTGTTACCGCTGCCACACGGTGATCGAGCCGTTTCTTTCCGAGCAGTGGTTTGTCAGGATGCGCCCGCTGGCGGAAAAGGCCCTTGAATCATGGCGGCGGGGGGAGATTGTCTTTTATCCCAAAAAATGGGAGAACACCTACCGGCACTGGCTGGAAAATATACGGGACTGGTGTGTCAGCCGCCAGCTCTGGTGGGGCCACCGTATTCCCGCCTGGGACTGTAAAGACTGCGGCGAAACCGCGGTTTCCCGGAGCGACATTACCGCCTGCCCGCACTGCGGTTCGGCGAATATCGAACAGGATCCGGACGTGCTTGACACGTGGTTTTCAAGCTGGCTTTGGCCCTTCAGCACACTGGGCTGGCCGGAGGAGACGGCCGACTTTGCCGCCTATTATCCCACTACGGCGCTTGTAACCGCCTACGACATTATCTTTTTCTGGGTGTCCCGCATGATCATGGCGGGGCTTGAGTTTACCGGCAAGGCGCCGTTCCGCGACATTTACATTCACGGCCTGGTACGGGACAAACAGGGCCGCAAAATGAGCAAAAGCACGGGCAACGGCCTTGACCCGCTGGAGTTGGTGGACGAGTTCGGCGCGGATGCCCTCAAGTTTACCCTGGCGTTTATGTGCGCGCAAGGGCAGGACGTGCTGGTCGATAAAGACTCGTTCAGGATGGGTTCCAAATTCGCCAACAAGATATGGAACGCCAGCCGCTATATTCTGATGAACCTTGAAGGCCGCGAGCCGGTGGACGCGCCGGCCCTGCTCCCCGTGGACAAATGGATTTATTCCCGGCTGAACAGCGCCGCCAAAACGATGGAAGAAGCCTTTCTTTCCTACCGCTACAACGACGCGGCGCAGGCGGCTTATGAGTATTTCTGGAACGACTTTTGCGACTGGTATGTGGAAGCCACCAAGCTCTCAATGAAGAGCGCCGGGCAAAGCGCGGCGGAAAAAGACCGGGCCGCGGCGGTGCTGCTGGACGTGCTTGCCGGGTCTCTGCGCCTGTTCCACCCCCTGCTGCCCTTTGTTACCGAGGAAATTTACAGCAAGCTGCCCAACACCAGGGGGATGCTCATTACCGAGCCTTACCCGCGCTACGACGAAGGCCGCGCTGACCCCGCCGGGGAGCGGGACTTTGTGTTTCTACAGGATATGGTCCGTATGATCCGCTTCCTCCGCGCCGAGTGCGTCATCGGGAATGAAAAAAAGCTGCGGATTTTGGCGCGGCTCGGCGGGGAACAGGAACGTGCGCTCAAACAGAACGAGGGCCTGGTGAAGCTGCTCGCCGGAATCGGAGAGCTGGAAATCGCGGCGGCGGTTTCAGGCGGCGAAGGCAGGCGTCCGGCGGGCTCCATAGGCCTTGTGGGGGCCGGTTTCGAGGTCTTTGTGTTTATAGCGGAGGCAGTGGACACGGCGGCGCTGAAACAGAAATTCGCCAAAGACCTGGAGCGGGATCGCAAGTTTATAGCGGGGCTGCGGACGAAACTGGCAAACGATCAGTTTACGCGAAACGCCCCCGCGGAGCTGGTAGCCGCCGAACGGGCGAAGCTGGAAGGGTGTCTTAAGAAGACGGACAAGATTGAATCTTATCTGCGGGAACTGTAAATTGGAATGGGAGCGTAAATGACCACCGAGGAAATGCTTCGCCTGAAAGGGACCCATCTCGCCCCGTACATGCAGCTTGCCACGATGCTTATCGGCAAGACGCGGGAAGGCGGCGGCAATATGTTCAGGCACCAGCTTGACACTATGGCGATCCTCATTGACTACGGTTACATAGACCCGCCGCTACTCAAAGCGGCAATTGTCCACGATATACTTGAGGACATTCCCGACTTCAACCACAACCTGCTGCTCTCGATTGATTACGAAAGCCATCTGGTCTACGACCTCGTGCAGGAAGTGACCCGCCAGCCTGAGGAAACCAAGGCCGAATTTCTCACCCGCGTCTGTGAGTTCGGTTCACCTAACGCCAAAGTGCTCAAAGTGGCGGACCGCATCTCCAATATGATCTCGCTGGGCTTTGTGGTAAACATGGAATTTGTCAGCCGCTACACCGACGAGACCGAACGCTACATCTTCCCCATCGCCAAAACGGTGAACTTGTCCATGCTGAGGGAACTTAAATCGCTGGTGGAATCCCGCCGTAAATACATGACCGGCTTCGCGCGGGTGTAACACGGCGGGAACAATCCAGCAGCCTGTTGCGTCATGGCGAAACCGGGAGTCTTCTGTCCCCGGTTTTGGATTTTTTACTTTTTGGAGGCCGGTTATCTCCCCATGCGGCGGATTACCCCGCCCGCCTTACCCTCCCCCGCGCAAGCGGGTTCTTGGGTTTAACACCAAATTTTTGTAAGCGTTACATTATTTGAGCCGGAGCAAGCTTGGCAAGCGCAGCTTGCCTTGGGTAGTAAACCAGACTTTCGAATTTAGATTCCTTGGGCTTAACTTGTTGACAGAGACCGGAAGCCCCTTTACCAGTACGGCTCCCAGATCCGGCATATCCGCGTCAGGGCTTCCAGGTAAAAATAATCCCCGAAGACGGTACACTCATCCACCCCTTTTCCGTCCGGTTTTGAGTACACGCCGTGGAAGAGGAGGCCCGTGGATTGGGGAGAAGCCGCGGTGGTATAGGAACGCGCCAGGGAAGCGGCGATATGGAGCGCGGCGTTTTTGAAACAGTGATGATCCTGCTCCGCCGCCGGCAGGGCGGCGCTTAATTCCAGGAGGCCGCAGACCGCGCAGGCGGCAGCGGAACTGTCCCGTTCCTGCGGCCCTTCCGTAAAAATCAGGTCCCAATAGGAGACGAGGTCTGCGGGGAGGCGGTTCAGGAAATACCGGGCAAGGCCGCGGGCGGTTTCCCGTAACGCCGGGTCTTTAAGGTAGCGGTACGAGAGGACGTTGCCGTAGATTCCCCATGCCTGGCCCCTGGCCCAGGAGGAGTCGTCCGAGTAGCCCTGGGCGGTGTTTCCCCTGAGCGGTTTTCCCGTAACGGTGTCAAAAAAATAGGTGTGGTAAGCGGACCAGTTCTCCCGGATGAGGTACTGATTGGCGGTAGTGATATGCCGCGCCGCCGGGCGGCGGTAACGGGGATTGCCGGTTTCCCCGCCTGCCCAGTACAGGAGGGGCAGATTCATCGCGCAGTCGATAATGGCGCGGCCCCGCTGGGCGGGATCGTCAAGGTCCCCCCAGGCCTGGATTATCCCCGCGTTTTCGTGGTAACGGAGGAGGAGCAAATCCGCCGCGCGGAGGGCCGCTTCCCGCGCCGGCGCGTTACCTGTAAGACGCCAGGAGGCGATGCAGGAGAGCGTGTAGAGGAAGCCCAAATCGTGCGTGGCGGTTTCGCCCGGTTTATCCAGCCGGGCGATAAAGGAGGGAATATAGGATTCACCCTCCTTGAGGAAAATTTCATCCCCCGTATTTTCCCAGGCGAGGAACAGCATACCCGGCCAGAAAGCGCTGGTCCAATCGGTGTTTCCCGTAAGCGGGTAGATGCCGTTTACGCTTGCGGGCGCGGGGTACAAATGTTTAAAAACGCCGATGTTGCTTTTTATTTTATTGACGCAATAATCAAGGGCGTTTTGCCAAAAGCCGCCATCTGTTTTTGGGGGAGACGAAAATAAATCCGCTCTCGCAAGTATTTCAATTTCTTTACGGGTACTCATGACTGCTCCTTATGCAATTTCAAAACCAACGGAAAATACGGCCGTTTCCGGCGCAAAAAGAAAATCAATAAGAAAAACTTTTACCGGTTCCCCGCCTGGGCCGCGGTGTTCCTGTTCGCTGATTACCGGTTCGGCGGGCAGGGAGCAGCACAGGACACTTTGGGCATCCCCGGTATCAATGCGCACCAGAGCGTCTTTTACGAGCGGGGAATATATCGAGATAAAGCGCTCCGTTACCGGAAGAGGAACGGAAAAGGCAAAACGATCTTCAATACGCACCGTTCCCCCGCCGGTGAATTGAAAGGACCTCTTAAGCGAGGAAAGGCCCGCGATGCCGTATGCGGACGCCATATCCAGCGTCATTTCCCCGCCGCTCTTGATGACGCAGCCGTTTGAGCGGAATTCCGGCCCTGGTTTTTGTCCCTGTCCGGCAATAATGGGCACGCTGTGGCTAAAGGATTGATTGCAGAAAATCGTATAACGGTTTTCATTAAAATAATCCTTGATATATTCCCCGGAGCCGAGATCGGCAAAAACCATTTTCCCCTTTTTATAATAGATAAAGGCCCCGATGTCGTTATGGTTATGCGGTTCGCCGTTTGTCCCTCCTTTGGCGGCAAAGGCAATATCCCCCCGCGCACACAGGAGCCACTGGGCATCCGGAAAAACCGTTGCCCGATCCGTTTCGGCGGGTACCGGCGCTTCGGCAAGCGCCCAGATGAGGTCCCGCAAAGCCGGGGCAAAATGGGAGATTCCATCGTGGTTAAGGGGCATGACCCGCTTGAGCGGGGGAAGGGTGACACCGGGAACGCGGGCTTTGAGGAAACTGGTAAGCCCCAGGGAAAAACCCGTATCCCGGGCGTCTGAAAAGTTGACTATCGCCCCGCCCGGAAGATAGCAGGACTGCTGGAAGCGGGCGATTTGCTCAAAGCGGCCGTCTTGCAGTAAATCTATTTTCCCGCCGGTACGGTGGAAAAGCAGGTCCGCGAAGCTCACCCAAAAACTGACGCCATAGGTCCAGTACGTAAGCCCTTCGACACAGGCGCCGTCGGCGGCAAAACTGTCAAGAAAGCGATCCAGGGTGGGCAGCAGTTTGTGGAGTATGCCGCCCAGAAACCGGTCGTCCTCAACCAGATAACAGGCGGCCCCGGCAAGGCTTCCGGCACAAACTGCGCACCAGTTCATTTTCAACAGTTCCCAGTGCTGCAAAGCGCCGTATGCAAGATAACCGGCAATCAGCCTCCGGTACACTTCGTTCCTCGCCCGTTCCACGACCGGCGGGGAAAGCGCCTGTTCAAGCATGGCACAACATTCGGCGAGGGCAAAACCGGTCTCGCAGGCAAAAAGGTCCAGGGTAAGGGAAGGGTCGAAGCGGAAGCATCTTACGATCCCGTTCCGCATCGCGGTTTCTTCCGGAGAGGAAAGGCTCTTCCCGCCCATGTGGGCGGGAAGGCACCAACTGTATTCGTCGCATATAGCCCAGATGGTATCTTCCAGGGCGCTTATGTCTTCGCTCTTTTTATAGAGCCAGGAGGAAAGGCCGTAAACCAGGAGCCGGTTCCGCCTTTCAAAATAGGGCCGCTCAAATTCCCGCCGGTCTCCGTTGGCGTCAAAAAGGGTATACAGCCGGTACGGCAGGCCGGGGATTTCGCTCTTGCGAAACTCCTCCCCTTTTTCCCGCAGATAATTAAGAGAATCTTTCAGCAGGGGATTTGTTTCAACGGACTTCGCGTCCGCGCCGCGGCAGACTTTATCGAACAAGAGCGAACCGCGCGCCTGTTGTTCGCTTCCGTATTGCAGCGCCTCGTATAAGTCCCTCACATCAGGTATCATCATTTTCCTCCGTATAGTTTCAGCCTGAAAATCACCACATGATAGAAATATGCTTTTAAGAATGTCAATGAAGAAGAAAATAGTACCCTGGTACTAACAGCGTTATCCCCCGGTTGACTTTTGTGCGGTTTCGGTTTATAAGAACAGCATTGCGTTCTGTCGGTTTGTGAGACGCCGTGCGTATTCACGCAGAGGATAGTGATGAAAACACAGCGGATATGCTACCGGATCATACCTGCCTTTATGGCCGCAATTCCGCTTTTAAGCGCGCTAATCGTGTTTACGCTGAAGTACAACACCCCCGCCGCCGAAATTCCGCTTGTTATCGGTGCAGATAAAACGCTTAACCGCGTTATTTTTCTGCGGACTTTTTATATACCCTTTACACTGTACAGCGCCGCCCTGTTTGGATGTATTTTTTCTTCCGTTCCTTTTCTGCGGCGTTTATGTCTCATAACGGGATTTGCTGCCGCGGTTCTCAGTGTATACGCATTGAACGATCTGTTTACAATCAATCTTTTTATATATCTTGCCTATATTACGGCGCTCATGGTATTTCCCCCGCCCAAATGCTTAATACTATCGTTATGCTGCATATTGCTGTTTTTACTGTTTATGATTCATCCTTCTTTTATGGGTTTGTCATTGGGAGGATCCCAATTTGTAAAACCTTCTTTTTCGGAAACATATACCATGACGATTATTTTATGTTTCGCGTCGCTCACCGTCGTTTTACTGCGTTTTTTTATGGGCAAATACATATATGATAAAAAAACCATCGGCCATCTTAATTTCGTGAGCACCAAACTGCTGCTTTTTAATCACCGGCTCCAGGAGCTGGTAAAACAGCGGGGGGAAGAAGCGGAAAAACAGGAGCGGCTGCGTCTTACCCGCGATCTCCACGACAGCTGCGGCTACGCTTTCAGCAATATTATTCTGGTGGCCGACGCGGCGGTAAGCTGCGGTGAAATGGGAACGGCAAGTTCCCAGGAAATTTTTCACAAAATACGCAATCTGGCCTCAAAGGGTTTGAACGATACCAGGGATACCCTGCATCTGATCCGGAAAATCCAGGAGCCGTATCATCAGAGCATTGAAACTATTTACCAGTTAAAGGAAATATTTGAGGAAGTTACCGGGATAGCGGTTTCGGTTGAATGGGGGAATATAAAGCCCGATTACGGCCCCGCCATAAACAGGGTCCTTATGCGGATTATTCAGGAAGCCTTTACCAATTCGATACGGCACGGAAAGGCGACCCATATTTTGATGCACTTCTGGGAATTCCCCCAGGGTTTTACCATGACCGTTACCGACAACGGCATCGGTTCCTCAAATATTGTCAAGGGAATCGGGCTTGCCGGTATGGAAGAACGGCTTGAATCGGTCGGAGGCTCCCTTGCGGTATCTTCGCCTCCCGAAGGCGGGTTCCGCCTTAAAATAACCATCCCGCTGGTCAACAAAGGAGTTTGCTGATATGGAATCAAAGACCAAAATACTGCTCGTTGACGATCAATCTTTGATTATCGAAAGTCTGAGCACCTTCCTTTCCAATTATGCGGAGGATCTGGAGGTTGTCGGTACCGCCGCAAACGGCAAGGCGGCCGTTTCAATGGCGGAGAAAAAGCATCCCGATATAATACTTATGGACGTGCTTATGCCGGAAATGGGCGGCGTTGAAGCGGTAAGCATTATAAAAGCCGGGTATCCTGCAATTAAAATCATTATGCTGTCAACCTATGACGAGGACGAATACGTGCGGGCGGCGATTCTGGCGGGGGCTTCGGGCTATCTCTTAAAGGCAATTTCCCCGACGGAACTTATTACCGCAATCCGGGCCTTAAAAAACAACATAATACAGATATCCCCCGAAATAGCGCGAAAAATGGTGCAGCAAAAATACAACGCCAAAGAAAGCGGCGGCAATGATTCGCAGGATATATCCCAATCCCTGCCCTGGCTCAAAACGCTGACCAACCGGGAACGGGAAATTTTCACGTTTATAACAACCGGTTATGAAAACGAGGAAATAGCGGAACAATTAAACCTTGCCCCGCAGACGGTAAAAAACCAGGTAAGCACCATTTACGCAAAACTTGGGGTAAAAAACCGGTTTGAGATAATCAGGCTGGCAAACAAGCGCTGACGGAAAACGCGCCTGCAAAATGCCGTATGGCTGAATCGGTACTTTAATACTATAAAAAAAGTACTTTGGTAACTGTTCAAACAGCCGAAACCGCCTTATACTAGCATAAATTGATTTTTCAGGAGGAAAGAGATGAAAAGAATGTTAGTTTTCCTGCTTGCGTTGGGAATCACGGTTTCACTTTTTGCCGGCGGCGCGCGGCAGACGGACAGCAGGGGAAGCGGAGTTACCACGATCAAATGGGCGATATGGGATTATGACCTTACGGTCTATTACAAACCCCTGATTGACGCGTACCAGGCGAAAAATCCCCAGATAAAGATCGAAACGGTGGATCTGGGCAGCGCCGATTTTATGACGGTGCTGGGCACTCAGCTCTCGGGCGGCGCGGACCTTGACGTGCTGTCTATCAAGGACATCCCCGGCTACGCGAACCTGGTGCGGCAAAACCGCCTGGAGCCCCTGAACAGTTTCATCAGAACAAAGGGAGTGAATACTTCCCTGTACGGGGGCACTACCGAGCAAATCACGGTAAACGGCGAGGTTTACGCCCTGCCCTTCCGCAGCGACTTCTGGCTTATTTTTTATAACAAGGATCTTTTTGACGCCGCCGGAGTCCCCTACCCTTCCAACGATATAACCCTTGAGCAATACGACGCTTTGGCAAGAAGACTTACGCGGGGAAGCGGCGCCGGCAAAACCTACGGCGCCCATTACCACACATGGCGGAGCGCGGTCCAGCTTTTCGGCATCCTGGACGGGAAAAACACCATTGTGGACGGTACCTACGATTTCCTCACTCCCTATTACGAGGCGGTCATTAAACAACAGGACGACGGCATTGTGCAGAGCTACGCCGCCCTGAAAACCGGGGGCATCCATTATTCCGGGGCCTTCTTCAACAACCAGATCGCCATGCTCAATATGGGCACATGGTTTATCGCCACCCAGATCGACAAGGTAAAAACCGGGGAATCCCTTTCCAAAAACTGGGGCCTGGCGAAATACCCCCGCCCGGCGGGCGTTCCGGCAGGAACCACCCTGGGAACCATCACCTCCCTCGCGGTAAACCGGAATTCAAAAAACAAGGACGCAGCCCTCGACTTTATGCGGTTTGTTTCCGGTCCTGAGGGCGCCGCAATCCTTGCCAAAACCGGTACCATCCCGGCGATCATGAACCAGGAAGTGATCAACGCCATTACCGCCATTCCCGGTTTCCCCACGGACGCGGGCAGCAAAGAAGCCCTGCAGGTGTATAAAACCTACCTCGAAATGCCCATGCACGAAAAAAGTGCGGACATTGAAATTATTCTCAACGAGGCCCACGACGCCATCATGACCGAAAACAGTACCATCAGCGCGGGTATACAGGAAATGAACGACCGGGTCCGCAGGCTTTTGGGAAGGTAAGGCAATGAACGCGGCGCGGAACAGGGGGATGACAAAAAAAACAAAAGAAATCATCGTGGCGTATACGTTTATCGCCCCGAATTTTCTCGGTTTCGCGGTGTTTACCCTCGTTCCGCTGGTGTTTGCCCTGGTGCTCTCCTTTTTAAAATGGGACGGGGCAAACCCCATTGTATTCGCGGGCTTTGAAAATTTTATCCGCCTCTTTCAGGACGCCATCTTTTTGCGGGCCCTTTGGAATACGATCATCTACACGGGAGGGGTGGTCCCCCTGACCCTGGGCTGCGCGCTTTTTCTCGCCATACTGCTCAATCAGAAAATAAAAGGGCGGAATTTTTTCAGAACCGTTTCTTTTTTTCCGTATGTGGCCTCCCTCGTGGCGGTTGCGGCGGTGTGGAATTTTATCTTCAGTCCGACGCGGGGGCCGGTCAATAACCTGCTCAACGCCCTGACGGGAATCCCCATCGAAGAGCTTCCCGGCTGGGCCGCGGACCGCAGATGGGCCATCCCCACAGTTGTTTTTTTCAGCGTGTGGAAAAACATGGGCTACTACATGGTGATATACCTCGCGGGCCTGCAGGGGGTAAACCAGGAATTGTACGAAGCGGTGAGCCTTGACGGGGCCAACAGCTGGCAGCGTTTCCGTCACGTAACGCTGCCCCAGCTTGCCCCCACCACCTTTTTTAATTTGATGATGCTTATTATCAGTTCCTTTAAGGTGTACGACATTTTTATCAACCTGTTTGCCGGCGGGGATAATCAGCTTACCAATACCACGCGGGTTCTGGTCTACCAGATATACAATACCGCTTTCCGCTCCCTTGAATTCGGCTATGCCAGCGCCATCGCCATGGTTCTGTTCGCGCTGGTTCTGGGGATAACCCTGATTCAGTTCCGGGGCGAAAAACGCCTGGGGTAATAGGAAGGTGCGTGTGTTAGCTGAAAAAAACCAAATCCTGTTGCGCACAAAACACCCCTGGTATTACACGGCCCTGTATCTGCTCCTTATCGTTATGTGCTTTATCATGCTGATCCCCTTTGCCTGGATGCTGTCCTCTTCCCTGAAATTAAACAGGGACGTATTCACTTTTCCGATGAAATGGATCCCTGAAAATCCCCGGTGGAAAAACTATTCCGATATATGGACCAAAATCCCCCTGGGGACTTTTATTCTGAACACGGTAAAACTTTCGGTCATCGTAACTTTTTTGCAGCTTTTAAGCTCCAGCTTTGCCGCCTACGCCTTCGCCAAACTGCGCTTTCCCGGCTGCCGGATTCTTTTTCTGGGATATATCGCCACCATTGCCGTTCCCTGGCAGGCCTACATGGTTCCCCAGTTTATTTTGATGCGGGCCATGGGGCTGAACAATACCCACATGGCCATTATATGTCTGCAGGCTTTTTCCGCCTTCGGGGTGTTTATGATGAAACAGTTTTATGAAAGCATCCCCAATGAACTGCGGGAAGCCGCCTGGATTGACGGCCTCTCCGAATACAGCATATGGCTGCGGATCATGCTTCCCCTGTCCAAGCCCGCGCTCTCGACGCTGACCATCATCACCTTCGTCAATACCTGGAACGATTTTTTGGGGCCGATGATTTACCTGACCAGAACGGAACTGAAAACCATACAGATAGGGCTGCGGATGTTTATTTCCCAATATTCAAGCGAATACGGCCTTATCATGGCGGCCAGCGTGGTGGCGCTGATTCCGGTTCTGTTTATTTTCCTTTCATTGCAGCGTTACTTTGTGCAGGGCATCGCCTCCACGGGAATTAAAGGTTAAAAGAGAGATACTCATGGATGAAACATCGGAAAATTACGTCGCCGATATTCACAACGCCGGCTACGAATCGGAATATACCAAAACAATGCTGGATCACCGCCGCCTTATCACTATCGCGGGCAGGGAAAGCGAATCCCTTAACGGCAAATGGTTTTTCCACGCCGACCCCTACGACACCTGCCGCAGGGCGAAATGGTTTAAGGAAATACGGCATGACGGCAACGGGGCCGAACAGCCGGTGGACTGGGACTTTGACGCCTGGGAAAGGATCAGCGTGCCTGATACCTGGAACATCCGGGAACGGGAACTCTTTTATTTTGAAGGCTCCGGCATCTACGTGCGGGATTTCTGTTACGTTCCCAAAGAAACGGGGGAGCGGCCTTTCCTCTGTTTTGAAGGGGCCTCTTATGAAACCTCGGTATTCCTGAACGGGATTTTTGCCGGAACCCATGACGGCGGCTCCACCCCCTTCACCGTTGATATCGGCGATTTGGTAAAAGCAAACAGGCAAAACCGCCTGCTCGTGGTGGTGGATGCCCGCCGCAGCCGTTTTCGCATTCCCATGGACAACACGGACTGGTTTAACTACGGCGGCCTGTACCGCGGCGTGTATCTGATCCGTACCCCGAAGGATTATATCAAAGACTGGTTTTTAAGGCTCGTTCCGGACGGGACATTTTCGAAGATCCGCCTGGACTGCGGCGTCTCAGGCCGGGGAAAAATCCTCCTTGAGATTCCCGAACTCGGCGTCCGGCAGGAAGCTGCGATAGCAGCAGACGGTTCCTGCGTTTTCTCCCCCGGTCCCGGAAAACTGATTCTCTGGAGCCCTGACAATCCGAAACTGTACGACGTTTCCCTTTCTTTTCATTCCGAAGGAGGCGGAACGGACAGGGTGACGGACCGCGTCGGCTTTCGGGAAATCAGGGCAAAAGGGCAGCACATTTTGCTCAACGGCAAAAAAATCTTTCTCAAGGGGATTTCCGTTCACGAGGATCATTACCTGTTGGGAAAAACCACCAATCCCGAAATCGTCAGGGCGACTATTCGTGACCTGAAAGAAATGAACGGCAATTACCTGCGGCTTGCCCACTATCCCCATGACCGGTGTTTCGCGCGCATAGCCGACGAGGAAGGGGTACTGCTCTGGGAAGAAATTCCCGTCTACTGGGCCGTCGCCTTTCACCATCAAAACACCTACCGGGACGCGGAAAACCAATTGTGCGAGCTTATCCTCCGCGACCGCAACCGCGCCAGTGTTATCATCTGGTCCGTGGGAAATGAAAACGCCGACACGAAAGACCGGCTGGTGTTCATGTCCAATCTGGTACAAAAAGCCCGGACGCTGGACGAGACGCGGCTGGTGTCGGCGGCATGCCTCGTCAATACGACAAAGCTCAAAATCGAGGACCCGCTTTCCGCGTTTCTTGATGTTACCGGCGTCAACGAATATTACGGCTGGTATGAGCGGGACTTCGGCAAACTGTCCGCCATACTTGCCAATTCCGATCCTGAAAAGCCGGTAATCATCACCGAATTCGGCGGCGGCGCGCGGAGCGGGCAGCGGGGTACGGCAGACGATTTATTTTCAGAAGACTGTCAAAAGGCGCTGTATCAGAAACAGGTGGAAATGTTCAAACAATACCCCTTTATCGCGGGCCTCAGCCCCTGGATACTCTACGATTTCCGCTGCCCCCGGCGTTTCAACCGCTATCAGGAAGGATACAACCGCAAGGGCCTTATAGACGCGGACCGGAAAACCAAAAAAGCGGCCTTCTATGTGATGCAGGCGTTTTACCGGGAACGGTAACCGGCGCCGCGGCGGGGATTTGAAGAATTTAACCTCATCGGAAATATTGAGAAATTGAATATTCATTTAGGGGAACACCGGTGTTCCGTTACGAGAGCATTGCATTTACTTTCAACCTGAAATCTAGGCGAAAGTATACCTACACAGGGTTTTTAGTAGAAAAAGCCTGATAAATTTCTTTTTGTTTCCTGGTAAGCGGATAAAGTATACGGTTACCGGAAATGTATTGAAGATGAAGCCGGTCCAGATATTTGAGCAATTCCTTTAATGTCCACTTCTTGTACAGCTTTTCCCTTACCATCGTCGC
>JAITIC010000085.1 GCA_031279635.1 Treponema sp. | reverse complement strand
CCAGTCCGGTTCGCTTAGCTGTTCGTGGGGCATTTTGCTGTCCGCAAGGGACGCCTCCCAGTTATCCGCGCCGGTAAGGACTTCCACCCCCAGCCTGAAGTATTCGGCGTAGCGTTCCTTGACCTTGCGGACACCCCCCGGCGCCAGGGCGCAGAGCAGCAGGGTCTGGGTAAGGCCGTTGGCCGCGAGGCCCGGCGGCGTGGGAATCACCTGTTCCCCGGCGGGCATCAGGTTGCCGAAAGACCAGAACGCGGAAAGGGAAAGAAGGCCCCCGGGCTGGTCGGGGCACTGATTACCCACATCCAGGCAGCGCTGGGCATTTTCCGGGCCGGGGGCCGCCACCCAGCGGTACGCCGCGGCCAGGGCGTTGTCGGAGAGCTTCTTCTGGTGGGCGGGAACCTTGGGGGGCAGCACCGACTTAATCGTCTCCACCGTGTCTTTCTGTATTCCCGCAAGCTGGGCTTTTAACTTCGCCGCCTCCAGGAAAATTGGTGAATTGGGATCAACCTGGTAGCGGGGCTCATTGAGTATCTTCTGTCCCAGTTTTTTCATCAGATCCACGGGGTGTATACCGTGGATCTGTTTAAATTGCTGAAAAGCTATCTCTACCCCTTCCCGCACGAGAGCCAGTGTTTCCTGATCAACCCGTTTTGTTAATTCATCAATTTGACTCTGTATTTGGGCACGAGAGGCATCCATGGAGTTGTTCACCGCCGGATCGAGTTTTGGTAATTCAATCTTTGCGAATTCCGGTACTTCCGGTTCCATATTGATACCGATAGTGGCAATATCCCGTTCCCCGGCGGGGTTTAAGATGATTTCTTCCATAAGAGAAATCACGCAACGGTAAACCCACCAGACCGCGGCCCGCCGGTGGGCAAAATAGGTCATAAGCTCACAGGCGTCTTTCCATTTACCGGCCTCCGCGAGTCTAAACGCCATAGTCTCCGTACTCTCAACCCCGGCAAAAAATTCCTCCAGGTCGGGCCGTATTTTGTAGTTTTCCTTGGCAACAATATCGGAAACGCCGGTATACTGCACCACCACAAAATGTTTGTTCATCCAATCAAGTTTATCCGCCATGATCACCCCTATAAAAAGCGGCGGTATCGCCGCTGACGTTCAATCGGACATGAATACGAAGCGCTCATGATCACTCCTTGTTACCGGCATACTCCGCCCGCTTTTTAAGACATCACTAGGCCCTTTGTCTTTATCTCCGCGGCGCCCGCCTTGGGTTGGGCCGCCGAAGCTCCGGAATCCAGGGCTTTAGCGTCGGTGGTCAGGGCCTTGGCGTCGGTTTGGGCGGCCGAAAGATCGCCGTCCTTTGCCTTAAGCCCGTCCTTGGCAACCGATGCCTCGTTATCCTTGGCACTGACTTCGGTCTTGTTGATCGACGTATCATTATCAGTCGGCTTCATATTCGTATCGCCCATCATGGTCTTTTGCTGAACGTTAAGTCCTATATACTTAACTGCCATACTCACCGCGGCAGAGACCGCCATTGAGGCCACCGAGGACCCTATTAACGGGAGGGTCTTTGCTAAAATCATTTTTTTCGTTGCCTCATCCATAATTACAAATCCTCCACTGTATCATCATCTACTTCGCTTTTTAGCGCCTTCACTGCCATGCCATAATTAGCGACACTCTGGACAATAGTTACAACCTTGCCTGCAATTTTCACTTTATACGTTATTCGTCTCATTGCTGATGTGGGGCTACTCACTTGCATCGCACTATTCACAGTGATATTACTCTGGGCTTCTGACTCCATTGTAATTTCGCCATTAGCGCCTATTTCTATCTTCGCCGAATTGACCGTTTCAACGAAAAGCAAAATACCCGTTACTACCGTGATAAGGGTATTATCAACAATCAAAGCGGCGATATTGATATTATCCCGAGCCTTTTTGTCCAATTTTTCGGCCAAATCCATGCCCTGCTCGATGCAGGAATAAACAAGCTCTGTTATCGAAAGCACCAATCCCAATAATTCAGTAAGTATAGGCACCCAGTCATCATGTTTATGCGATGGGGCGGCGCTGGGGGCGCTGGGGGTGCTGGCGGCGCTGGGGGTGCTGGCGGCGCTGGCGGTATTAGGCGGCATATTCGTCTCCTTTCTTACAAACTATCGTAAGCTCCATGAGGAGTTTACGGCGATACGGTCGCTCCGGCACTACCGGGTGGTTCTCCTAAATTTCCATCATTATAGGCATCAGAAATTTCCTTTAGTAGGGATGCGACATCCATTAAAAAATCATTGGTCAAATTATAATATCCTATCACATCGGTTTTTGTAGGCTCGTTTTTGAACAGGCCTATGGAAACCAATGCCTGCAGCAATTTCAAAGCCAAACCTATTTCCAGAAGGCCAAATTCGACACTATCATAAGCCTCGATCTGAAGTTCTCTGCCTTTAACTTCCACCACGCCCAGGGTAGAAGAAAAGGATCCCCCCATAGCATCGGTTAAAGTGAGCTCGTGTGCCGCACTGGCCTGCACATTTTTGCCTGATATGGATACGCCACTCCTGGGCTGTAATTCCAGTGTCGCATCATAGGCTGTGGGGAAATTAGAACAGGTTTGCCGGGAGGTAACATTAAAGCCTTCATCGTTTATGGTCAAGATGGTACGCCCAACCTGAAGCTGAATTTCCTCTTCCGCCTTGATAACCACCCGCTTCCCCGCCCGGATATGGGCGTCTCCCGCGTGCAGAACGGAATCATCCCCTGGATTGTCCCCCAGGGGCAGCTCGTCTTTACTTAGTTTCGCTTTGTTATGGATAGTATCCTTGCAATCTACCAATAGTTCAAAACGTTTCGCCTTTAGCTGCTGGTGGTTTTTCGCCATGGTATGGATGTCCCCTGTGGACTGGATGTTGATCTGATCGATATGGGGAAAGACAGAATCGTTACCGGTAACATCCTTATAGTCCTTATTAGTGGATTGCCACTGGGTCTTCCTGCGATAAAACCCTATTTCCGAATACCGGTCGGTAATATCCGTAGCGGAAGGGGCATTTTTGCCGGTCTGCTCGTACCGCAGCACCATACTTTCTTCATCCTTGAGGACTTTTGTCTCCTTATTAAATTCTTCATTGGATTTTTCGTCGTCTTTCTTTTCCTTTGTAAGAAAATTATTTTTCATGTCGGTTGCGCTGGGGATGTAACCCATCAAATAATATTCGGCGTTAACCGTATCGACCAGTATCATCTCATTCACTTTGGGGTAACGGTAAAAACCTGTTTCCTTGCCGCCCACGGGCATCACTAAATTTACAATTACCGGGGTGTTACCGCCTTGTTGAGCGTAAAACTGATACGGCAGTTTCGCCGTCAAAACGCAGGTTCCTTTCCCGCATACGGTCATCTTTTGCAAAGCCATTACCGCCTCCTCTTCTATTGGGATAAGGCGCCGCAAAAACGTCTTTCTACACCCGCGGCATAATTGATACAGGCAAACTCCGTTTCCACCGTTTCCCCGGCCCGCGCATCCTCATGTTTTACCGCCAGGCGTTCGGGCCAGACGGCGCGGACACGGGTCTTTGCCGAACTTACCAGGGCGGTGATCCGGCTC
>JAITIC010000058.1 GCA_031279635.1 Treponema sp. | reverse complement strand
CAGGCGCAGTATATAATCCGCACCGCGGTTCAGGCAGCGCTTCATGCCGTTCAAAGTCCCGTACGCCCGGTCCGCAACAACCAAATCACCCCGTCTGAAATTGAAATTACTCAGTGTTTTACCGATCTCATCTTCTCCTCCTTTCACGAGCTTTCGTGACGCAATGGCGTCTGACACCGCCCTCTGCAAGGAACATTAAGCGGGTAAAATCGCAAAAAACCCATTTTTTTCTCTCAAACTACTTGACATTATCCATCGTTTTTATATATAACCAAATACATATATTTACTAGGAAAAATGCGCTGTTCCTGGTTTTCCAAAAAGGAGGTGTTTTATGAAAAAAACACTCTGTACGCTCTTGGTTCTGACGGTTCTTGCGGGCGGCCTCTGGGCTGGCGGCAAGAAGGATAACGCCGCCTCAGGCGGTACGGCTTCCGGCCCGGTTCTGTCGGGGAAAAAGGTGATTGTGGCGGATGCCAATTCCACCCATCACCTGAACCTCTATGTGGCCTATGAGAAAGGGCTTTTCTCCAAACGAGGTCTTGAGGTTGAAATCCAGCAAACCAGCTCCGGGGTTGCGGCGGTGGTCGGCGGTGAGGCGGATATCGTGTTCAACTGTCCCACCGGGGTTATCACCCCTATTGCCAAGGGGCAGAATATCACCATCATCAGCCAGGTGAAAATTCCCTGCACCTCGGTACTGGTGGTTCCCATAGACTCGCCCTACAAGACCCCGGCGGACCTCAAGGGCCTCCAAATTGCCGGGCTTTCAAACACCTGCTGCGCCGTGGTCATCATCAGGGACGCCCTCAAGGAGCAGTACGGCGCGGAGTTTGAACTGGTAACGCTGGCTCCGGCCGCGGCTATTCAGGCGCTTGAGGCGGGGCAGGTGAAGGGCGCGATACTTGAGGAGCCTTTTGTCGCCCTGGCTTTGCTGCAAAAGGATGCCGGGGGTAGGGCAAAATATAAAACTCTTTTCGACGGCAGCTCCGATGCGGACGGCGACGGCGCAATCGACGCGAATCTGGCCGGGCCGAATCCTCCCTGCCGGACGATCAACGCCAATACCGATTTTGTGGCCGCCCGGACGGGCGATGTTAGGGCATTTATCGAGGCCATCGCCGAAGCGGACGAGATCATCCTCGCCAACCCGGTTGCGACTGATATTGTGGATATCGCCGCCAAATACGTGAGCGTTGACCGCCAGGCGATCATCAACAGCAACCCCAAACTGGGCTTTACCACCCGGCTTGATACTGCCGGACTCATCGGTTACGCCGACGCTCTGGTAAAGTTGGGTACTATCGACAAGAATCCCGGCGAGGCCCTGTTCGCGCCGCAATTCAAGGGGATTACCTGGTAGTGCGAAAGCGCCTTGGGTGTTTTTGTATTGGAGTTTTCTTAATCCGCGAGGTTAAGAAAACTCCGCAGCCTGGTGGTAAATATGACTGATTACGAGACGAAAGGATTCCGCCGGGTTTTGCTTGAACTCGGCGGGTTCTTCAAAAATTCATTGGGAAATTTTTTCTCCCTGGAATTTCTATCGGTACTAATACCTTTGCTGTTACTCTGGGAATTCCTTCCCCGGTGGGGAATACTGCCGGACGGCCTTATACCCAGCCTTTCAACGGTGGTGCGGCGTTTCTGGTTTATGCTTTGGCACAAACAGCTCGTGCTGCACATCGGTATCAGTATGGGGCGTTTCTTCACGGCCTTTGGTATTGCCGTCATTCTGGCGGTTCCCATCGGACTCTTGATGGGCTGGAATCTCAAAATCCGCGCCTTTGTGCTGCCTCTCTGGCAGTTGCTTTCACCCATACCGCCGCCGGCCTGGGTTCCCATGACGATCATCTTTTTCGGCATCGGATCAAAAATGCACATCTTCCTCATGTTCATAGGGATTTTTTACCCCGTGCTGTTCAACACCTATCAGGGGATCAAAGACACCGACCCCCGCTACCTCGCCTCGGCGCGGGTCTTCGGCGCGAGCGAGTTCACCCTGCTGCGGAAAGTATACTTTTGGCACGCCTTCGGTTCTATCATCATGAGTCTGAAAACCGGCGTGGCAATGGGGCTTGTTATGCTGCTCATCGGCGAAAGCTACGGGGGCCGCTGGGGGATAGGTTACCTGCTGGGCCAGGCGAAGGATTATTTTGTAATCCCCGAAATGATGGTCTGTATGGCGATACTCGGCTGGATAGGCTGGTTTCTTATTGAGGTTTTGAAATATGTAGAAATCAAACTTGCCGTGTGGAAGGTGGGCAGATGATCGAAGCAAAGAGTATCAGCAAGTTTTTTTCGGTGATAAATGAAAAGGGAATAGCCGAAGGCTTGACCGCGGTACTGAATGTGTCCCTTACTATTCCCGACGGGAAAATCGTTTCGCTTTTAGGGCCGTCCGGCTGCGGCAAATCAACGTTTCTTGAAATTCTCGCGGGACTACAGGCGCCCACCGACGGCACAATCCACATTGACGGCAAGTTGGTCCTGGAACCCTTACCCGCGACACGCAAGGAACAGATCGCTTACCGCAGGCGTTACCGTTTTATCTCGCCCCTGGCAAACGGCGTGTTTCAGGATCGGCCCAAGCATGACATCGCGATGATTTTTCAGGATTACGCGGTTTTCCCCTGGATGACGGCGGTTCAAAATGTTGAATTCGCGCTAAAATTGCGCAACGCCGGGCGCAGAGGCAATGGCCGTCTTAAACGCGCGGAACTTACTGAAAAAGCGCATTTTTACCTGCATAAAGTGGGATTGAGCGGTTTCTCCAACAAGTACCCCTCCCAACTCTCAGGCGGTATGCGCCAGCGCCTTGCCCTTGCGCGCGCCCTTTCGGTGGAGCCAAAGATCATTTTGATGGACGAGCCGTTCGCGGCAGTGGACGCCTTAACCCGCGAAAAATTGCAGGACGAGCTTTTACGCCTTTGGGCCGAGACGGCCTCTTATGGAGAGCACATTACCATCGTGCTGGTGACCCACGAGGTGCAGGAAGCGGTGTACCTTTCCGACGAGGTGATCGTCTTTTCACCAGGACCCGGTACGATTCGCAATTCGATTCCCATTGAAGCCAAACGGCCAAGGGCCAGAACAGATCCGGCGCTGGTGGAAATTCAGGAACGCATTTTCGCCATGTTTCAGTATGACATTAATCAGGAGGCTGAGTATTCAATATGAGCATTGTGTTTAATTCAAGCGGAGAGGCAAATGCTGACAGCCGGGGAAAAATCTACGGCGATATTACCAAAGCGCGGGGAAACACGCCGCTGGTAAAAATGGCGAAACTCGGCGAAGGGCTTCAGGCGGTGATACTGGCAAAAGTGGAATCTTTTAACCCCATGAACAGCGTGAAGTGCCGGATTGGGGCGGCGATGCTGGACGCGGCGGAACGGGACGGTAAACTCAAGCCCGGCGGGATAGTGATAGAGCCGACTTCGGGGAATACCGGCATCGGCCTGGCCTTTGCCTGCGCCGCCAGGGGCTACAAGCTCGTTCTCACCATGCCGGAAACCATGTCGGTGGAACGGCGGAAACTGGCCCAAATGCTGGGCGCGGACGTGGTGCTCACCTCCGGCAAGGACGGCATGAAGGGGGCGGTGCGCAAGGCCGAAGAACTGGTGAGCCAAAGCCCCGGTAGTTACAGTCCCAAGCAATTTGAAAATCCCGCTAATCCCGAAGCCCACCGCCGAACCACCGCCGAGGAAATCTGGGCAGACACCGCCGGAGCCGTTGACATCTTTGTCGCCGGGGTGGGAACCGGCGGCACCATTACCGGCGTTGGGGAAGTGCTGAAAGAGCGCAAGGCAGATGTGAAAATCATCGCCGTGGAACCGGACGCCTCGCCGGTACTCTCCGGGGGCTTCGCCGGCCCTCACCGCATACAGGGCATCGGGGCGGGCTTTATCCCCAAAGTGCTGAACCGTTCCGTCATTGACGAAATTGTGCGCGTTACCAACGAGGACGCCGTCACCACCGCCCGTAAAGTTGCCCGCACTGAGGGAATCCTCACCGGCATTTCCGCCGGAGCGGCGGTGTGGGCCGCCCTGCAAATCGCCGCCCGCGCCGAAAACAGCGGGAAGAACATCGTGGTTATTCTTCCCGATTCGGGTGAGCGCTATCTGTCAACGCAGCTTTCGGATTTGGAGGTATAACTCATGTTACGCAAGGAGAAAAATTTACCATGGGCGACACAGCTTTTCACAGATTTTAATGAAGAGAAAAAACCACGGGCTTCACGGACAATTCGGACTTTTGGTTCAAAATCCGCGCTTTTGTCCGTCCTGTCCGCGAGGTCAGTGGTTTCTCTTGTTCTTCTGCGTAAGGTGAGGTATAAATTGAAAAACGGTATTTTTCTTTACCTTGCCGTCTTCGCCGTTATTACAGCCTGTTCATCGCAAAAGAATTCCGAACTTGCCGATCCGCCGATTATCACGTCGGCGACTTATCAGCATACCCTGTTCAACGGCAAAAGCCAGGGCATCGACGCAAGGGCGGCAAAAGAAGACGCGCCAATCACCGTTACCTATTATCTATCGGAAGCGGATTATGACGCGGACATAAACGCTTTCACCGAAGCGCCGACCGAAACCGGCCTGTACTATGCGCGTATCCGGCGGCCTGAAGGCAACGGCTACAAACAGGGAAGGGACATAAAAGTTGAGTATCATATTCAAAAACCATTACCGCCGGTAGATGCGGTAAACTAACAAACGAGGGGTAATGTTCTGGCAAGATGATTAGGCTAAAACTCAGGATAATTCCAAAGAAAAACAAGCACGGAAATACACGGAGTTTTGCTTACAAATCCACATATTTGTCCGCGCCGTCCGTGGTTAGTTTTTTATTTCTGTAGAGGCCTTGGGGATGTCCAGGAAGCAACAAACTTTCTGGACATCCCCAGGCTCATTTCGCTTTCGCAGGCGCAGCCGGCAACCATGCCGATAGGGGACTAATCACTCCATACGCACCGGTTTTTTTGACGAGGCGCTTTCATACATGGCGTCGATGATCTTCATTATGATGAGGGCCTGTTCCGGCGTGTTCAGCGCTTCGGCTTTGCCTTCCACGGCCTCGATGAAATTGGCGGCGCAGGCGACCCGTCCCATGGTGTTGTCCTTTTCGGTTTTGATGAGCATGTCTACTTGGTTGCCGTATTCTTCGACAAAGAGTTTGCATGTGTCGACACTGGTGTCGTCAAGGCCGTCGATGCCGAAGATACGCTCCACCTTGCCGCCGGCTTTTTGCCCCTGGAAGGTAACCGACACTACTTCGCGCTCGTTCATCTCCGCCCAGGAACTGCGGATCATGAGCGTTTGGCCGGTCTTGAAGGTGACCATGGCGTGGCAGGCGGACTCCACGTCGGTGGTTCCTCCTGCGGCGTCGGGGATTCCCCAGGGGCCCTTAAAGGCCTTGTTGTCCATAAAGTCGTAATAGGCCGCGCCCAGCAGATAATCCGGTTCGGGGTACTCCATGAACCAGAGGGCCAGGTCCAGCATGTGGGGAAGATCGATCATCGTTCCGCCGCCAGAGAGGGCCTTGGTGGTAAACCAGCCGCCGAAGCCGGGAATGCCGTTACGCCTGATCCAGGAGGCCTGGGCGGAGTTGATCCGGCCTACCTTGCCCTCGTCGATATAGCGCTTGATCGCCTTCGATTCCGGACGGGCGCGGTTGTTAAAATCGAACATCAGCGTTTTACCGGATTTTTTTGCCGCGTCAAGCATCAGATACATCTCGGCGGCGTTCAGAGCCGGTGGCTTTTCGCAGAACACGTGCCTGCCTTTTTCCAGGGCCTCGATTACCAGGGGCTTGTGGTACTTGTTCGGCGTAATGACGGACACCGCGTCAAGTTCCGGCGAGCCTGAGAGCATCTCGCCCAGGCTTTGGTAAAACGTTTTTATCTTCCTCGGTTCCCCGAAAGCCCTGGCGCGCTCAATATCCGGATCCGCCATAGCGGCGACTTCCGCGCCCGCCTTGACAAATCCCTCGTAATGGTAAAAGGCCATTCCGCCCGCACCTGCGATTCCAACTTTCAGTTTACCCATGATTGACCTCGCTTTAATTTAAAAAAAATTAACCACGAAGAACACTAAGGGAAGAGGAGAAGAAAAAACGAAATTTCATCCCTGGCTTTCCTTTGTGTTCTTCGCGCCCTTCGTGGTTTTTCTTCTATGTCTATCACACAAAGGGATTCTCCCTCGGATAGGGCAGCGCCTTTGGCCGGTTGTAGGCGATGTCCTGCACTCCAAGGTAATCGAAAACGGTGAACAGGGCCTTGCCGTGTTTACCGAACACTACCGCGCCGTGGTGGGGATAGCGCTTTTCGATGAGCACGTAGCGGTAGAATCTTCCCATCTGGGGAATGGCGAAAATGCCGATGCCCCCGAAAGAACGGGCGGCCACCGGCAGCACCTCGCCCTGGGCGATATAGGCCTGCAGGGAACCGTCGGCATTTCCGTGGAGGCGGTAAAAAGTGATGTCCCCCGGAATGATGTTTCCCTCGACGGTTCCGCGGGTAATATCAGGCTCGCCCTTGTTTTCCAGGGTGCGGTTCATGATCAACTGGTACTTCATCCCGGTATTGGATTCTTTTGTAAGTTTGCAAATCGGGGTGTTTCCGCAGTGGAAGCCCATGAATACGTCCGACAGGGAATAATCGAATTTGCCCTTGATGTCCTCTTCGTACATGTCGGCGGGCACGGAATTGTTAATATCCAGCAGCGTCACCGCATCGCCGCTTACGCAGGCTCCGATGTATTCGCTCAAAGCGCCGTAAATATCCACTTCGCAGCTCACCGGCATATTTTGCGCCGCGAGGTGGGAGTTCACATAACAGGGCATGAAACCGAATTCCGCCGGAAAAGCGGGCCAGCATTTATTCGCGAAGGCCACATAGTCTCTGGCGCCCCGGTGTTCTTCGGCCCAGTCCAGCAGGGTAAGCTCGAACTGCGCCAGTTTGGGCGCCAGGTTGGGATACGGATTCCCCGCGCCAAGCTCTTCGACCATTGATTTTGCCAAACCGGCAATCCGTTTATCGCCGTCGAGCTTTTTGAAAGCGGCCAGCATGTCAAGCTCTGAGTTTTCCTCGATTTCCACGCCGATATCGTACAGGCCCTTGACCGGGGCGTTACACGCAAAAAAGTCCTGGGGACGGGGGCCAAAGGTGATGAGCTTGAGTCTGGAAAGCCCGATGATTGCCCTTGCCACGGGAATAAAATCTTCGATCATCACGGCAATGTCTTCGGGGGTTCCGACCGGGTATTCGGGAATCACCGCCTTGATTTTCCGCAGTCCCAGATTATAGGAGCAGTTTAACATGCCGCAATAGGCATCGCCGCGTCCGTGGATCAGGTCCTTGCCGGAATCCTCGGCGGCGGCGGCGTACATCACCGGGCCGTGAAAGTACTTCGCTATCAGGGTTTCCGGTGTCTCCGGGCCGAAATTCCCCAGGAAAACCACGAGCGCGTTACAGCCGGTTTTGCTTACGTCTTCCACCGCGGCAAGCATGTCCCGTTCGTTTTCGACGGTTTTCCTGCTTTCGTAAACGGAAATGCCCTTTTTGCCACAAGCGCGCGCAAGCGCGGATCTGCGGGATTCGGAAAGGGGCAACTCGAAACAGTCGCGGGAAACCGCGATGATCCCCAGTTTCAGTTCGGGTACATTTTCTTTCATGGATCTCTCCTCTCTTGGTATAGTGTACAGGGGGCTTTGGAATGGATCAAGGGGGTGAATTGCGCCACGTTAAATCTAACCATAGGGGGACGGCCAATGACAGCGCCGGGAATATGGCCAGGAGCCTGTGGGACTTTGGTCTGCGGGAGACAGCGGAGAGAATGTACTCCCTCTGGCCGCATTAACGACAAAAACCATGCCAACCGGAGGGTGTTTTCGGGAATATTTTAATGTCACCTGGAATCGGCCGGCAATTCCGAATTCAAGATAAGTACCGGCCACTGGAACCTTTGGTTCCTTGGGCAGCCACGGACGAATTGAGAGAGCAATTTTTTCGCCTTACATGTTATCATATCGGTTTTGTCCGTTCTGTCCGTGAAGGCCCGTGATTGAAATCGGAATTCCTGGGAATCGGTTGTTTTTTATTTACCCTTTCAAATTTTTATTATATAATAACAGTATCCGTATTATGTAAAAATAATACGGAATCCGCGGAGGTGACGGATATGCAGAAGCAGATGACAGGCAGGCGCTTAACCGGTGTGGTGGTCCCGATTGGGGCCTTGCGGGGCAAGGGAAGCATGGGGGTGGGGGAATTTCCCGATTTGGCCGGTTTTGCCGCCCTTTGTGTGAAAATGAAGCTGGGGCTTATCCAGCTTTTGCCGGTCAACGACACGGGCTATGAAAGTTCCCCCTATTCAAGCCTCACCGCTTTCGGCCTGCACCCGCTGTACCTCAGAATCGAAGACATGGAAGAATACAAAAGCGCCCCCGCCGGCGTGCGGGAAAAAATGGCCGCCGCGGGGCGGGATTTTGAAAAAGAAGCCCGTTTTTCCCATCACCAGATTCTTAAGTCGAAAATGGAGATACTCCGCGATATATACGCGGCAAACAAGGCCGCCATAACGCAAAAGGCCGCCGGTGGAAGCCTTGCGGCCTGGATTGAGCAAAACCCATGGGTTAAGGAGTACGCGGTATACCGCCGCCTGAAAGACGCGAACAGCGAAAAAAGCTGGCAGGAATGGCCGGAACACCGTCTGGCAAGCGCAGCGGACATTGAGGCCCTGTGGAAAGACGAAACGCTCCGGGAGGAACACCTGTTCTGGGTCTGGCTACAGGAAGCCCTGGACGTTCAGTTCACCGCAGCCTCGGCCGCAGTCGTGGAGGCCGGCATAGTCCTTGAGGGGGACCTCCCGATTCTGATGAATGAGGATAGCTGCGACGTGTGGGCGCATCCTGAGCTGTTTAACCGGGAACTGTCCGCCGGGGCACCCCCGGACATGTACAGTCCCGACGGCCAGAACTGGGGCTTCCCCATTTACGACTGGAAAGCCCACGCCGGCGACAATTACGCCTGGTGGCGGCAACGGATCGCCGTGGCGGCCAAATATTATCAGGCCTACCGCATCGACCACGTGCTGGGCTTTTTCAGGATATGGGCCTCTTCCCGTTTCAATTACTCCTCCGCCCTGGGGCGCTTTGTTCCCTACACTCCGGTTACTACCGGGGATTTGCGAAAACTGGGCTTTGACAAAAGCCGGATCCGCTGGGCTTCCTGGCCGCACATCCCCACGGGGGAGTTGTGGAACGCCCTGCAGAGCAACTGGGGCGATCTGTTTAACGAGGCGGAAATCGCCGCCGCCGCGAAGAAGATATTCGCCAAGGCCCTGGATCGGGTCAACAATGAAGAACTGTGGATTTTCAAAAAGAAGATCAGGGGTGAAAAAGACATTGACGCCCTGGACCTGCACCCGGCTATCCGCTCCTACCTGTTCAGGGCTTGGCACGACCGGATTTTTCTGGAATACCAAAAGGGGAAATTCTTTCCGGTTTGGTATTTCCGGAATTCCCGCGCCTACAACACGCTTTCCGCAGAGGAAAAACAAAACCTCGAAGACCTGCTGGAAAAGCGGCGGGTCAAGTCGGAAAAGATATGGGAGGCCGAGGGAAAGAAACTCCTTTCAATACTCGCGGAATCTTCCTCCATGCTTCCCTGTGCCGAAGACCTGGGGGCCGTGCCTGACTGTGTTCCCAAAACGCTTGCCAGGCTCAAGATTCTGGGCCTCAGGGTGGTCCGCTGGTTCCGCCGCTGGGATTGGGACGGCCAGCCCTACGTTCCCTTTGAGGAATACCCGGAACTCAGCGTCTGCACCCCGGCGGTACACGACAGCTCCACTGTGCGGGAATGGTGGGAGCGTGAGGCAAACCAGGAGCAGTTCGCGGGCTTTATCGGCGTTCCGTCTCTGCCCAGTGTCTACAACCCCGGCGTCGCCAAGACGATACTGTTAAAAACCGCGACGGCCCGCTCCCGTTTCCGGGTCTTCCAGATTCAGGACTTGCTCCACCTTTCTAACAAATGGTACGCGCCGGACCCCGCCTCGGAGCGGATCAACGTGCCCGGCACCTCAAACGAGTTCAACTGGACCTACCGCCTTCCCGCCACGATTGACGAGATCGCGAAAGACAAGGACCTGATCCGGGCGGTGGCGGATCTTTGCAAGGTAAAACCGGCAAAAAAGCAGCAGCGGCGGCTTTGCTGTTAATTAGAGTCTGTCCATAATGTAGACACATTATGGACAGACTACCTTAAAACAGGCATTTTGCGCACCGTTTTGGTACAAAACGGGAGCAAATGCAAGGTCTGTCCGCAAAGTAACC
>JAITIC010000265.1 GCA_031279635.1 Treponema sp. | reverse complement strand
GCCGACGCCGGCTGCCTTTTCCGCGCCCCGGAATCGATACGCCAATCCGAGAAGGACATTCCCTGTGTGGACAGTTATCCTGCGCTGCTTGAACGGATAGATGCGTTTCTTGGCGCGGGATGAGGGCCGGTAGTTATCTTGAATTCGGAATTGCCGGCCGGGAGCCTGCCGCGTTCCTATTTGACCAGATGCACCCGCTGATCGCCATGAACACCGGCGAGACGCTGGTTTACCGGGTCAACGTACAGGTCCATACCCTCCAGGGGCAGTGCTCCCAGGAGAATATCGCTGGCGTTGGGTATGACCACCGCCTCTTGGCTGGTGCGGCGGTCTTTCCAGCGGATTTCCACCGGCTCGGTCAGGCCGTATTGGGTAGTGGAGCCGTCGGCCAGGCTGGACTTCACCGTTTCCAGGATGGCAAGCCCCAGCTTTTGCCTGGTTTCCTCGTTGATAATCAATGTCCATGCGCCGGTGTCGGGCACAGCGTCCAACGTAACCGCGCGGATTTTTGTATCCAGAATAAGTCCGTCTCTGGCGTTGCCAATATCCCTGGCATTGGCCAGGGTAATTTCTTCCGCAAAGGTTCCCATATACGCTCCTGCCTCCAGTATACTGCCAAAAGCCCCCGGCGGACAACCGGCCGGTATCCCGTTACCGCATTGCATCGCCAGCTCCCTAAATCATCGGTCTATCAACCGGCGGAGTACCGCGTCGTTGTGGCGCCAGTCCCGGGAAACCTTGACCCGGAGGTCAAGTTCTATCTTCCAGTCGAAGATACGCTTCAGATCCGCAAGCGCCTCCTCCCGGATGGCCTTGATCATCCTGCCGCCCTTTCCCACGATCATGCCTTTTTGCGATTCCCGCTCGGTAACGATAAAGGCGCGCACCCAGAGTTTCGCGCCGTTTTCGCGCAGTTCCGTATCCGCCACCTCCACGTAAAGCGAATGGGGCAGTTCCTGGCGCAGGCGGTTGATGGCCTTCTCGCGGATAATTTCGGCGATGCGGAAAGCCGGGTCCTGGTCCGTGTAGTACTCCTCCGGGTAGAAGGGATCGCCGGGCCCGGCCAGGGCAAAGAGACACTCGATCAGCGGTTCCGTGCCTTCGTTCCGCAGGGCCGAAACGGGGAAACAGCGATTCTGTTCAAGGCCGGGCAGTTTTTCCCGCAGGAATTCTTCCGCCGCCTTCCTGTCGGCAGTATTACTGTCGATCTTGTTGATCGCCGCCACGGTCCGGCTTTCCCCGCCTTTAAGCCGGGCGGCCACGGCCTCCTCCTCGGCGCCGGGAAGGCGGGCCGCGTCAAGCACGTACAGTACCAGGTCCGCCTCGGCCTGAACCCGCCCCGCGACGCCGGCAAGTTTTCTGTTGAGTTTCCGTTCCGAAAGGTGCCGGCCCGGTGTGTCCACAAACACAAGCTGGCCCTCCGCGCGGTTTACGATTCCCCGTATCGCGTTGCGGGTAGTCTGGGGAACGGGACTCACAATCGCTACTTTTTCGCCGCAAAGGGCATTAACCAGCGTAGACTTTCCCGCGGAGGGCCTCCCCACCACCGCCACGAACGCGGCTTTTCTGTCACCCATTTGCGGTACTTATCACCTGGTCGCCCGGGCGCACGTAGATCCGCGTTCCCGGCGGCACCGATTCGGTAAGCCACACATTCCCCCCGATAGTGCTTCCCCTGCCAATCACCGTCGCGCCGCCCAGAATAGTCGCGTTGGAGTAAATGGTCACATCATCCTCGATAGTAGGATGACGCTTTTTATCCGCCGCTTCCTTTTTCACCGAAAGCGCGCCCAAAGTAACCCCCTGGTATATCTTGACGTTTCTCCCGATAACCGTAGTTTCGCCGATCACCACCCCGGTTCCGTGATCGATAAAAAACGAATCGCCTATCACCGCGCCGGGGTGTATGTCGATGCCGGTACTGTTGTGTATCAGTTCGCTCATCATCCGGGGGATAAGGGGGATCTGGCGGACCCAGAAAAAGTGCGCCAGGCGGTGAACCACAATGGCCTGAAAACCGGGGTAGGAAAGTATCACCTCCGCGGTACTCTTGGCCGCGGGATCCCCCCGGAAGGCGGCCTCCATGTCCAGCGCCAGGGCCGCGCGGATATTCGGTATCTCCTCAAAGAATTCCTCAACAATAAGTTCCGCCACCGCGTGGCAGCCTTCCCGGCCGCAGGAAAAATCCGCCGATCCCCGGCGCACCGAAAAACCTATGCTCTTTTCCGCCTCCCGGATAAGTTCCCGGGCCAGGTGGCAGACCTTTTCGGCGGTGATAAGGCCGAGATTGTCGCGGGACAGTTCCCCGCTCTCTCTGAAACCGGGAAAAATAATCTCGTCCAACCCGCTGAGTATGTCCAGAATGGCCAGCCGGCTGGGAAGGTTGTCGCCCCCGGTATGGTTCACCAGGCCATGAGACCCGTAAGAATCGACCAGCGCGGCAATGCTCTTGTTCAGTCGTTGCATTCGTTCCTCCGGGATCCATTATCCCGATAATCCGCGCTTTTTCAAGTTGGCGGGCCGTTATTATTAAAGGGGGGAAGTCTCCCCCCTGCCCCGCACACGGTTGCGGGGCGCCCCCCTCTGCGGGGGACACCCCCGCAACGCCCCCGCATTATTCCAAAGGACAATTTTCTGTGGAGCTTCGGGGTGTCGACAGTAAGTTTTATCCCGTTACTTTTCTTATCCCCTATATTCGCAATACTGTTATTCATTATTGCATCTTATTCTCGTTCCTCCAGTTCCGGGGACATTTTCCCATAATGCTTTTGAATGTCCGCGAAAAATTAAACTGATTCGGATAACCCACCATGGCGCTTACCTCACTGATAGTACGATTCGTAATTTTCATAAGTTCGCAGGATTTGTTTATCCTGAAGCGGATAAGGAAATCCCGGGGACTCGTGTCGAGCACGCTCTTGAAGACCTTGCCCAGATAACTTCGGTCAAGGTTACAAAAAGCCGCAATGTCTTCAACGCCGATCTCGTCCTGGTAACGCTGCTCAATGAACGACAGGGATTCCCGAATATAGAAATCCCGCAAGCTTCCGCCCGTCACCTTTTTTCGCAAAGAGGACGAAGCGATAAAGGCGCTCATAAACAGGTAGAGATGTCCCATGGTAGAGAGGGGCAGGCTGTTTTTGTCCCGGACTATGGCTAAAAGTTCGTCCTTCATTTTCTCCCGATCTTCGCTGTTTTTGCTGGTGTATATGGGATAGTTGAAGGTGAGTCCCGCCCGGGTCATCAGTTCCCGGGCTTTGAGACCGTCAAACTCTACCCAGGCGTAGACCCAGGGCTTCCGCTCGTCGGCTATATAAAACGTGTGCTGCCGGGGCCAGATCAGGAACCCCTGACCTGCCTCCAGGTGGTAGGTGTTCAGCCTGTCCCGGTCATCGCGGGCTTCAAAGCGGCCCCTGCCCGAAAGTATGTAATGGAAAAGAAAGTGGTTTCTGGTCGCGGGCCCAAAGGAATGAAGGGGATCGCATTCTTCGTAACCGAATTGATAGAGGGAAAGGTCTACAAAATTCTCGTTGGGAAATATTTTGCAGAAGTGCTTTGCCATAAGACATCTCCGTTTTGCCTGTTTCGAATAGAATATATATCATTATACGTTTATATATTACAAAAAATCAAATAATACCGCAAAATACTATGATTTTTTCCTCCTCATAAAATGGACGGCGGTTTAGAACGCCGCTAAACTTTATCTTAAAACTAACTTTGCGGAGGATATAGGTGAAGAAGAAACGTGTTTTTTTGCTCATCTGTGCGGCGGCGGTTATCGGTTTGACTTTGACTGCCTGTCAGAAGAAGGGGGCGTCGGGACAAGCCCGGGGCGCTTCCGCCGGGAATGTTACCCTCAAGCTGGGAATCTGGGATAAGAACCAGGAAGGCGGCATCACGCAGGTTCTGAAGGATTTTACCGCCCGGACCGGCATCAAGGTAGAGGTTGAAATCACCCCCTGGGAACAGTATTGGACGCTGCTTGAGGCGGCGGCAACCGGCGGCGCGCTGCCCGATGTATTCTGGATGCACTCGAATCAGGTTATCCGCTATGAATCGTCGGGACTGTTAATGGATCTTACCGACCGGATAAAAAACAGCGGTATCGCCGACATGTCGAACTTCCCGCCGGATCTGGTCGGACTTTATTCCCTGAACGGAAAGAATTACGGCATCCCCAAAGATCTGGACACCATCGCGCTTTTCTACAACAAGAAAATATTCGACGAGATGGGCGTCGCCTACCCCACCGATCAATGGTCGTGGGATGATTTCGCGGATGCCGCGAAAAGGCTGACAAACGCCGATCATTACGGGTATGCCGCGGCGATTTTCGGTCAGGAAGGGTACTTCAACTTTATCTTCCAGAATAACGGTTGGGTCATCAGCGAGGACAGGAAAAAATCCGGGTTCGACGATCCGAAAACGATTGATGCCGTCCAATTTTTTGTCGATTTTGTAAAGAACGGCCATTCGCCCGGTCTCAATGTTACGGCGGAAAATACGCCGGCGGCTCTGCTCGAGGCGGGAAAAATCGCGATGGGAACGTTCGGTTCGTGGATGCTCTCCGAATTCAGATCAAACGAATATGTGGTTGCCAACTGCGATATTCAGATTCTGCCCAAAGGCCGCGACGGTACGCAGGCTACGGTGTACAACGGCTTGGGCTGGGTGGCCGCGGCGAATACGGAGTACCCTGAAGAAGCCTGGAAACTGCTTGAATTCTTCTCGAGCCGCGAAGCCCAGGAAAAATTGTCCGCTACGGGCATCGCTATTTCGGCGTTCCTCGGTACCTCGGACGCCTGGTACAAGACGAGCGATTTGTTTAACCTCAAAGCCTACGCGGACGAGATTCCCTACGGACACTTTTATCCGTTCAGTAAAAACGCCGTGGTTTGGCATAACATGACGGATGAAAAACTCCGTGACGCATGGAACGGAACCAAATCCGTTCCCGACGTGTGCCGCGACATCGCGCAGACGATGAACCGGATGCTGGCCGCCGAACAGTAAGGAGGCGTCTATGTCCGCGATTACTCAACGGCGCAGGGAAGAAGCGGTATGGGGATTGGGCTTTATTATCCCCACCATGGCGGGACTGGTCATTCTGAACATAATCCCCATATTCCAGACGGTATGGCAGTCTTTTTTTAAGGTGGGAGATTTTGGGCGCGGCAATATGTTCGTGGGCTTCCGGAATTACCTGTTCCTGATGCAGGACAGACAGATCTGGCGGGCGCTGTTCAACACATTCGCCTATGCGGTGCTGGAAGTTCCGCTCTCGATCATTCTCGCGCTGATACTGGCCATCATGCTGAACAGAGAAATCGCGGGCAGGACGTTTTTTAGAACGATCTTCTTTCTCCCGATGGTCGCCGCGCCCGCTGCCGTGGCGATGGTGTGGCGCTGGCTTTACAACGGCAGTTTCGGCCTCATCAACTTTCTCCTCGGCAAAGGCGGCGTAGGCCCGGTGAACTGGATTTCCTCGCCGGACGGCAATGTCCTGTCGGTCGCCATTGTGGGGATATGGTCGTGTCTGGGCTATAACATGGTTCTGTTTCTGGCGGGCTTGCAGGAAATCCCCAGAGATTACTACGAGGCCGCCGAAATCGACGGCGCGGGGCTGTTCCGCCGCCACGCGATTATCACGCTGCCGCTTCTTTCGCCCATCATATACTTTGTCGGGGTAACGCGAACCATAGCCGCCATGCAGGTTTTTGATCTGATATTTATGATGATGGACCGCAACAACCCCGCCCTGCCGAAAACACAGAGTCTTGTCTATCTTTTCTATAAATATTCGTTTGTGGAAAACAACAAGGGGTACGGGGCGGCCATCGTCATGATGCTTTTGCTGATTATCCTCCTGCTTACGGGCATCCAGCAGACGATCCAGAAAAGATGGGTACATTATTCGTGATAAAAGGAAGAAAAGATGTTTCAGATATTCCATAACAGGACAAACGCTGTCTTTTTCGCAATACTGTTATTATGCGGGCTGGTGATGGTCATTCCTTTTCTGTGGATGATTCTTACCGCGTTCAAGACCACGACGGAAGCGACCAGCGTCAATCCTTTTGTTGTTTTTCCGGGCGCGTTGCGGACGGATTCTTTTTCCCACGTCATGCAAAACATGAATTTCGGGCGTTTGTATCTCAACACCATCGTACTAATCGCGGGACGTGTTCTCTGCGCCGTCCTCACCGCGACAATGGCCGGGTACGCTTTCGGACGGCTCCGGTTCCCGCTGAAAACTTTCTTTTTCAGCCTTGTCCTGATTCAGATGATGGTGCCGAGCCAAATCTTCATTATTCCACAATACCTGATGATCTCAAAGTTGAGGATGCTCAACACCATGTTCGCGCTGTTGTTCCCCGGTTTGATTACCGCGTTTGGCACGTTTCTGCTCAGGCAGAATTTTATGACGCTGCCCGCCGATCTTGAGGAAGCGGCCCGGATTGACGGCGCGAATATCGGGCAGACTTTTTTGTTCATCATGTTTCCCCTGGTACGTTCCGGCATGGTTGCGTTGGGGATATTCACCGCGCTTTTCGCGTTCAAAGAGTTACTGTGGCCGCTCATCGTCAACACGTCGCAAAATTCCATGCCGCTTTCATCCGCGCTGGCGAAGCTGCAGGGACAGTTCAATACGAATTACCCCGAACTCATGGCTGCGTCAATACTCGCCTGCCTCCCGATGATCGTCATTTACCTTCTGTTTCAAAAACATTTTATCCAGGGGATAGCGACCTCAGGCGGGAAGCTGTAACGGCTGCGGTTCGGATACCCGGAACATTTGCTTTCGGGTATTTTTCTTGTACTTTTTTAATGTGAAGGAGATTACATGATAAAGATTGCGTTTATGGGCGCGGGCAGCACGGTGTTTGCGCGGAATGTGCTGGGGGATTGTATGTGCGCCCCGGCGTTGCGGGACAGCGAAATTGCCCTCTACGACATTGACGGGGAGCGCTTAAAACAAAGCGATGCAATTCTCGGCGCGATTAACCGGGGGCTTGGCGGCAAAGCGCGGATAAGAAGTTATCTCGGTGTGGAGAACCGCGGGGCCGCCCTGAAAGACGCGGATTTTGTGGTCAACACCATACAGGTCGGCGGCTATGACCCTTGCACCATCACCGACTTTGAGATACCGAAAAAATACGGCCTGCGGCAGACCATCGCCGATACGCTCGGTATTGGCGGCATTATGCGGGCCCTGCGTACCATCCCGGTAATGGAGGAATTTGCCCGCGATATAGAAGAAGTCTGTCCCGATGCGTGGTTTTTGAATTACACCAATCCCATGGCAATGCTTTCCGGGTATATGCAGACGTACACCGGGGTTAAAACCGCGGGGCTTTGCCACAGCGTCCAGGTCTGCTCGGAACATCTTTTAAAATCCCTCGGCATGGAAGATAAACTTGAAGGGCGGATCGAAAGAATAGCCGGTATCAACCACATGGCGTGGCTGCTGGAAATCCGGGACGCCGCCGGAAAAGACCTCTACCCGGAAATCAGGAAACGGGCTGCGGAAAAGAACAGAACCGAAAAGCACGGCGACATGGTGCGGTTCGATTATATTGAAAAACTGGGGTATTACTGCACGGAATCGAGCGAACACAACGCCGAGTATAACCCCTTTTATATAAAGGCAAAGTACCCTGAACTCATTGAACGGTTCAACATTCCGCTTGACGAGTATCCGCGGCGCTGTGTTAATCAGATTGCGGGCTGGAAAGAAGAATACGGAAAGTTGGCGAATCAATCCACCTTGCCCCATGAACGCAGCCAAGAGTACGCCTCGTATATCATAGAGGCGATAGTTTCAGGCGTTCCCTACAAAATAGGCGGGAACGTACTGAATACAGGCGGCTTGATTGAAAACCTTCCCCGTGAAGCCTGTGTGGAAGTGCCCTGCCTGGTGGACAAAAACGGCGTAACGCCCTGTCATGCGGGGAGATTGCCCGTGCAACTTGCGGCTATGAACATGGGCAATATCAACGTGCAGCTACTCACCCTTGAGGCGGCGCACACGCGCAAACGGGAACACATCTACCACGCGGCCATGATGGACGGGCACACGGCGGCGGAACTGTCGCTGGATGACATCAGGAGCATGGTTGACGAGCTTATCGCGGCGCACGGGGGCCTGCTGCCAAAATTTCATTGAAAGGAATGATTTGCCATTGGGGGCCCGCTACAGCAGGGCGGGCCCTGTCGTATTTATCTATGGTTCCCTGTTCCGGTATTGGGTCGTACTCTGCTTTTTCAGCCGTTTTCGGATGAGGTAGGCGCGCGGTCCTCCGCCGAAAAACGCCGCCAGGGCCTTTTCGTTATCCCTTACCGCCTGTTCCCCCAGATCGATGAGTTCCTGCTTCCGGTCAAACGAAAGGAAACTCGCCTTGTTGGAGGCGGTGATCACCAGGTCCGCGTTGTGTTTCTGTTTTTGCCGGTGCAGCCGGTGGAGCACTATTTCAAGGCAGCGGTACAGTATTTTTGGGGCCGATACAAGATCCGCAATTTTTTTGTTTTTAAATTCCCCCACATCCACGGCAAGTATGCGCTTAAAACCCATTTTCCCGGCAATGTGTACCGGCAGGTTGTCCGCAACGCCGCCGTCAACAAGGCACATACCGCCCATCAGAACCGGCTCAAAGAAAACCGGGAATCCCATCGAGGCGCGTATAGCCTCCGCCATGTTGCCGGATTCGAAAATAACTTCTTTTCCATTGGTAAGATCCACCGCGTTACAGCGAAAGGGAATACGCGCCTCCTCAAAAGTCCTGTCACGGGTAAGGCGCCTGAGTAGCGCCAGCAGCGCTCTCCCGGAGTCACCCCCCGGCTTTGCCATAAGGTTTCCCAATAGCTGGCCCGTCTGGAGGAACTTCCCCACAGGCCCGCCAAACTTAAACACAAAACTGTCAAGGTACCGGGTAATATCAAACTCGTCTTCCGTAAAGCGGACAATTTCTTCAACGGGCATACCGGAGGTGTACACCCCTCCCACAACGGCCCCCATGGAAGTCCCGGCAACAAGCGAAGGTTCGGGATAACCAAGCCGGGAAAGCCCCTTGAGGAATCCCACATGCGCGAGTCCCTTCGCCCCGCCGCCGGAGAGTACCAAAGCCCACTTCAGGTTTTTCTTT
>JAITIC010000261.1 GCA_031279635.1 Treponema sp. | reverse complement strand
ATTAATTCAGGCAGAGCATCGTAAAACGCCTGCGGTAAATCCAGTTCTTCAACATTGCTGTGATGTGTATCCCCCAAAAGCCCAACATTCGGCAAACCCAATTCTTTTACAAACCGTTTACCGTCCTCCAAGGTATTGACAAAATACATCTCAAACCGATTAAGAACCTCCAGTGCGATTCTCACGCCCCGTTTCCCTGCCAGGGAACACGCTTCGTGGAGCGTATCTAAGCCCCTTTTCCATTCTTCAGATGTAACCGGCGCACCGGAAAATTTTCCCAGCCCCTGGAAAAAGGGGCCGACTAAGAGATTAGCCCCCAGATCTACGGCTTTAGCGCTCCAGTCATCAAGTGCCCGAATGGCCGCCTGCCGCATCGCTTTATCAGGACTAATAGGATCGTATGTAGACGGATCAAAAACCGCCAACGCCGTACGTTCCAATCCTAATGCGGTACACTTTTTTGCGAATTTACCGAATGAATCATTACTCATCTGATAAACGGGAAATTCCGCACAATCAAAACCAATCTCATGAACCAGATCCAGCAAGTATTCATGTTTAGGAAATTCAAGCGTATCTGACCACAAAAGCAAATTAATTCCGATTTTCATTGCTTTCTCTTGCCTCCCCATAGGAATCTGTTATTTGAGGTATTGATCCACATTATCCTTGGTAACAAGTGTCATGGGGAAAAGGTATTCCTTTCTATAGGGATCTCCCCTTATAGCCTTGAGTACCGTATCAATACCCTCTTTTACCTCAATACCGGAATCAGTCCGTATGGTAGCGCGGATAGTTCCTTTCTTTATCTCTCTCAATACGTCCTGCTGAGCATCCAGCCCATAGATAGGAATCTGACCAGCTTTTCCGACCTCAGCCACCGCATTCATGGCACCGATTGCCATACCGTCATTGTTACAAACAAAAGCGTCGATTTGTCTGCCCGAAGAAAGCCAAGTAGATGCCAGCTCCAGGGCTTTCGGCGCTTCCCAGAGTCCCTCCCCTTCAAATACATATGGATACTTAGCTTTTTGAGGCTCGTGAACTTCGGTATACCCATTGGTAATAGCGATCTGCGCAGTATGGCCCATAGGACCATATAGAATTGCCAAGTTTCCACCATTGGGCAGATCCTTCATTACCTGAGTCATTTTCTGTCGGCCGCCATCGGTAAAATCGGGGCCTATAAAGGCAGTAGCGTCATCCTGATTACTCACACTTTCATGCACCATTACCATCGGAATTTTTGCGTTCTTGGCGGCGATAACGCCGTTATAAATACCTTCGTAAGAGCAGGGATCAATTACAATACCTTGCACTCCGGCAATAATAGCCTGCTCAATCTGGGAAACTTGTTTGGCAGGATCATTGTCCGCGATATATACAACGCATTCTACGCCAATTTGTTTAGCATATTGCTCCATGCTTTCACGAAGCCCGACCTGATACTCGTTGTTTTGGTGAGGGCCCATATAGGCTATCTTGATAGCCTCCGAAGCTCTTTGTCCTCCGGCAAACAAAGGTATACTTACCGCCGCCAGAATCATTAGGAAAAAACCTAATCTTTTCATGATACTTTCCTCCATCATCAATTTTTCGGATCATCAAAAGATGAGCCGTTAAAACCATTTCTAAGAACCTTTTTTACCTTTCGTGTTTTGATCCAACAATACAGCGGCTATAATAATAAACCCCTGAATGACGCCTTGATAAAACGGAGATACCCCCATGAAATCCAAGCCGTTCTGTAATACCCCTATGATCAGGGAACCTACAACGGCACCCCAAATGGTACCCACGCCGCCCGACATGCTGGTCCCGCCGATTACCGCGGCGGCAATAGCGTTCAGTTCATATCCTTCACCGACAATTGAATTTCCGGAAGAAATTCTGGAAGTCATTAATACCCCGCAGAACCCCGCCAGCAAACCACTGATGGTATATGCAAAAAGTTTAATCCGTTTGGTATTTACTCCAGAGAGCCGCGCTCCGACCTCATTCCCTCCGATTGCATATATACGGCTGCCTAATATGGTCTTGTTTAATATAATTGCTCCCAGGATAAACACAATGCTAAAGAAAACCACCAGGCTTGGAATACCCAAAAAGAAATCATTGGCAAATTTCAGAAAAGACTCGGAGAGGCCAAAAACCGGTTTTCCGTTACTCAAGATTCTGGCGAGTCCACGGGAAATCATCATGGTTGCCAATGTCATTATGAATGACGGAATATTTAAATAGGAGATACCGACCCCGTTAAACAAACCAAAGAACAACCCTCCGGCAATTCCCACTAACAGAGAAATAATAATGGGCATATTCTGAACCGCCAAGCCGCCGAACATTGCAGATATGACACTTGAAAAAGCGATTACCGCCCCCACCGAAAGATCGATCCCCCCTGTAATGATGACAATGGTCATCCCGACTGCCAGTATCCCTGTAATAGTACTCTGTTTAGCTATTAAGAGCAGATTCGCCGGGGAAATAAACCGGGGAGAGAAAAGAGCCATGCCGACAGCCAATACCAACAACACCCATACGATGGCTGTCTTTCGGACTATTTTCTCTGCTTTTTGCAACATTAAACCTTTCGGCATCATCCCACCCCGTCGTGTGCATAAGCCATAATTGTTTCCTGATTAATATTATTGCCTTGAAGTTCTCCAGTTACCCGGCCTTCATACATAACGAGCACCCGGTTACATAAACCAATAATTTCGTTTAACTCAGAAGAAATCACTATAACCGCTTTGCCGGATGCGGCAAGCTGATTGATGATTTTGTATATTTCTATTTTTGCACCAACATCAATGCCCCGTGTGGGTTCGTCCATGATGATTATATCCGGTTCCGACAAGAGCCATTTGGCGAGCACTACCTTCTGCTGATTGCCACCGCTTAAATAGAGTACATGCTGATCAATGCTCTGACATTTAATAGACAGATCTTTAGCCATTTTCAACGCATTCTGTTTTTTAAGCGACACATTTACAAAGCCAAAGCGGCTGTTGCGATTCTCCACAACCATTTCGGTATTATCAGCGATCTTTCCAATCAGGTTGAGGCCGTGAAGTTTCCGATCTTCCGGAATCAGGGCAATTTTGGTTTTTACCGCATTACCGGGATTTTTTAGATACGCTTCTTTTCCCAGGATCTTAATCTTACCGGAATCCAGTTTTGTGTGGCCAAAAAGGGCCATCGCCGTTTCGGTACGTCCTGCGCCCACCAAACCGGCAAAGCCGAGGATTTCGCCCTTGCGCAGAAAGAAGGATACGTTTTCAAACTGGCCTTTAATGGTAAGTCCTTCCGCCTCTAGGACAGTTTCGCCGAAGCTGCCGCCCTTTTCCGGGAAAATATCATCAATTTCCCGTCCGACCATAAGGCGGATTAAATCATCTTTGGCTAAATTTTGGGGACTGTCGGTCTTAACTAAATATCCGTCCCTAAGCACGCTGATAGAATCGACCAGACTGAACATCTCTTCCAGTTTGTGGCTGATGTAGAAGATCGCTATCCCCATGTCCTTGAGTTTCCTCAGCACGGCAAACAGTTTTTCCGCCTCCGATTCGGTAATTGAGGAAGTCGGTTCATCCATGACGATAATTTTGGAATTGTACGAAACTACTTTGGCGATCTCTACCATCTGCATTTCCGAAACGGTAAGCTGACGCATTTTTTCGATGGGAGAGAACTTCAGGTCCAGCACGGACAGGTACTGTTCCGTCAACCGGATCATGTTTTTTTTGTCGATGAAGCCGTGTTTTTTCAATTCCCGGCCGATAAACATGTTTTCCGCGATGGTCATATCCGGAGCGTTGTTCAATTCCTGATACACCATAGTGATTCCAAGATCGATGGCGTGACGGGAATTGGCAATATTCACGGGCTGCCCGAAAAGTTTTATCTCGCCTGAATCCATCCGGTGTTCCCCGGTAAGGATCTTCATCAGGGTGGATTTCCCCGCGCCGTTTTCACCGACAAGGCCCTGAATCTCCCCTTCCCTGAGAGTCAGGCTGACATTATGCAGAACAGTAACGCCGGTAAAACTTTTGGTAATACCGATCATCTCAAGGATAACTTTCTCTTTTGATACATCACTCATAATGTCAACCCGCTCTCCGAAAAAATTTTAATCAAGCACGAGTATGCCCTTAACTTTGTTTTCCTTGCTCTCTTTCATAAACTTGACCCCTTTTTCAGCGTCCTCAAGGGTAAACTTGTGGGTGATAATCAAATCAAGTTTGACTTGCCCCGAGGCAATCGCGGCAAAAACATTGTCCCACACCAGCGGCGCAAGCCACGAGAATTTCAGGGTACGCTCGGATTGTATCGCGTCAAGAACGGGAACTTTGAGTTCATCCTGGGGGCCGGGAAGCCCGAAATAAACGATGGTGGAACAGGGGCCGGTGATTTTTATGGCATCCTGGAGGGCCGTCATATTGCTGGTGGCAACGATGCACCGGGGCAGCCTTTCGCCGTTTATTTCGTTAATTTTCTTTTCGGTACATTCCGCGAAATAAGGGGAATCCTTTTCGCGGGTATTGATAAGGTGGGTTGCGCCAAGCTGCTTTGCCTTTTCAAGGCCGAAGTCGTGAGCGCCCAGGGCTATCACCTTGCCCGCGCCGGACGCCCTGGCAAGCTGAACCATCATAAGGCCGATGCTGCCCAGACCGTAGACAGCCACGGCCTGTCCAAGCTGAATATTCAGCAGCTTTACGCCGTGGGTGGAACAGGCCAGCGGCTCCGCCAGGGCGGCGGATTCAAAACTCACCTCGTCGGGGATTTTGTACACATGGGTAAATTTGACTTTGACATATTCGGCGAAACAGCCGTTTACCGAAACCCCGATAACTTCGCAATGGGAACAAACGTTGAATTCTCCGCGCATACATGCCGGACAGGCGTTGCACTGCTGCACCGGATTAACGGCGACCCGGTCACCCTCCTTAAAGAGGCCGAATCCCGCAGGTATTTTCCCTGCCTTCGCCACCACCCCCGACGCTTCATGTCCAAGGTAGAGCGGCCCCTTGCCGTTGGCCGTTCCCAGCGGACTGTGCCCGTAGTAGTACGAAACGTCGGAGCCGCAAATGCCCACGGCCTTAATTTTCACCAGAACCTCGTTATCCGCTATTTCGGGAATGTCGTGCTCCTCGTACTTCATAACAAGGGGTTCATAAAAATTCTGCACTTTCATTTTTGCCATAACTCTCTCCTTAAAAATCAGTGTTTCATCGGCATACCGCAGTCGGGGCCGAAGTGTTTCAGTATCACCAGCGGTTCAACGGGGGACGTATTTTTAACGCACACTCCCTCGTTGGCCGCCTTGTGTGAAACATAAAATTCATCCGCGGTAAGCTGCCCGTAGCGGATCAGCGTCGGGGATTCGCAGATAAATTTCCCGAATTCCCCCCGGCCCTGAACCGCCAGGCAGCCATAAGCCGCTTTGTCTTTAATGGTAACGGTTCTGCCCGGTTCCACGGTTAATTCCTTGGCCGCGACATAATCATTGCCGTAACAGATCCAATTCTGGACATAGCCGTCGCCGTCTTCGTCCGTTACGGGCGGGCGGAAAAAGCGTTCCCGATAATCGCTCAGGGTGTTCAGTTCCCAGTCGATGGTGTCCATAATCGCGTCAATGTCCCGCTCCCTGCCCTTGGGCAGATAACCGCAGAGCCAGTGGTAGTCGAAAATCTCCCCCGAACCCACGACATTTTCCCACAGGGCCATAACATCGCTGTTCCACTGCGGTTCGTAGGTACACAGGGATCCCGGGGCGTGCACTACGCCGGCCTGGGTAAACCAGCCCGTGCCAAGCTCCACCTGAAAAGCCCGTGAAAGTTCCAGAATGCGGTTATTGGCGGTTTCGTACACGGACAGGCGGGCCTTTACCTCATCTTTACTTACCGACGGATCAAAGCCGAAGAACGTGGTGGGACGGGTCCCCAGATGGTTGTTGTACTGCCTGGGGAAAAAGTAGTGTTCATGTTTGGGGGTTACCCCGATTTTCGCGCAGGCTTCTTCCCGGTGATGCACGTGGTGAAAAAGCGGCTCGTTGTAATCGTAAAACTTTGAATACATGGGCCAGGTTCCGTACTTGTTCATCAGGGCCTGTCCGAAAAGTTCCGCTCCCAGCTGGTCGACAAATTCCCTGAACAGTATCCCGTGATCTGTCCTGCCGTCCACGTTTACGAAACTCATCCCCTCGTGTTCCACCGCGCCTTCCGTTTCCACCCTGGTTATGGAGGAAAACCAGCGCTCGACAATGGCGCCCCGCTTCATCCCCATCGCGTAGTAATCGTCGGGGTGCAGCCGTATCCGTTTTCCGGGGCGGTTGAACGGCCTGGGTACCCAGGTTGGTATCAGGGAAAGTATTCCGTTTCCTTTTTCCAGTATGTCCCGCAGGGTCTTTTTATCCACTGGCATGATCGCCCCTTATGAGTATTTCGCGTTGAATTTATCAACGAACGCTTTACAGGCCGCTGTCTCCTGCCAGGCATCCGGACACTCGCAAAGGTCTATGGCCCACCATTCGCCCTTGTAGTTGGCTTTGTGCAGCAGGGCCGGTATCAGTGCGTCAAAATCAAGTTTGCCTTGCCCAAACGGTGAATGGGTACTGGTTCCCTGCCCGTTAAGTGTTCCGTCGGAATCGATGACGTGGACCACATTTATCTTGTCCTTGAGCAGTTCAATGAATTCCAGAACGCCGCCTTTAAGAACACCCGGCTCTATGTGCCGCGCGCCGATTTCCGCCGACATATATCCGTGGCAGGTATCAAAGAGAATCCCGAAATTCGGCGCTCCCACCGCTTCAACGGTTTCAAGGATATACTTGGGCTCATTGATGATAAACCCGGGCTCAAACTCCCAGGTAACCTGCAAGCCGTATTTTTTGGCAATCTCCGAAATGCGCTTGAAGTTATCGGTTATCCTGGCCCTGGCCTGTGCGTAGTTCATCCCGTCGGGCAGGACAGGGGGCGTTCCGGTATCGACCCGGATGATCTTCCAGCCCATCTTTTGGGCAAACTCCGCGTTGACCTCGAAAAGCGCGATCCAGTCATCGGCCTTTTTAAGAGCGTCGATACTCCAGAGATCGCAGGCAAACTCGGCGACTTCCAGCTTGTTCTTTTTAAGCAGTTCCGCCAGTTCCTTCCGTTTTTCATCGGTGTTGTACGTTTCCGGATTTGCGTGGGGCTTGAAGCCTCCCATGCTTATCCCGTCAAAACCCAGTTCGCCGAGTTTCGCGCATACTTCGGGCAGCAGTATCGGCGTCTTCAAAAAAGCATACGCCCAACTTCCAATAGAAATCTTTTTCATAATACTCAACCTCCATCTCCCATTTCCGGACATTTTAAAACATCCGGAAATTCCGGCTATAATTCTCTTCCGGCAACGCCGGGTTTTTAAGCGTTTTCAGCGCACACCGTAGCTGAATGTTGTCTCAAACATCGCGTCAATATTTTCCTCTTTCGCGTTGTCAACCATGGTACTGGTATCCATAATAAACCCGCCGCCCTGCGCGCAGGTGTCTATGAGCCACTTGCAGTAATCGACAACTTCCTGCTTCTTGCCATAAGAAAGCGGAACGATGGGAACATTGCCCATTATGCAGGAATGGCCGCCCAATACCTTCTTTGCCGCCGCCATGTCGGTATATTCAAAGTTGTAGATCACTTTTTTGGCGGGAACCTCGGTTAAATACTCAAGCCGGGAATTGTAGGCCCCTTCCACATACACCACCGGGGTCAGGCCCGCTTCCGCCACCTCGGTAAGGTACTGCCTCAGCGAGGGCCAGTAGAATTTCTTGAAATGTTCGTCCGACATAAAGACATCCACGCCCTTGTGAAGCCAGAACCAGACGTAGGGCACCGCCTTGCCTTTGCAGCCCGCGATAGTATCCTTTATGGCGAATTTGGTTACCACATCAATAAGGGCCAGGAGTTCATCGGGCCTGTCCATCATGTCCACCAGAATTTCCCGCGTACCGCGCATACTGTCGCCGATCATGTCAAAAGGCGCGTAGGCAAAACCCGCGTAAAGCGGCGGCATCCCGAATTTTTCTTTCATGTGCGCCTGGTATTCGCCCAGATAGATGAACCAGTCCAGCAGCATCTTTCCGGTTTCCGCCAGGGTTTCAAACGTTTTGATAACTTCCGGATCGGAGAAGGCGGCAAAAGCCCCCATGTGGCCGAACCACATGGAATTGCGGAAGTCAACCTTTGCCAAACCGCTCAGGTTTGAGAAGCTGCGGGGTATCCACTTGTTCATCATGAATTTGGTGATGTCGTGAATCGCCTCCTCGTACTCGTCTTCCTTCATGTACTCTTCCTCAATGAACTGGTACATGATGTTGGATTCCTTGATCTTGTTTCCCGGCCATTTGAACCAGGTAATACCGGACTTTTCCATGTAGTTGGCGGGATAAAACAGAATCGGGTCCCACCCCATATCAGGCTTGTAATAGCTGTAGAAGGCATCATAGATATCCGATGCCTTCCGGTAGTCGTACATGATGTCCTGAATAGTCCACTTTTTCGCGAAATAAACAGGATACGCCTGAAACACCGGAACAATGGGAATTCTGTCCGGTTCCGTTAACTGCACCGCATCGCTCACCCGCTTTAAGCGGCTATCGTAAAGTTCCTGCATGTTTTCCATAAAACCCTCCATAAAAATAAAATGTGACATAAATCTATTTATTCGTATAAACGATTTTACTTTATGAAATTTCAGTTGTCAACAAAAAATTTCATAAATTCAACAATATTTAGTAACAGCAAAGGAAGACGGCCAACCGCGAATCACACAAACAAACAAAATGCCGGTGTAATTCGCGATAACCGCGAAAATTTTAGGCGCACAATCTCTTGGCAAGCTGGGCGGCGCTCGCCGCGTCCGGCGAATACCCTTCCACCCCTATCTGATCGGCAAACTCCTGCGTTATCGGCGCTCCCCCCACCATCAGTTTGAAGCCCTTCAGTCCGCTCCCCTTTATCGCCGTCGCCGTCTCCTGTAACGCCGGCATCGTCGTCGTCAGCAGGCAGGACAGCGCCACCAGCTTCACATCGGGATGTTCCTTAATGGCCTCGATGAATTTGTCCACCGCCACGTCGACCCCCAGATCGATGATCTCAAAGCCCGTGCTCTCTATCATCAGCGCTACCAGGTTCTTGCCGATGTCGTGCAGGTCCCCGTGTACCGTACCGATGATGCACTTGCCCAGACTCACGTTCTCTTTGTCCGCCAGCTTGGGCTGTAAGACCGCCATGCCTTTTTTCATAGCCCGCGCGGCCACCAGCATTTCGGGGACGAAAATCTCGGATTTCTGGAACTTTTCGCCCACAATGCCCATGGCGCTGATCATGCCCTCGTTGAGGATTTTTATGGGGTCGATGCCCTCGTTCAGAGCTTCCGTTACCAGCCCCTCGATGATTTTTGCCTTCCCGCCCTGCACTGCCAGGGCAATTTCTTCAATCTTTGACATTCTCTTCTCCCTGGTTTATTCGTATAAATGATTTTACAGTAGAATATTTCACCTGTCAACAAAAAAAATACAAAAAATGATAAAAAAAATGAGCCTCCGCGGAGCAAGCCCCGCGGAAGCTCATCCGCGCTTCCCTTCTTCCCTTCCCTCATTGCCGCGCTCCGGGCAACGGAGCGCATTGCTCAAAGCCCAAGGCTGTGTTTAAAATTCTCCGTCACCTGATCCACGGAAGGCCGGGCGTCTACGTCGAGGAGCAACCCCTTTTTCCGGTAGAAGTCGATGAGAGGGGCGGTTTGGGCGCGGTACACTTCAAGCCGCTTTTGGATTGCTTCGGGGCGGTCGTCGTCGCGGGTGTAGACTTCACCGCCGCAGTGGTCGCAGACATCTTCTCTGGCGGGTTTATCGAAAATCTTGTGGAAGTTGTAACCGCACTTGCGGCAGACGCGCCGTCCGCCAAGGCGCTCCAGCACCGCCGAATCGGGGATGTCGAAATTGACCACTTTGTCCACGGCGGAAAATGCCGCCAGCGCCTCGGCCTGGGGAATGGTCCGGGGGAAACCGTCGAGGATGTAGCCTTTTTGGGCGTCGTCCCCGGCGAGTCTTTCCCTGACCAGTTCGATAGTGGTCTCGTCGTCAACGAGTTTTCCGGCGTCAATGATCGCCTTGACCTTGAGGCCCAGGGGGCTTTTGTCGGCGATGGCCTGGCGGAATATCGCGCCGGTGCTGATGTGGGGCACGCCGAGAATGTCTACCGCTTTGGCCGCCAGTGTGCCTTTGCCCGCTCCGGGGGGGCCTAAGAAAATCAGTTTCAAATCGGACTCCTTTGTGCCTGTCCCAAAACTAATTGACTGTGCGTTAACGTTCCCGGCATAGCCGGGGGCACGGTTTTGGAACAGCCTCATATAACATTGCGTTCTATGTTCTAACCTTTTACCCGCCAGCGGTTGTCAACACGTTCCAGCTGCGACGCGGTGACGGTCATCTGACGGTCATCGTCGTTGGCGAGTCTTATCTGTCCGCTGATCATGTTCACCTCGACTACCCGCCACATGGTGTTGTCGTGGCTGATACGACAGCCTTCCGGGGGGAGGAGGCGCTGCTGCTCGCTGTAAAAAAGGTGTTCGTAAGAGAGGCAGCAGAGGAGACGGCCGCAGGGACCGGAAATTTTCATTGAGTTGAGCGAGAGGTTCTGATCTTTGGCCATTTTGATGGACACGGGCCGTAGTTTGTCCGATACGGCGTGGCAGCAGTATGCCCTGCCGCAGATCCCCAGACCGCCGGTTACTCTGGCCTCGTCGCGGACGCCGATCTGACGCAGCTCGATTCTGGTTTTAAAAACGCCCACGAGGTCCTTTACCAGTTCCCGAAAATCCACGCGGTTGTCGGCGGTAAAGAAAAAGAGAATCTTCGGTTCCTCAAGAAGGTAATGCACGAGAACGAGTTTCATTTCCAGTTTGTGGTTTTCTATTTTTTCTTTGCAGATGATGAAAGCGTCCCGCTCCAGAATCCGGTTGCCGCGGGCTTTCTCCAAATCTTCCGGCGTGGTGGGCCGTTCTATCCAGGCAATCTCGGAAGCCGGAGGCGTCCTGCCGCGGACCGGGCCGATTACCTGCGCCATATCGCGGCCGTAGCGGGTGGGCACGATTACCAGGGAACGGTTACTGAGGGTGTCGTCGCGGTACACGGCGGGAAAAGTTTCATGGGAATAAAACAGGCGCAGGCGGTAGATGGGCGTGTCGGGGGCGATGGACTCGATCCCCGCGTCCGCGCCGGTGATAACAGCCGGCTCCTCTATAAGAGGGCCGTCCTCAAGCGCGGAAATATCATCTTCATCTATATTTTCATATTCGTCGGTATCGTTCATATATAACCTTTATTGCAGTAAGTCTATCAGAAGACCCCGTATCTCCTCAAGACGGGCGGCGAGATTAAGCTGCTGCCTCTGGCTGGAAAGAAGCATGGCGGCGAGGTCTTCCAGTTTTTGGTCGATAACCTGAATCTTGATATGCCGCTTCTGCTTCATCGCTTCAGGAGTTCCCCTGGGACCCTTGTAACCGGCTTTGAGAAAATTGGGCGTTCCCGCTTCTTCTTCCAGCGCGAAGGCGTTTTCCAGCACATAGTGCATGAAGTTCCGCACGGCCTGCTTGTAGCGGATAATTTCTTCGGGAAAGGGCCGGTCCCGCAGGGCGTCTCCCGCGCCGCGGACTTCGTCCATCAAAAAGTTGACCGTTTCCTCGGACACCGGCAGATCGCGCAGGGGGCCAAGCTCGTCCGCGGTTTTGCCGCGGATATCCTCAAAAACACGGAAAAAATCCCTGCCGCCGGTCCGCCGGATTCCGGTCTTTTTATTATCCCCCTTCACCTGCGAATAGGCCGAGGGATTCATATAGAACGAAGGAATATCGGGGGAATCGACTTTAGCCATGCTTAACTCGTTTCGCGGGTTTTGGAGAAAACCGGCAGCGCGGACCTGATCCCCTGCGCGTCACGGTGTTCCGACAGAGCGCGCTTCCAGATTTCCTCGTCCGGGCATACCAGCACCTTGCCGTGAATAAGGCAGCCCTCGTCGGCCTGTATGCGGCGGGTGATAATGTCACCCAACACCAGGGCGCTGGAAAGAACCACGAGGGACTCGCTGGCGATGAGACTGCCGTACACCACCCCGCCGACGGTGATTGCCGTGCCGGACACATTGCCCTTCATGCGGGCCTTTTCGCCGATTACCACGCGGCCTTTGGCGTTCACATTCCCCCGTATGCTGCCGTCGATACGGGTAAAGCCGCCGGAATCAATATCCCCCGCCATGCTGGTATTGGGACCGATAATAGTGTTGATTGAAAAGTCTTCTAACCTGCCTGAGGGCATAGACCTAACGCTTTTGCTTGGCGATGCTGGAACGGATATTGATATATTTGTAGGGATCTACCACGTCGGAGCCGATGTGCACTTCGTAATGCAGATGGGGGCCGGTGGAAAGGCCGGTATTGCCGATAAGGCCGATCACGTCGCCCTGCTGAACCCGCTGCCCCACTTTCACCCTTGAAGACAGCAAATGCGCGTAACGGGTATAGTAGCCGTGTTTGTGCTTGACAATCACGTAATTTCCGAAACCCTCGTCATAATCAATAGTGACCACCTGTCCGTCGGCGGTAACCACCACCGGGTCGCCGGAACGGTAAGTGGAAAGATCGATACCCTTGTGAATGTAGTACTGGCCGGTAAAGGGATTTTCGTTCTGCCCGAAAAAGAAGGAAATATGCCCGATGCCGCCCTTGATCGGCCAGATGCTGGGAATCTCCGTAAGCAGGGCGCTCTGGGAATCCAGCAGCGTACCGATTTCCTTAACCGGCTCCACGGCCTGGGAAAGATAAGCCGAAAGCCGCCGTACATCATCCACTTCCTGCAGCAGACCTTCCGGTGTTTCCCGAATATCAAAGAAAGAACTTAAATCGCCGGAAGCGGCCTTTTTATTGCCGCCGCCGATATCCGCCCCCAGCGCGGAAAGCGTACCGGAAAGGGCGTTTTCAAAACCCCGCGCCTCCCGGAGCAGCAGGGCGGTTTCATCCCGCAGTTGATCCAGGCTGGCCTGCACCTCTTTTAAGCGGCTGTCCTTGTTTGCCAGAACGTTTCGGGCGTCATTGTAGGAAGCGCCGTACCAGAAGAACGCCCCAAGGATACCCGTCGCCACCAGAAGGAAACAGCATATCGAAAGCACCGTAACATGGAAGTTATAGACCTTTTTTTCCGAATGGGGCACAAAAACCACGGTATACCGGCGGGTAACAAAGTTCCCCAGGTTTTTGAAAACGCCCGCTATGCCCCCCGCCACTCCAAGAGCGACGCTTTTTACTTTTGAGACAATACTGTTTTCAAGCCGTTTATACTCGTGGACTGAGGCCAAAATCCACCCCTTTCATGAACATAAAATCTCCGCCTTATTATAACAAACCTCGCCGAAACTTGTCAATATAAAAAAACAGGACAAATCCTTTCATTATACAAATTCTGTTTATAGATTATCGGTAAATTTGGGAAAATTCCGTGCTTTTCGGATTGGTTTTCTTTGAAAAAAGCACTTTGAGAAATATTTTTACAGAAACGCTGCATATAGCGTATATTGAAGGTGAATATACGTTATATGCAGCGTCCATTGGGTTGTGAAACGCTCATTCCCATTCAATCGTGGCGGGAGGCTTGCTTGAAATATCGTAGGTTACCCGGCCGATGTCTTTCACGGTATTGGTGATGCGGGTGGAGATTTCCAGCAGGTCTTTGGTCTGGAAAGGATACACGTCGGCGGTCATGCCGTCGGAACTGGTGATGGCGCGCAGGGCGAGGACCCAGCCATATTTGCGCTCGTCACCGGCAACGCCCACCGAGCGGATCGGCAGCAGCACGGCAAAGGCCTGCCAGATTGCATCGTACAGGCTGCGGCCTTCGCCGTCTGTACGGCGCTTTAATTCTTCAATATAGATGGCATCCGCTTCCCGCAGGATGCCGCATTTTTCCCCGGTCACTTCGCCAAGAATGCGCACCCCAAGGCCCGGCCCGGGAAAGGGATGGCGGCGCACGACTTCCTCGTTAACACCGAGGAAGCGGCCCAGGCGGCGTACCTCGTCCTTGTAGAGTTTGTCCAGCGGTTCAATAAGCCTGCCCGCTTTGCGCTTGGCGTCCACCAGCGGGCTGCCCACGTTGTGGTGGCTCTTTATAAGGCGGGCCTTGTTTCCCACCCCCTTGCCGCTTTCAATAAGGTCGGTGTACAGGGTTCCCTGGGCAAGAAAGTAATTTTCGGGAAGCCCCAGCCTGAGCACTTCCCGTTCCTGAATGGTGATGAACAGATCGCCGATAGCCCTGCGTTTTGCCTCAGGCTCGCAAAGGCCCTTGAGCGCCTCAAGAAATTCATTTTCACAATGAACAATATGCAGGCGTTTCACGCCCAGCTTCTCAAGGCTGGCCTTGACGGTTTTGGTCTCGTCCTTCCGCATAAGACCGGTGTCCATGTACATTAAGTGGACCTGATCGCTTTGCAGGGTTTTGAGCAGCAGCGCGCCGGCCACGGTGGAATCCACGCCGCCTGAGACAAGCAGCAACACGGGGCTTTCACCGATGCGCTCGTTTAGGGAAGCGCGCGTCTCTTCCACATAATGTTCCATGGTCCAGCCCGCTTTACAGGCGCACACGCCGAAAACAAACGCCGACAGTATCTCATTCCCCCCTTCGGTGTGGGTCACCTCAGGGTGAAACTGAACGCCGAACCAGGGCTTTTCCTCATGAACAAGCACCGCCGGATACCCTGTGTCACTGACGCCCGCCTCCCTGAAGCCCGGCGCAAGTTTGGTGAGCGTGTCGCCGTGACTCATCCACGCCGTGAACGAAGGGCGGAAACCCTCAAGAAAGCGCGCCGCAAGTCCGCCGCCCGCGCCTTTAGCGACTTTGACCCCGATCCTCCCGTATTCCCGCTTGGGCAGCGCCTCGACCGTCCCGCCCAGATCAAACGTCATGCACTGCAGGCCGTAGCATATTCCCAAAAGGGGCAGGCCGCAATCGTACACTTTTTTGTCCGGCGCCGCGCCTCCGGCATACACGGACTCCGGCGATCCTGAAAGAATAATTCCCCGCACATCGGACCCAGGCTCCGCGGTGAGCGCGGAATCGCCGGGGATGATTTCGGTATACACCCCCATGTCGCGGATTCGCCGCCCAATAAGCTGGGTGGTCTGACTGCCGAAGTCAAGGATCAGTATCTTGTCCATTTATTTTGTCCAGGGAGATTTGCGGATAATCGTCGCCTTGCGGTCATAGCCCACGGAAACAATATCAATCGGCGTTTCGCAGAAGCGCTCAATAAACTCGATATACTCCATCGCCGCCACGGGGAATTCCTCGTAGGTGAGCGCGCCGGCAAGGGAGCGCTTCCAGCCGGTAAAACTCCGCAGCACCGGCTTCGCGCTGTTGAGGTCTTCAATGGAAGCGGGGAAACTCTCAATAATCCGGTCGCCGATACGGTAGGCGATACAGGCCTTGATTTCCCCGAAAGTGTCGTACACGTCAAGGTGAGTCATTACCAGGCTGTCAATGGAATTGGTCAGGCAGGCATAGCGGAGGGAAACCAGGTCGAGATAGCCGCAGCGGCGGGGCCTGCCCGTGGTAACGCCGTATTCACGGCCGGTGTCGCGGACAAAGCGGCAAAGCTCGTCTTCCGCATTGGGATCAAACTCACTGGGCAGCGGGCCGTTCCCCACACGGGTCGAATACGCCTTGAAAACCCCCAGTACCTTGTCGAGTGCCCGCGGACCCACGCAGCCGCCGACCGCCGCGCCCGCCGCGCAGGACATTCCGCTGGAGACATAGGGGTAGGTTCCCAAATCAAGATCAAGCAGCGTTCCCTGCGCGCCCTCAAAAAGCACCTGGGAATTTTTGCGGTGCACGAGATAACTGGAAAGATCGGTGGACATGGCAAGGAGCCGGTCGATATAAGGCGCGAGAAAATCGCGGTCGTCTTTTTCAAGCTCCGCCATTTTGTCTTTCCAGGCAAGGTCCGCCACGCGAATACCGTCCCGCCCGCTCTTCATCGAATAGGTAACGCCGATACCCCGGCCGGTAGTGCCGATGGGTTTCTTACGCGCCGCGTCCCGCTCCCGGTCGATTTTGGCATACCCCGGCAGCACGATATGCGCGCGGTCGGAAATAAAAATCCGCCCCGTGGTATCGATCCCCCGGTCTTCCAGCATTTGTATCTCGTCAAACAGCGCCGCGGGGTCAACCACCATACCCGCGCCCAGAATCGCGATCTTGTCAGGATAAAACACCCCGGAGGGTATCAGGTGGAGCGCGTATTCCTCACCGCCGATAACGATGGTATGGCCCGCGTTGGCCCCGCCCGCGTAGCGCACGATTATCTGGGCTTCGTTCGCCAGATAATCCACAATTTTCCCTTTCCCCTCATCGCCCCACTGGGCGCCGATAACCACGACTTTCATTGTTCAATAGTACCCGTTTATATGGGGGAATACAAGAAGACATGTTGCCTCATTGAAAAAGCAGCCAAAATCCAGGCAGACTATCCGGTAACGGCTATCGGATGTCAAAATGGGCTTAACCATGCAAGTAAAACAGGCAGCCGCCGGGCGTCCGTTCCCGCTACAAGAAAGCCGGCCGGAAAGAGAAGCCGGCCATCCTGCGCCTATCGGCAGACATTCGGCGGGGGATGTCAGGCAATCGGTGTTCAGGTATGTGGAGGCATATTACAACCGGATACGTATGCACTCGGCGCCTGACTATGTTGCCCCTGATGTCTTTAACTCAGGGCAAATCGCTTAACCGTGTTTACCAGCAGGCTGTATCAACTAATACTTTACAAAATAACAGGGTAGAGCCGTTTAAGTTTAGTACGAGCGGCATCGGTGGTAAAATGCCAGTCGACCCCCTTTTGAGCGGCATTACCTGT
>JAITIC010000240.1 GCA_031279635.1 Treponema sp. | reverse complement strand
TCGGTTACTTTGCGGACAGACCTTGCATTTGCTCCCGTTTTGTACCAAAACGGTGCGCAAAATGCCTGTTTTAAGGTAGTCTGTCCATAATGTGTCTACATTATGGACAGACTCTAGTTCGATGGGAGGCTCGTTCGATAAGAAGTTTTTTATAAGGAACACTCAGCCACGGAGACTATTCCTTGATGTTGTATTTCTTCCTGAACCGTTCAATGCGTCCGGCGGTATCAACCAGTTTCTGTTTGCCGGTAAAGAAAGGATGGCAGGCCGAGCAAATTTCTACCTTGATGTCCTTGACGGTAGAGCGGGTCTCGATCACATTGCCGCAGGCGCAGCTGATCTTCGTTAATTCATATTTGGGATGAATCTTTTCTTTCATTATAAATCCTCCGTAATTTGTCCAACTCCGTAAGACCGCAAAGCGGCCGGTTTAAGGACTAATCCATGGCCGCCGTTCCGGGATTCATGGATTTAAGGAATGCCTCATTATTCTTGCTTTTCTTCATTTTGTCAACCAGCAGTTCGATGATCTCGATATCGTCCATGGGGTTGATAACCTTGCGGAGAACCCAAATTTTTTGAAGCACTTCATCGGTGAGGAGCAGTTCCTCTTTTCTCGTGCCGGATTTTTTGATGTTGATCGCCGGGAACAGGCGGCGGTCGGAAATGCGGCGGTCAAGGTTGATTTCCAGGTTGCCGGTCCCCTTGAATTCCTCAAAAATAACCTCGTCCATCCGGCTGCCGGTCTCTATGAGGGCCGTGGAGATTATCGTAAGGCTCCCCCCTTCCTCAATGTTCCGGGCCGCTCCGAAAAAGCGTTTGGGCTTATGCAGGGCGTTGGAGTCAACGCCGCCTGAAAGAATTTTGCCCGATGTGGGCACGGTCTGGTTGTAGGCCCGCGCCAGGCGGGTGATGGAATCGAGGAGAATGACCACGTCTTTTTTATGCTCCACGAGGCGCTTCGCCTTTTCCAGCACCATCTCGGTCACCTGCACATGCCGCGTGGCCTGCTCGTCAAAGGTTGAAGAGACAACTTCCGCCCGGACGGTACGCTCCATGTCGGTAACTTCCTCCGGACGCTCGTCAATGAGCAGCACGATAAGATACACTTCGGGGTGGTTTTTGGTGATAGCGTTAGCGATTTTCTGCATCATGATGGTCTTGCCCGTCCGGGGAGGAGCCACGATGAGCGCCCGCTGGCCTTTGCCGATGGGACAGAATAAGTTGATGATCCGCTCGCTGACACCCTCGGTGATGGTTTCAAGGTTGAGCTTTCGGTTCGGGTACAGGGGGGTGAGGTTGTCAAAAGGAATGCGGTTCTGCGCCACCGTGGGATCATCGTAGTTGACCGTTTCCACCCTGAGCATGGCAAAGAAACGCTCGCTTTCCTTGGGACTGCGGATCTGGCCGTAAACGGTGTCGCCGGTTTTAAGGGCGAAAAGCCGTATCTGGCTCGGGCTGATATAGATGTCGTCAGGGCCGGGAAGGTAGGAGTTCTGGGGGCTGCGCAAAAAGCCGAAGCTGTCCGGCAGAATCTCCAGGGAGCCGTAGGCGTAAATAATGCCGCCCCGCTCGGTATGGGCCTTGAGGATGGCAAAAACGATTTCCTGTTTTTTCAGGGCAACCATGTCGTCGTGTGAAATATTGTAGCTGTCCGCGAGTTTGCGGAGGTCTATCATGTTGAGGCGGATCAGCTCGTTGATGGTAAGCCGGGGCTTGCCGTTGTCCTTGTCCTGATCAAGCCGCGGTTCGGGCCGGCCGTAGATATCCGGCATGGAAGGGAGGTTTTTGGGCAGCGGCGACAGAGGCGCGGGAACCGGAGCCGCGGTCTCGGTTCCCGTATATGAAGGAGAACCATCGTTGCCGGAAAAATTACCGGACGCGCCGTTACCCCCGTCTCCCGAAGCGGGTCCCGGCACGGTGGAAAGCGGGCCAGCGGTCCTGCCGTAGCGGCCCTTGGACCGGCCCATGCCGGACCGGAAAGACCCCTCCCCGTTGCCGCCTCTGGAACCGCCGTCATTGGCCGCGTAATCCCCGGCGGGGGGGTCTTCCCCCTGGGAAAAATCGCCGCCGTTTTCACGGGCCGCTGTCCGCTTCGCCTTGGCCAGGACAACCACCCGGCCGGACTTTCCCCCGTTGTCCGAATCAGATTCTTCCCGCACGCCTTCGCCTTCAGCGGCGAGGACCGCCCGGGATTCCGCCTCTTCGCTGAAATTCAGCGTTTCTTCACTTTCAGTAACCTTGGGTTTTTGCCCCCTCCGTAAAATTCCCATTATTAAACCACCTATTGATTGCTTTTTCCCCGGACATTCAAACCGGGATCATACAGGATATGCCTCAATTAAACTTACACAATTTTAGACACACATTTTTGGAACGATTGTTTCTTAACAATTTGAAAGGATACCGTAAATATAACGATTCAAGCTGTGTCTGTCAAGCGGCGGTACGGCAGACTTCAAGCAACTCCTCCAGAACCGCGGCAGCGGCCTGTAAACGCACCTCGTTCCGGGAACCCCGGAAACGGAATTCTTTTGCCGGGACAACCCCTTTGTCCCGCAGGGCGACGGCTATCCACACGGTTCCCACGGCGGCGCCGCTTCCGTCGCCGTCCGGGCCGGCAAGGCCGGTTACAGCGGCGGCCGCGGAAGAGCCGCTTTTTCCCAGCGCCCCCAGGGCCATATCGCGGGCGGTTTCCCCGCTCACCAGGCCGTAACGTTCAAGCCGCTCCCGGTCAAGGCCCAGCATGGAGACTTTTGCCCCCGCGGTGTAGCACACAAAGGAACCCCACAAAACCCGCGACGCGCCGGGAATCCGGGCCAGAAAATCCGAGACAAGCCCGGCCGTGCAGGACTCGGCCAGGGCAAGGGTGCGGGAAGCGGCGCTCAAATTCCGTATCAGTTGTTCTGCGGCCGCCTGTGCCCTGACACCGGGTAAAACGCCGTCTTCCGCGCGTATCTTCCGGAAATCGTCCTCAGCCATTGAACCTCTGCAATTCGGCCCTGATCTCCTCGGTGGAGCGGGAAAAAATTTCCACGTCCTTGTCCGCGGTGGTCATGCTGCACTGGCCCTCAAAGAGTACGCCGTCGGCGATGCGGAGCCGGGCGGCAGTAACGTCGCCGTGAACTTTCGCGCCGCTGAACATATCAACCTTGTCAACCGCGAGAACGGCGCCTACCACCGTGCCGTACACCGTAAGGGAACTTACCGTTATGCGATCCGCCTCAACCACCGCGTCTTTATCCACAATGAGCGCGCCCGTCGACTCTATGGTTCCCCTGAATTTTCCCTGTAAACGCAGGGTTTCCTTGAATTTAAGCACGCCGTTAAATCTGGTACTTTTCCCCAGAACCACCACGGCGGCGTCTTTGTTTTTCCCTTCCTGTTTAGGCATCACTAGTCCTGATTTAAGAATTTCCGTATCTGGTCTTCCAGAACCGTAAGGCCGATTTCGTTCTTTTTAATATCTTCCCACTCAATGATGGTTTTTTCAATCCTCGCATCAAGCTCGGCAATGTGCTTGCGCACGGTCTGGGTTTTTTCGGTAATGACTTTAACCAGAGCGGCCAGCGTTTCCCGGTTTACCGCCACGCCGTCGCCTTCGGTTATAAGGGCGATCGCCTTGTCAAGCTCGTCAACGCTTTTCACAAAATCCGAAAGGTTGTTTTTCATATCCCTGCTTAATTCTTCCGCCATGCTCAGGCGCGATTCCCGTACCGCGATCTGGGCAAAAAGCGCCCGGTTCCGCAGAGTCGCCTTTATCCGGGCCAGCACTTCGGAAAAATTAAAAGGCTTGGTAATATAATCATCCACACCCAGTTCAAAACCCGCGACTTTGTCTTTGACATCGTCAAGGGCGGAGAACATAATAATGGGAATGTCCCTGTATTTGGAATCGGCTTTCAAGATTTTGGTCACTTCCCAGCCGGACATCCGCGGCATAACGTTATCAAGGAGAATCAAATCCGGATGGAATTTTTTTACCTTTTCCAGAGCTTCAATCCCGTCATTGGCCTCTTCAACCACAAAGCCGAGTTTGGAAAGCATCACCTCAAAGAATTCAAGGTTGATTTTTTCATCATCGACAATCAGCAGTTTTTTACGGGCATTCATGACTTTTTCCTTGTTTTGCTTATTATATACGAGGCGCCGCCGAAAAGCAACAGGAATACGGCAGCGGCCGTAAAACCCGCCCCCGTAAAATCGCCGTAACGGGTGTAAATCGTGTCCTCTTTTACAACGGGAATTGCGACGGTAATCCAGGCTTCGCTGAAAGGAGGGGCCAAGGCGATAACCCTGCCTGAGGGGTCCACTGCGCAGGTCTGGCCCGACGCGGTGGAACGCACCATTGAGCGGCGGTTTTCCACCGCCCTGAATACCGCCATGGAGAGGTGCTGGTTCTGGGCGGGCAGGCTTTTTGACCACGCATCGTTTGAAAGGTTTACAATAACTTCGGCGCCGTTCCGTATAAAATTCCGCGACAGGTAGCCGAAGGTGTCTTCAAAGCAAATCGGGGTTGCAAAGGTGAAGCCCGGCCCGGAAAACACCGTGGCCTCCCTGCCCTTTTCCCAAAAGTGGGTGTCCGCCTGTTCCAAAGCGCGGTAAATGAGGGGAAGCTGTTGTTGGTATGGAAAATGCTCTGTAAAGGGCACCAGGTGCAGTTTGCGGTAGATTTGGGCGATTTTTCCCTTTTCAAACAGCATTACCGCGTTGTAATCGACCCGGTAATCGTCATAGGGATTGGGGTTGAGCGCCGGGTCCTTGCGGGCGTCGTCATTGCCGATGACGAAGGGCACATCCTGGGCGGAAAGGTAATCCAGAAGTTCCCTGACCAGCGCCCAGGAAGCGGGATCGTCGCGGTAGGTTTCGTGCCAGTAGATCCGGGGGACAAAAGCGGTCTCCGACCAGACCACCATGTCGGGCCCGGGATCGCTCTTCAGGGCCTCGTCGGAAAGGCGTTTCAGTATCCTCAAATCGTTGCGGTATTCCTCAATGGCCTGCCCGGCGGTTGGGGCCCTGGAGGGTTTCCAGGGATCGGTGTTGTGCTGAATAAGGGCAATTCGCGCCTCGGGAAACGCGGAAAAATCGGTTGGGGAAATAAAGCCGAAGATCAGGGCCGGGACAAGCGCGGCGGCCCAGACAAGGACGGCAATTTTTTCGGTACGGAAAAAGCCCTTAACGGCGCGGCCCATCCCCGCGAGCCCATCCGGTACGCGCCAGTCCCGCAGGGCCGCCCCAAGCCAGGCTGAGGGAAACACCACAAGGGCGGAGACCCCCCATACACCGAAAACGGAGGCGATCTGAATAAGCGGAATGACGCGCCACTGGGAATAGCCGGTGATCCCGTAAGCATAGCCCAAGAAACCTTTGGTACGGAGGTACTCATAGGCGAGCCAGATGATCCACTGGATCAGATACGAACGCCGGGGGAAAAAAATATCGGCCAGTTTCAGGGTGAAAAAAAGTACCGCAAGATATACGAGGTAAATGCCGCCTACGATCACGCCCGCCAGCGGATGAAAGACGCTGAGCCAGTAATTGAACAGGCCGTAGGCGGCGTAGCCGTACAGCGCCCCCCAGCCCAAAGCGGCGCGGAGGCCCACCCGGCGGATCAGGGCGAAGATCGGCACATAGGCGATCCAGGCCAAGAGGGGAAGGCCGTTTTCAACAAGCAGATTGGGAAACGATGCGGCGAAGAGGAGGGAAGCAAGAGCCACCATACCCAGATGGAGGCAAAATTGCCGCAGAGCGCCGTTATTACCGCCCACGCGGGTATCTTTCAGGCCCCTTACCGGATTTTTCGCGGTTCCCATTGATCTTCCTTGCCGCCGCCGTAAGCCTTCACTTGAACTTTTACTGGGCCGCTTCCAAATGGCTCACAAACCGCTGCATTCTTGATTTTTTGCGGGCCGCGGTGTTTTTTTTGATAATACCCTTCCGGGCCGCCGAATCGATCTTTTTGATCATATCCCGCAGGGCCGCCTCGGCGCCCGCCGCGTCTTTTTTCTGCCCCAGGGCCATCACTTTTTTCACGCTGGTCCTCACCGCGCTCTTTACCGACTTGTTGCGGAGACGCCGCTCTTCGCTCTGCCGGTGTCTCTTTTCCGCTGAACTTCTCTTGACTGCCAAAAAGAACCTCCACTATTAAATCTTACTTGAAATCCGACGGACGCCGTTCAAGCCGCTTGCATTTTTCACATTCGGCGACATTCTTCACCTTGCCGTTCTCAAAGAGGGTTTTCATCTTGACTTCGCCCCCGCAGGAACAAAAGAACTTCTGAGTCGCGCTGGTAGTACGGCTGTTTTTACTGGCCTGGGCCATAATGCTCTCCTTGCCGGCTGACCGGCCTCAATGTATTTATAGGGAAGATTACACCGAAACGGCCGGATGTGTCAACGACCCGAAGATGACGGGAATTCCGAATTCAAGATAAGCACGGGCCACCGGAACCTTTGTTCCTTGGACAGCCACGGGCAAATTGAAGGGGCGATTTTTTCACCTTACATGCTATCATACCGGCTTGTCCGTTCTGTCCGTGTGGTCCGCGGTTAATTTTTTATTCGAAAGTCTGGTTTAATACCCCGCGGCTTGCCGCGGCTCAGATAAAGCACCGCTTACAGGAAATTGGTATTAAACCCAAGAACCCGCTTGCGCGGGGGAGGGTATTATAAACTTCCTATCGAACGAGCCTCCGATCGAACTAATGCAACGCTTAAGATACTGCGGGGCTTGCTCCGCGGAGGCTCATTGACAGAAAAGTAAGGGAAGAAATTTAACCGCGGCGCCACGAAAGCCCGTGAAAAGAGGAAACAGGAGAAACCTTTCAGCATAACCTAATGGTAAAACTAAAAAATCAAACTTGCATTGCGCGGCTCAGCCGGCTTGCCGTTCAGGAACACCACCCCCGGCAGAGGACGAAAGGCTTTGAAGTTGAGGTATTTGAAAGGATGGATGTCCAGGGCATTGGGGTACCAGCCGTCAAGCTCGTTGGTGTCCACCACGTTGATCGCCGGGCTGTAAGAAACGGGCAACACCGAGCCGCGCTCAAGAAGGAGTTTTTCCGCTTCCGCCAGCGTGGCGAGGCGGGTGTCTCCCTCTTCCAGCATGGACCTTTCCATCAATTTTTCATAATCCTCGTCGTTGTAGCGGGCATCGTTCAGGTTGGAATCCCGCCGCCACATTTGCAGGAAGGTGTAGGGGTCGGCGAAATCGCCAATCCAGGTAGAAGAACCCACGATGTAGCCTGAGCCTTTCATGGACTGGAAATACTGGTTATAGGGGACCACTTCCACCCTCACCGGCACGCCAAGCCCCTCCTTCCAGGTCTGGGCCATTATGCCGCCGATGCGGGCCGCCTCCTGCGAGGGGGTAAGTCGTATCACCAGCTCCGGCAGACCCAGGCCGCCCGCGTAACCCGCCTCGGCGAGGAGCCGCACCGCCTCTTCCATATCGGACTCGGTCAGCCCCGCTATCTCAGGATAGCCCCTGATGGGGAAAATCAGCGTTGCGGCGGGCAGAAAATGGCCCTGCCGGATTTCGTCCCAGGGCAAGGCCAGCGCCAGGGCCCGGCGGATGCGGTAATCGTCCCAGGGCTTTTCCGCGGAACGGATAAAGTAGTAGTGGGTGGCGAACATGGCGTTAACCTGAATGCCGCTCCGGTCGGTGAGCGCGTCAAGGTTGACGTCCCCGGAAATCCAGCGGGCCTCCCCCGAATTCCAGAGACTTGCCGTCTCACCGCCGTCTTCCGTGTACTTGAGGGTTATTTTGTTGAAGGAAACCCGCCGCGCATCCCAATACTGATCGGTTTTGGCCAGCACGATTGTATCTTCGTTCATTTCGGTAATACGGAAGGGGCCGTTGGAAAGCGGCGGTTCCCAGACGGCGGCTTTGCCGGCTGCTTCATCGCCGTTGGAAGGCGGCGGCGCCCAGTGTTCTTTATTCAGCAATGAGGGGTGGATGGGACTAAAAGAATGATGGCAGAGCATGGCGGGGAAAAAGGCCGCCGGAGCGTTAAGCCTGACCGTCAGGGTTTTCTCCCCGGTGACGCTTATGCCTACCTTGGCCGGATCTTTCTCCACGCCGGTACGGAATTCCCTGGCCCCCTCGATCACGTCAAAGAGGCTTGAGTAGGGAGATTCCCGCTCCGGCGAAAGGAGAGAAATCCAGGCGGCGCGGAAATCCTCGGCCCGCACCGGATCGCCATTCCAGTATTTGGCGTTCTGCCTGACGGTAAAAGTCCACTGTTTTTTGTCTTCCGAGAGTTCCCACTTTTCAACCGCCGCCGGAATCGGCTCCATAGTGAAAGGGTGGTAGGAAAAAAGACCCTCGTAGATAGCGGTAAAAAGCTGAGCCTCACTTGCCAGATATGACTTGCGGAAATCCAACTCCACCACTTCCCCCTTGGAAAGGGCCACGGTAAGCTCGTCCCGGACAAGTACTTCGGGCCGGCTTTCGGCGAATTCCGGCAGGAACGGCCCGTCTTCCGGTTCGGGCGCAGCGGACGGGGAGGGTTCCGTTTCCTGCGGCGGCGTTTCCGCGGGCAGGTTTTCTCCGGGAGTCTTGCAGGCCCACAGACCCGCGCAGGCCAGAAAGAGGAGCATGACAAGACCGGTTTTGTTTAAGGCGTTTTTATTCATTTTTTTTCTCCACTCAAACGGTAGGACTGACCCCTAGTCGTTTAAGTTGTTCTTCTTCTTCTTTTTGGGCGTTATACTCATACCGGAACTGGTTGGCGCGCACAATGGAGTTTTTGATGGTGGACAGTTCGGGCTTGATACCCTTGATTTTTTCACGATCTTCTTTGGCTGAACTGCTTTTGAAAAATTCATCCAGCGCGCCAAGAGTCCGGTGCAGGGACTGTAGTTCCCTGATGCTCCGGTCCAGATAGGAGGTTATCTGTTCCTCGGACATGGAGCCCAGTTTTGAGAGCGCCGTCCCCTGTCCGCCCAGGTTGGTAAAAATCCTGATCTTTTTATCCATGTCCGCACGAAACTGGCGGTAGTTTATCTTCTCTTTAACCGGCATCCCTTTGGTGGCGTCCATGTATTGCACCTCGTAGATCACGTCTTCAGGCTCACTGTGCATCATCTGCCGGATAATAAGCCGGACCTTCTCCCAGAAACTCTTTTTCCGGTTTGCCAGGACAGTTCCGTTTTCATCGATTTTGCCGACGATTTCAGTCAGCGTGTTAGCCGATCCCCCGATAACCTGAACGCCTTCCAGCAGGGTGGCCTTGAAGTCCACCGCCGGCTTGACGGCTTTCGGCTTTTCTTCCACCAGCTTGAGGGATTTAAGAACCGCCTCCTGCATGGCCGGCCCGTCTTTCGAATAATCCTCTTTTATAAGCTCGTCAACGAATTCCTGATAGAAGGGAGTACCCGGCAGGGCCGAGGCAAACTTCCGCTTGATATTCACCACGCTGACTTCCCCGGCGGACATGTTTTGGGTAATGGCGTTTCGGATATTAAGCTTGTAGGTTTCTTTGTAGTAGGTGATCATATCCCTGAGGATCCCCATCACCGTGCCGGTCGTTTTTGAGAGCTTGGTCAGGGACTCGCCGATGATGCTGAGCGTTATCTGATCCACGCCGACTTTTGACTGGGCGGTAATTTCCGCCACTACCCTGGTATTATGCGATTGGGAATCCGGCGTCAGGTGAACCCAGTCTATGTAGCGCACCAGGCCCAGGATGCGCCTTACCCGTTCCAGATTAAAGAAGTCAATCCCGAACTGGTAAAAGTTGACCAGAAAGTCGAGCTGATTGTCGTAATTGGAGAGCCGCAGGGAAATCTGCTCCACCCGCTTGGCTTCGTTGAAAGGACCGGTTTCGGGCACTTCCAGATCCCCGATACGCGCTTCCTGCTTGTAGGGGTCCTCGTGTAACAGCTTTTTTTTGAGAAAAATATTGTACAGCGCCGCGAACGCGCCCTGGAATATCCGGAGTTCCTCTTTCAGCCTGGCCAGATCAGACTGCTCCAGCCAATCCTTCCGCGCGAGAAGGGCTTCCAGCAGCAAGTTTGAGTAATTAGAGTCGCCGGTCTCAGCCATAAGGTGAAGTATAGTATAAATTGCAAATTAAAGCAACGCTCTTTTCAGCCGTAATTTCCGCTCCGGAGGCAAAAAACATACAGGCACAGAAAAGGGGAAAAAAAGGGCCCCCGAAGGGGCCCTGAATATGGCGCCGAAAACCGCTATTTCCGGTAGTTCATGTACGGCGCCCCATATGGGTAGACATCAATAATGATGTTTCCATTGGCGTCCGTTTCGTAGTTCGTAGCCGGGTCGTAGCAGAACCATTCAAGATCGCCGGAAGCTTTCCAGTGGTAGCCGATAAGGGAGGAGTAATGATCCGTCCTCATCCTGATCCAGATAACGCCCTTGTCTTTAGGAACGGACAACAATATCTGCTCGCCGACAGCGTTGAACTTTCCGTCATTCGACACCGTCGTGACCCATGTACCGGTAACGCCGGCCGCCTCCGATCTCTCCTTCACCTTATCCCTCTGCGCCACATGCGGGTCGCCGCTGCCGCCGGTCCAGAACGATCCAAGGAAGTACGGCTCGACGCGGCCTGAGTAATGCTGTCCGTGGACAGAATTCACCGTAGTACCGGTTCCCCAGTAGTTGAATCCCATGCTCTTGTATCCCGAAGGACCGGGATAATGCCAGAGTGCAGCCTGCCGGCCGTGGGCGAATCCCTGGAGCCACCCTTCGCTTGTGCTGCCGAACCGGTCATTGAACTCATCGCAGGGGTACTCTTCCCACCACCAACCGGTTCTGCCGGTTTTATAGTTTCCAACGCCCGTTGCGCCCTTCTCTCTCAGCGGACTACCCTGACGGCCCTCGGCGCCGCCTGTATAATAGTGGTAACCCCAATTGGTTACAGTTCCCGTTGCGGGCGCATCCCCGCTTGGAGTAATATGGACAGACTGCCACTGGGCGATGATGTCCGGCCGCTGGTACACCTCAATCAGGTTGATAGAGTAATTGTCCGACGGCGCGTTTTTCCCGGTATAGTTGAGGATGATGCCCTGCCCTGTTGTCGGCGACGTCGGCGTCGTAACAGTCGGCGGCGGGGTCTTCAGCTTGATGACTTTCACGAAGTCTTTGCCCAAGTCCACTCCGTCCAGCACTAGTGAATCGACGGTGTTTTGCCCCGGATTCCGTGTTCCTTTCGCGATCCCGTTTTCTACCACGTAGGCGACATAGAGATACTCGTAAGTCAAGGAAGATTGGACTGTGAGCCCACCTGCCCGCGTAAGGGTATAGGAAGCCGCCTGCGCGTCTGCTTTCCAGTAGCCCCTTGGTTCGTTATTAGTGCCGAGCGGATTGAAGGCCGTGGCGTTGTCAGGAAAAGCCAGCCACTGAATGGTCCGCGAAGTACCGTCCTTGGCGAAGAACTTTACGCCGTCGCCGTCATACACGCCGTTGAGTATGACCACGTCGGTGACGGGGATAAAGCCCGGCGCCTCGGGCGGAGCCGGCGGAATGAGACCTCCGGCGCTAAGGTCGCTTTCGCTGATTGTGATCGTCCTCAGGTGCGAAGCGGGGCCGTTCGCGCCGTAGAGTTTTCCGTCCGGAGCGATTGCCACGTCGATAGTGCCGGAGTACGTGAGTATCGGGTTTTCCACTTCCTCGTAATTCACCATGAATTTCCCCGTGAACTGCTTCGTCACGGTAATCGACGCCTGCGCCGTATAGTTCCGGCCATCAACGATCGGCATACCGATGGAGTTAAGGACATCGAAGGTCACCGCGTTTCCATTGGGCACATTTGTGGTGTACACCTGGTAATTAGCGCTTGTTACCGCGTCGGTGATTTTGACGCTATAGACAATGGAAGTCGTGGATGAGGTGTTCAGCACGCTGATTCTGGCGCCCGGAACTTTCTGGGCAGCCACGTCGTTGTCCGTAACGATGATCTCCGCAATCGTGTTGTTGAGGTAGACAAGCCTGGTAACAGCGTAAGCGCCCTCTGAAGTTATCGCGTTGACGCCGGCGATGAAGTAACCGTCTATCGGGAAAGCGCTTGTGCCAATCATGTCCACGTCGTCAGAGGCATTGATGTTTACCGGCGCTTTCTTGGTGAAGTCGGTATGGGTCCAGGTCTTGTCGCCCCGTGCCGGGTAGTCCCGCGCTTCCAGAGTAACCGAGTCAAGCACCGCCCTGGTAGTCTTGTTGACCAGGGTAATTCGCCCGACGCCGGAGCCTTGTGACGGCGGCAGTACGTCGGTGGGATCCATATCATTTTCCCCGGGCTTTTCCACGTTGATCACATAGTTCCCGCTTTTGTCCTTGTAGAAGTAGAGATAGTGCTCTTTGGTGGTCTGGGGATCGTTGGACGGAACTATTATACCGGTCTTCATCGCGGTCCTCTCAGCTCCGTTGTGCCCGGCTGTTATCTTGTATTGGCCCTGCTGCAGAGCGATAGCCCTTCTGTCCTGAGCCGCTACCGCGGGGAACGCGACTGTCCCGCCTTCGTTCTGTACCGACACGCTGTTGATGGTGTGAGTAAGGTTTTGGAGCGGAACACCAAATGTTCTTCCCTCGTCTACAAACTGCACCCAGTCAATATTTCTGGTCCGTGAAAGGTTAACCACGACGAATGTACCCATGGTAGTTCTGTTTTGGGGTGAAATAATGGGCGGAACCGATCCGTTCTCTTCTTCCGGTGTTTTTTCGCCGGTGTTGTTACCGGCGAAGTTGACAATCGCGTTGGATATCCTCTGCAGAATATCCAGAATGGCCGCGTTGTCGGAACTGCCCACATTAATATCGATGGTGGTGTTCGTATCGCCCGGCTTGGGAACAGGGAAAGGTCTCTGCATGTTCGGATCGTTGGGCGATACCACTACGACATCGGCAAGCTCGTCAGAAACCCCGTTCGCTTTCTGTTTGTCGATGTAAGAAGCGTCCTCTGTCCGGTACATCCAGACATAATAGATACCCTTGGACTGGGTAGCGTACACATCCGTCGCTTTTTTAACGCTGGATGAGCCGCCCGGCCTTTGCTGGATGTTTAGTTCGACTTCGTACTCGATGTCGGACGCCTGGATGTACTTTGTCTTGACGATTTTCCAGTTGTTACTCGAATCTTTTGTGTTGTTAAACGCGGATATAAGATACGGAGGCGTCTCCGTAGCAAGCTTCGGGTTCTCTTTTTGGGTAATGGTAACATCCAAAAAGTCGAGGGAGTTCGACATGTTCACGATGTAGGTTGACGCCGCGGTGATGTCTTTGGTCTCAAGCGTCCCCCCGTCAATGGTTATGTCTCCCTTAATTTGCAGCTTGAAATCTTCGGGGGTGAACCCTATCGGATTTAAACAAGAAAACAGGGACATCAATACCCCGCCAGATAGAATGAAGCCAAGAATGGATTTCAGATATTTTTTCATAATTCACTCCTCATAACAGGCGCCCCTGTTTTTACCTGGGAATACGTTAGCTAGTGTCTGTCCACAAAGTCGGTTACTTTGCGGACAGACCTTGCATTTGCTCCCGTTTTGTACCAAAACGGTGCGCAAAATGCCTGTTTTAAGGTAGTCTGTCCATAATGTGTCTACA
>JAITIC010000228.1 GCA_031279635.1 Treponema sp. | reverse complement strand
TAGAGATATTACATAAACCCTGTATACCACGAAGGTACCAAAAAGAGAGGTAGGATAAACGCATAGAAATTTTATGCTCCTCTTTTGGGCGCATTTTTGGGCCGTCCGGCCAAAAAACCGGGCTTTCCGTAAAACAGCCTTTTTCTCCGTCATGAGCGCAGTAAGCGGGCTGTATGCGATTCTATGCGCTCGCCCTGTACGGCAGACCGGGCCATATTGACAAAATAGTTAAAAGAACTATAAATAATACATTCAAAGTCGGCGGACTTTAAGCGCAAGGGAGAGAATAAGATGAAACAATGGCTTTGTTCAAAATGCGGGTATGTTCATGTGGGGGCAAGCGCGCCGGATTACTGTCCGGTATGCCATGTTCCGGCCTCGGCGTTCAAAGAAAAACCGGCGGATGATGAAAAAAGAGTGTTGACCTCAATTACGAAACTCAACATCCAATATGCACACCGGTTTTTGGGCTATATTGGGGAGGCGCAGTATCTTCACGGCCATACCGGAACATTAACCCTTGAAGTGGAAGGCGAGGTAAACAGCACAAATGGTTTTGTTGTGGCTTGCAATAGTATCAAAAATCATGCGTGGGAATATTTGGTAAACTTTGACCACGCGATTATTTTACAAAAAGAAGACCCGATTCTTCCTGAGCTTTTAAAGGTATATGAGGCGCAAGGAATCAAGAATGGTTCAACATGGAATACCAGTGTCGGCAAAGCCTTTGATACCGAGCTTGCAAAAGCCTATCCTGAATGCCGCCTTGTAGTTGTTAAGAAGGTGGCAACCGTTGAAAACTTGATTGAGGTTTTCTATTCTCTATTAAAAGATACCCTCAATATCAAGAAACTGACATTTACATCCGGTGACAATGCAGCTTCATTTAGTGTCGGATAACGATGAGCCTGGGGCTGTCCAGGAAGTTGGTTGCTTCCTGGACAGCCCTCGCATTTGCTCCCGTTTCGTTGAAAAGGTACGCAAATGCCGTACCAAGGAAGCTGTCCGAATAAGTTTTTCAAACTTTTCGGACAGCCCCTGTCTTAAGCGTTGCTTTAGCTCGATCGGAGGCTCGTTCGATAGGAAGTTTATAATACCCTCTCCGCGAACCGGTGAGCGGGTTCTTTGGTTTAATACCAAGTTCCTGTAAGCGTTGCTTTATTTGAGCCGGAGCAGTTCTCCGGGGTATTAAACCAGACTTTCAAACGAGCCGCCATTCCGATACAACCCAACGCTAACAATACTGCGCGGCTTGCCTTGCGGAGGCTCATTCCGGTCTTTTCAGTCCAAATTTACGCTGAATTTCGGCCGGCCGCTCTATTGATTCCCCGCCGTTTTTGTGCTATGCTTCCTTCCACATGAAAACGTTTACCGGTATTCCGGCTTCCGCGGGGCTTGCCATCGGCAAGGCCTTTGTATACCACTATGATGAAACGCCCGATATTCCCCGTTACAATATCACTGAGGATGAAACGGCGGCGGAGTGGGAGCGGCTGCAAAAGGCCGTCGCACAGGCGGAGGCGGAGGTGCGCTCCCTTCATGAGCGGGCCTGCCGGGAGATGAGCCGGGAACAGGCGGATATTTTTCAGACGCATTTGATGATGCTGGAGGATATTGATTTTCTGGATCAAATCAGGGACCGGCTTGAAAAAAACCTGCAGAATATCGAATGGGTGGTCTCTGACCTGACACGAGAAGTCAGCCAGAAACTGATGGCCTCGCCTGACCCTGTGTTCCGGGAACGGGCGGTGGATATCGCCGACGTGTCAAGCCGGGTTATTAACAGCCTGCTTCACGTTGCCCGCAGCCGCTTTTCCCTGGCCGGCCTTGAGGAGGACGTGATCCTTGCGGCCCATGACCTGATGCCCTCCGAGGCGCTGGTAATGGACAAGTCCCATGTAAAGGGGCTTGTCATGGACATGGGGAGCAGGACCAGCCACACGGCGATTCTCGCGCGGGCTTTCAATATACCGGCGGTGCTGGGGCTTTCGGTTATTTCCCGCGAGGTCAAGGACGGCCAGACGCTGATGCTGAACGGTTCGTCGGGGATTGTGGTGGTTGACCCCAACAGGGAGACACTGGTTCGGGAGAAAACCGGGGAAAAAAAGTACCGCAGGCGGACGGACAGGCTCGCAGCCCTGCGCGACCTTCCGGCGGAAACGAAAGACGGCCGCAGGGTGACGCTCAAGGCGAACATTGAATTTCCCGAAGAGGCGGAGCGGGCGCTCGACTACGGCGCGGAGGGCATAGGCCTGTACCGCTCTGAGTTTCTCTATATGATGCCGAGGAAGGCCGCGGAAGAAGAGGTGCAATACGAGGCTTACAGCCGTGTGCTGAAAGCTATGGGGAAACTGCCGGTTACGATCAGGACTGTGGATATTGGCGGCGACAAGGTTATTCCGGAACTCCTCACGGTAAGCGAGAAAAATCCCCTGCTGGGCTGGAGGGCGATCCGTTTTTCCCTGGCCCACCCGGATCTCTTCAAGCTGCAGTTACGGGCTATACTGCGCTCCGGCGTTCACGGGAATGTGCGGATTATGTTCCCCATGATCTCCGGCGTTGAGGAAATGGAACAGGCGCTGGCCCTGCTCGACGAGGCCCGCCGCGAATGTAAAAAGAAGAAGCAGCCTTTTGCCGGAACGATTGAGGCCGGGGCCATGATCGAGATACCTTCCGCGGCGATGACCGCCGACATTCTCGCCGAAAAGTCGGATTTTTTCTCCTTGGGTACCAACGATCTGGTGCAGTACAGCCTGGCGGTTGACCGGGGAAATGAAAAGGTCAATTATCTGAGCGAGTTCCGGCATCCGGCGGTGCTCCGTTTCCTCAAGCGGACCATTGACGCGGCCCACGAAAAGGGCATCAAGGCCGCCATATGCGGCGAGCTTGCCGGGGACCCCTCGGCAACGGCGATTCTTGTCGGGCTGGGCCTTGACGAACTCAGCATGACCGCTTCTTCCATTCCGCCGGTTAAACAAATCATCCGGGGCCTCAGCTTTGAAGACTGTAAAGTCCTGGCCGGAAAAGCGCTGCAAGCCCGTTCCATCGCGGAGGTCCGCGCCGTGATGGAGACGGATTCTCAGTGAAGCATGGAATGTAACGCCGCGAAATACCGCAATCTTCCCACCGTGGTTCTGGCGGGCCGCCCCAATGTGGGAAAGTCTACCCTTTTCAACCGCCTGCTCCATAGGCGGCGGGCCATAACGGACCCCACTCCCGGCGTTACCCGTGATCCGCTGGAGTTTGACGGCTTTATCGCCGGTAAGCCCCTGCGCCTCATCGATACCGGCGGTTTTAAGCTGGAAAGATCCGCTGCCGATACCGTTAGGCGTAACGCCTTTGGAAGCGGTAAAAGCATCGACGATCTGGTACTGGAAAAAACCCTGGAGACTATCAGGAAGGCGGACCTCATCGTCCTGATTTTTGAGGCCGGGGAAATAACGCCGGAGGACGAGGAATTTATCGGGCTTCTGCGGCCCTGCCGGAGCCGGCTTATCGCGGTGGTGAACAAAACCGAGGGGGGCAGGCGGGAGGCCGACGCCTGGAACCTGCTGTCCTGCGGCTTTGAAAAGGTCTTTATGATTTCCGCCGAGCACGGCGACAATGTGGGTGAACTGGAACAGGAGATCGTCAGCCGGCTTGATTTTTCCGCGGTTGAGGAAGCGGCGGAGGAAAAGCGGCCGATCCGCATCGCCCTTTTGGGAAAACCCAATACGGGGAAGTCCACCCTTTCCAACCGGCTTACCTCGTCTAACGCTTCCATTGTGAGCGACATTCCCGGCACCACGAGGGACGTGGTTGAAGGTTCCTTTTCCTGGAAGTCGAGGGACTTTGTGATTCTCGATACCGCCGGAATCCGCCGCAAGACCAAAGTAACCGAAAACATCGAGTACTATTCGGTAAACCGCGCGATAAAAACCATCAATGAAGCGGACATTGTTTTTTTGATGATAGACGCGCAGGAAGGACTCTCCGAACAGGACAAAAAAATCGCCGCCCTGGCCCACGACAAGGGCAGGGGGATCATCATGACGCTTAACAAATGGGACGCCATGCCCCAGGTGAAAAACACGTTTGAGGCGGTGTCCGACCGGATGCGCTTTCTCTTCGGCAAGATGGAATACGCCCCGATTGTGCCGGTGAGCGCCAAAGACGGCGGCGGTGTGGACAAGCTCCTTGGCGCCGCGATCCGGATGTACGACCAGCTTACCACCCGGATAGAAACCGGCCGCCTCAACCAGGTACTGGAGCGCTGGCTTGAGGAATACCCGCCGCCCACAGGCCCCCGCACCCGCTTCAAGATAAAATACGCGGTACAGAGTTCCGCAAATCCGGTGAACTTTATTTTTTTTGTTTCCCGTCCCCGCGCGGTAAGCGATGCGTATGTTTCTTATCTGAAAAATAAAATACGAAAAGATTTAGGCTTTTCCCTTATTCCCGTCTCGATTACGCTCCGCTCTTCCGCCGGGCCGGGCAAACGCCGGGAGAAATAAACCGTGGGGTGGTACACCGCCGCAGACGCGGCCCGGCTGTTACACGTCAAGACACACGTTATACGCTATTGGGAACAGGAGATACCTTTAATCCAGTCAAAAAAAAATACCCGGGGCAGGCGCTGTTATTCCGACCACGATCTTCAGATTCTTATCCGCCTAAAACACCTGCTCCACGACAAACATTTTACCGTTGAGGGCGCGAGGGAAGAACTGTTTCGGGAACTTTCCGGGGAGCGGCAGGATATACGGGCGTACATTGCCACCCTGCGTTCCCAGTTAATGGAATTGTATTTTTTAATGAAAGAAAAGGAAAACTGATAATACCGATGTATCTTTTTGCCCGGCTGAACCCTGAAACCCGCCGCGTACTGGACGGCATTCCCGCACTTATCGACAAGACTTTTCCCCTGCCGGGCCGTTTCCGTTCCGCGTTACCCGCCGATGTGGCCGAGCTTTCCCGCCTCCTCACCAGCGGCAGGGGCGGGCGTTCCCTGTCCTATCTCGGCAGGCCGAATCTGCTTTCCGCCTACCTCCGTTACTTCCTGCCCTGGAATCTGTGCCGCCTCTGCCGCCTCCTGCCCGGCCTGCCCATCTCCCTTGCCGCGAATGACGCCGTAACTGATCTGGGCTGCGGCCCCCTTACCTTTTGCGCCGCGCTGTGGATCTCCCGCCCCGATCTCCGCGGAGTACCGCTGGAATTCCGCTGCGTTGATAGAAGCGGCCCCGCGCTGGAGGCGGGCAAAAAATTCTTTGCCGCCCTTGCCGGTGACAGTCCCTGGAAAATAATCACCGTGAAGGGAGACTTTGGCGCGGGGGCCGTATCCGGCGGGCGTGGAACGGCTTTTGCCCTCAAGGGAAAACCCTCCGCTCTGGTTTGCGCGATAAATGTATTTAACGAAAACTACGACGGCATACCCCAGTACAGTGCGGAGGAGCTTGCCCGCAGCGCCGAAGTTTCCGCGCGGCTTCTTGACGGCTTTGCCGGCGACGGCGCTTCCGTTCTGGTGGTGGAGCCGGGAGTTCCCTGTTCGGGACAATTTATCAGCCTGCTGCGGGCGGCGCTCATTGAACGAAAGCGCCGCCCTCTCTCTCCCTGTCCCCACGAGGGGGACTGTCCCTTTCCCGGCGGCGTGTCAAGAACCGGCAAAAACCGCTGGTGCCATTTCGCCTTTGAAACCGAAGACGCCCCCCAGTCCCTGCACCGCCTTTCCGCCCTGGTAAATATTCCCAAAAAGCGGGCGGTATTGAGTTTCCTGCTGACAGGCCCGGCTTTACCCGCGTCCGCGCAGCCTGCCGTGCCGGAAACATCGGTGCGGCTTATTTCCGACGCTTTTCCCCTGCCGGACAGGCGCTTCGGCCGTTACGGCTGTTCAAAGCGCGGTCTGGTTTTAATAGCCGGAGAAAAGAAAACCATTGAAGAAACGCCCTCCGGCGCGCTGATCAATGCCGCTTTCCCTCCGGGCGGACAGAGGGATCCCAAAAGCAAAGCGCTGATGGCGGTCATAGCGGGAAAATACTGAGCGCACAGACAATTAGTTTTGGGACAGGCTCATTAGCCTCATTAATTGCTGATATTACAAAAGTCTCTGGTAAAAAATATTTTTTCAGGTATACTTATCCCATGCTTTTTATTCGAAAGTCTGGTTTAATACCGTGGAGATCTGCTCCGCGGAGGTTCATCCGCATTGAACCTTTTCCGCCCGGCCGGTTTTTGCTCATACTGTGTGTTGTTTCGCTCATTTGTGGTGTTTTGTCCTGTTCCCGTTCAAAACCGGCGCTTCCGGATGTCCCCTTACCGGAGATGCCGGAGGCCGAAGGCGCCGTTCCAGAAGAGGGGCTTCCCGATCTTGCCGAGGCCATTGCCCGTTTGAGCGAGGCCCAGGGCGCCGCGGATACCGCTGAATTTGCCGGGCGTTTATCCCTTGTGTTTGAGGAAGCCGCAATTCCCCCTGATATCGGGCAGCGGATAACGCGGGCAATGGCGGACAGCCCGGCATTTGTTCTCGATCTGCTGAGCTGCCTTGAGGAAGACCCTTCCCTGCGGATACTAGTGGATAAACAGCACCCGCTGCCGGAGGGCTATGAACCCGCGGACCTTGTTGAACTGCGGGACGGTTCCTACAGGGTAAACAGGGCGGGGCTTATGCTCCGCAAAGCCGCCGCCGATTCGTTAGACGAAATGGCGCGGGCGGCCAGGCTTGAGGGAATCACCCTCCTCGCGTCCTCGGCCTATCGTTCATACGTTTACCAGATCGAGGTGTATAACCGGATAGTCCGTGAAATGGGGCAGGAGGCTGCGGACAGGGAATCCGCCCGGCCCGGCTATAGCCAGCATCAAACCGGGCTGACCGTTGATTTTGGTTCGATTGACGATTCCTTTGCCGAAACCGCCGCGGGCCGATGGATGGCGGCTAACGCTTCGCGCTTCGGCTGGTCCCTCTCGTTCCCTCATGGCTACGAGGCCCTTACCGGCTACCGCTGGGAGAGCTGGCATTACCGTTACGTGGGAAAGGAACTTGCCGCCTTTATTGACAACTACTTTGACGGCATACAGCAACACGCCCTGCGCTTTATATACGAATGGGAGAACCTCCCGTAAAGATAGCGCCGGAATGGTATAACGGTTCCATGACAGGAGATCGTTTTGAAAAACGGTTCAAGGATAAGCTGATCAATAATAGCAAAACCGGCAGTACTATAATTAGAGTCTGTCCGCAAAGTAACCGACTTTGTGGACAGACTCTAATTATGGACCGCGCAAATTTTCATAGAAAAAAACAGCTTGAGGAAATATGCGTGAAGACAAAAGTTAATTTACGGCTTCTTCCCCCTGTTCCCCGGATTTTAATCCGGTAGAGAAAAGCCGGGCAAATATGAAACGCGCTTTACGAGACGCCGCTCCTCTTTGCGACTTGCTTCAGACCGCGATCTATGATTACGTTAGGTGGTTAATTCCTTGTCCTGCGCCCCGCCGGAATCTTCCGGTATCTCGAACACCCCTTCGAGAATGTGTCCGGGCTTGTAGGGAAAGGTGGGGAGATCCGAGAGGACGGTAACGCCCGACAGGACAAGTACCGTTTCAATTTCAGTTTCAACGCCGGCCACGATGTCCGTGTCCATGCGGTCGCCGACGATGGCCGTTTCTTCCCGCCTGGCATTGAGTCTGCGCAGTCCGTGGCGCATCATCAGGGGGTTCGGTTTTCCCACAAAATAGGCCTTGGTTTTCGCGGCCAGCTCAATAGGGGCTACCAGCGCGCCGCAGGCGGGAACAATGCCCCCTTCCGCCGGGCCGGAAAGGTCGGGGTTCGTGCCGACAAGCCGGGCTCCGCCCAACACGAGCTTTACCGCCCGCTCCAGCGCTTCCAGGCTGTAGCCCCGGCCTTCGCCCACCACCACGTAATCGGGGTTGACGTTGTTCATGGTGAAACCCGCGTCATACAGGGCCTGGATCAGCCCCGGCTCGCCGATGACGTATACCGAACCGCCGGGATGCTGGGAAGCGAGAAAGCTCGCCGTGGCCAGGGCGCTGGTGTAAAAATGTTCCGGCTCCACCTCGATCCCCAGGCGGGCAAGTTTTTGGGCAAGTTCAATCGGGGAGCGTTCGCTGGAATTGGTCAGGAAGAGATAGGCCTTATTGTTGGCGTTCAGCCATTCCACAAATTCCGCCGCTCCCTTGAGGAGCCGGTTTCCGTGGTAGATAACCCCGTCCATGTCGATGATAAAGGCTTTTTTCGAGCGGATATTATTCAAATCTTTCATATTACCAAGTATAGCGGAATGAGCCTCCGCGGAGCAAGCTCCGCGGTATCTTAAGCGTTGCGTCATTTGAGCCGGAGCAGCGCTCCGGGGTATTAAACAAGACTTTCGAATAACAACCTCAAGCTGGCGGAAAAATACGGAGCGCTGGAGGAATACCGGGTACTGGACGGCGGTGTTCTTATCCCCCTGGACGGGGTGTCCCTTTGCTCCGGGGTCTTGACTGTGCCGTGCAGACCGGCCGGCAAGCGTATCTTTGCCGGCCTATAATTGCCGAACCAGCCGCCCGCTGACGGGATAGCAGCGGAAACCCTTTTGACGCGGCCCAAAGATTGGGGCGGATAGCCCGGTTTGCGGTACTTCACGCTGCACATGCGCCCAAATTCTTCGAAATTCATAAAAATGTGTTTCTATATATAAAATTGCTGTCATTCGATTGACGAAGGTATTAATTTATTGCATAACTGGTTATTATAAAGAAAAGGCAGGTATTGTTGGTAATCTATGGGTATATATGTGGTCAAACGAATTTTTCTTGCTCTGGTAACAATATTGTTTGTCATAGGTTTTACCTTTATGCTGATGAATACCGTCCCCGGAGGGCCTTTCCTGGGGGAAAAGGCGATTTCCGCCCGGGTTCTGGCGGAGTTGGAGACGAAATATGGCCTGGACAAACCCCTGCCGGTACAGTTAAAAAACTATCTGGTAAGCCTCCTTCATGGCGACATGGGGGTATCCCTTAAGATGCAGAAAAACCGCCCGGTGCTGACCATTATCGGGGAGATGTTCCCCACCTCCGCAAAAATCGGGGCCATTGCCCTGGTGTGGGCGATCCTGGCGGGGGTCGGTTTTGGCTGTCTTGCGGCATATACACGGGGAAGATGGGAAGACAGTCTTCTACAGGTGGTTACCACCCTGGGGATCGCCTTTCCCAATTTTGTTTCCGCCACGGTTTTTCTGGTTTGTTTTGCCGGAGGGGCGTTTCATATCTTTCCCACCACGGGCCTAAACCGGGGGGCCATCAGCTATGTACTCCCCTGTTTTACCCTGGGGCTCGTTCCCATGTGTTCCATTGCCCGGTATACCCGTTCTTCCATGTTGGATGTGCTTAACAAGGAATACATCAAGACCGCCCGGGCCTACGGACATTCCATTCCTAAAATTATCTTTAAATACGCCCTGCGGAACGCCCTTATTCCGGTGGTTACCTATCTGGGTCCCATAACCGCTTCGATCCTTACCGGGGGCTTTGTGGTAGAAACCGTATTCAACATTCCCGGGCTGGGCCGTTACTTTATACAAAGTATCAGTAACCGGGATTATCCCCTTATTATGGGAACCACTATTTTTTTCGCCTCCCTGGTGATTATTTTGAGTTTTGGGGTTGATATTCTCTATAAGGTTATCGATCCCCGGATTCAATTTTCAAATGAGGTGAGTTAGGCTATGAATACAGAGGGGAAACAGCTCACCTCCCAAAACTTCTCTTCCGTCATGGGGGGGGGGGGGGGGGGGGGGGGCCAATACAACCAAAAGCCCCCCCGGTTTTTTGGACCCCAACGGGGGAAAACCGGAAAAATTTCAAAACCCAAAAAAAGGGTAAAAGG
>JAITIC010000051.1 GCA_031279635.1 Treponema sp. | reverse complement strand
CCTTCTGACAGCTTGATGTTTTTGCTGCCGCTTCTCATACGGTCTATGCGGGGATTGAACCGCTTCTGTACCCGCATCACGTACTTTATTTCCTTATCCTGTAAGTACGTAACAAAATCTTTGGACGGATACCCCCGGTCGCATATAACTATCGGCTTCCGTTCCCGCAAGTCCGGCCCCATCCCGCCAAGCGCCTCCAGGTGTTCCTTCGCCAGACTCCGCTCGTCCACCGTTAACGGTTCAATCCTCGCATCTACGATGATGTCGTTCTCTATATCATACAGCACTGACGCACGGGCGGTCGCCGCGCTTAATTCATGCCCGACAGCCCCGTAATACTCCCGTAACGCCCCATCCGGCGGCAGGCTAATATGGCTTCCGTCTATCGCCATCAAAAGGTATCCCCGCCAATCCTTTATCGTCTCGTGATAGCTTCCCTGGACGCTCGCCTGGAATAATTCCCGGAACGCCTCCCATTTCACTTTCTGCCGCGCCAGGCTGAATGCCTGCTGGCTCATGTGGACCGCCTCTTTTATTTTGGGGAAAAACCGTTCAAGAGCGTTTTGAGAACTTTCCTTGACCATACTGAGCATAAACCACATCAGTTTTTTGAACGGCATTTTACGATCCCGGCTGAAATCCCGTGTTCGCTTTTTTGAACGGCGTTCATATTCCGCTTTTGCTAACAGATTTCTGACTGTTTCAAAACAAGTTTTTCCCCCATAATACCCTCCCGTTTCCGGTTTATCACAGCTTGGGAAGGGTGTCTATCCCTTAACTTGTTGACAGTGGGAGGCTATCGGGATCCCCGTGATGGCTAATCATTACTATGCGCGGACATCGGCGATTGATGATGCGGGGATAGAAATATGGCTCCAGGGCGCCAAAGATGCCGGAGCCCTGGAGCCGGGCGCGAAGGTACGAGTGTCCGATATTGTCAACCATCAATTCGACGAGGCTGGAAAAGAACGGTAATTCAAAATGTCAAATCATTTATCGCACGGGGATATGGAGATTTCCATGTTCCCTGTGCGAGGAATGTACAAGGGGAATGTATAAAATGAAGGGAGAAAATATTGGGTGCCGCGATTAATGTTGATGCCGATTATAAAATCATCGCCCGGAATATAAGCCGTGTTTTCCGTTCAAAACGGGCCTGTGAAAAAAGGAAAGCATTTAAAGCCGTCGACAATATAAACCTGTGGGTAAAAGACGGGGAGTTTGTCACCATTGTGGGACCTTCCGGTTGTGGGAAGTCTACCTTTCTTGATATTCTGGCCGGGCTTTCCGACCCGACATCGGGGGAGATTTATATCGACGGCGAAAAGATAACGGGGCCGTCCCTCGACCGGGGTATAGTGCTGCAGGGGTATGCACTTTTTCCTTGGCGCACCGTAAAACAAAACATTGAATACGGCCTTGAGATAAAGAAAGTACCCAAAAAGGAACGGCATGAGGTCAGTACCCGTTTTATTGAACTGGTGGGACTGTCGGGCTTTGGGGATCACGTTCCGCATGAACTTTCAGGAGGCATGAAGCAGCGGGTCGCCCTTGCCCGCGCCCTGGCATACGATCCGAAAGTGCTCCTCATGGACGAACCTTTTGCCGCCGTTGACGCGCAGACGAGGGAAATACTACAGGATGAACTCTTGAGTATCTGGGAAAAGACAGGGAAGACTATTGTTTTTATTACTCACAGCATTGAAGAGGCGGTGTTTCTTGCGGATATGGTCGTGGTACTTTCTCCGGGACCCGGTACCGTCAAAGCTGTCGTTCCTGTCGAACTTCCCCGGCCCCGCAGGATACGGGATATCCGGAATTCCATTGACTTCAGCCGGATCAGCGGCGAAGTTTGGAATCTGCTGCACGGCATCGAAATTCCTGCTGCCGGGAATGGCCTTGTTCCGGTATATGGAGGGGCGGTCAGTTTCGAGGCGGAAAAACGCCATCTTGATTCGGCTGCTTTATAAGGAGGATCCGTGTCATCGTATATCATGGCTTTTGATATTGGTACCGGGGCGGGCAAAGCGGCGCTCTTTGACGAACAAGGGAGAAAAATCGCGGCCCGTTATGAGGAGTGGTCGTATAAACCCTGTCCCTGGGGGGCAAAGACCGGTCTGGTTTTTGACGCCGATGATTTTTTTGCCCGCCTCACCCGTCAGTCCCGCAGTCTTGTCGAAGATTCCGGTATTAAAGCGGGTGATATAGCGGCAGTTTCCGTGGTAAGCCAGAGGTAGGGAATGGTCTTTATCGACGGCGGCGGCAAAGAACTCTACAGCGCGCCCTGCGTCGACCTCCGGGGTGAGGAAGAGCTTTCCGAAATAATTCCCCACGCGCAAAAAATCAGGGAGATCACCGGAATTCCCCCGCACGGCATGTACGGGCCGGGGCGCCTCCTTTGGTTCAAGAAGCACAGGCCGGAGATTCTGGAAAAAACACAGACGCTCCTCATGCTAAGCGACTGGTTTGCCTGGCGGCTCACCGGGAATGCGGCAAGCGAAATTTCCGCCGCCTCGTCATCCCAGTTCCTGGACAACGCCGGCCGCAGATGGTCTGAGGAATTGCTTGGTATTTTTGACCTCCCCCGGCAAATATTTCCACAGGTCATACCGGCAAACAGGGCCGCAGGCAAGGTAACCAGGGAAGCGGCTCGTGAATCCGGCCTCCCTGTGGGTACGCCTGTCTTTTCAGCCGGTGGCGACACCCAGGCGGCGCTTGTCGGAATGGGCCTATTCACACCGGGAACAATCGCTGCAGTAGCCGGTTCGACAACGCCGGTGATGCTGACATCAGATACACCGAGGAGTTTTCCCGATACGGATACGGTCTGTCATATAACCGAAGACTTGTGGTGCATTGAGGCAAACGTAAAGTTTAGCGGTGTGTCTGTCCGCTGGACCCGGGAAATCATCAAGCTGCCGGAAGATGACTTTGAACAGATCACAAAACTTACCGGGAATATTCCCATAGGATCAGGCGGCGTCACCGCCTATCTGGGCGCCGAAATTACCGGAGAAGACCTGGGTCTGAATTACGGCGGTTTTCTATTTCCCGTTCCCTGGAATATTTACGATATTACAGCAGCCCATCTCTACCGGTCGGTACTCGAGTCAACGATTTTCCCTATCCGTGCCAATGTTGAATACCTTGCGGAAAAAAGCGGCATTGGCATATTCGATTTTTGGGCCTGCGGATGCCAGACAAAGAGCGAATTTTTTTCACAGAGTCTTTCCGACCTGCTTAACCGCACGATTTTTGTGTCCGGTTCCGAAGAAACCAGCGCTCTTGGCGGCGCGATTTCAGCAGCCGTAGGCATAGGGCTCTACCGCGATTATCAAATTGCGGCGCAAAACATGGTAACCGGCACTCGTAAGTATCATCCTGATACTCAAAGGGTCGAAGCGTACGAAAAGGCATACAAACACTGGAGAATTTTACGAAAGTATCTGCGCAACATTGGAGAACAAAAAGGAGGATAAAATGTCTGACAAGAACGAACAGCTTAATATAGAAAGGCGTATAGAGGGGCGATATGGGTAGAAATAACTACGGTTCCTATTTTTTAATGGACACAAAAGATCTTCCCAGCTACATCAAAAGCAAGATCGATTTTTTTGGCAATGACGAAGTATTAACCGTTGATGAAATCGGAGATGGGGACGTCAATTATATTTTTCGTGTACGGGGCGCGGAAAAATCCCTCATCGTCAAACAGGCAGGCCGCGTAACCCGTGTCGATCCGACTTGGAAACTCACCATGGACCGGGGACGCATTGAGACGGAGTACCTTACGGTACAGAGGAAACTCACGCCCGGCTCGGTTCCCGAGATTTACCTCTACGATCCGGTCATGGGAGCGATCATCATGGAAGATTTAGCCGGTTACACCCTGCTTCGCAAGGCATTACTAGAGCGCCGTAGGTTTCCCACGTTTGCCGATATTTTTTCGACATATCTGGTCAACGCGCTGATCTTTACCAGTGATGTGGCAGAGGATCATCTACAGAAGAAAGAAATGGTTAAACAGTTTGCAAACCCGCAGATGTGCGATATTTTTGAAAAACTCCGCAACACGGAGCCATTTATTGATTTGTACAACCGTAACCGCATTTTGCCGGAGAACCTTGATTTTGTTCACAGGGAATTTTACGAAGACAAAGTCCTGCACCTTGAAGCGGCAAAACTCAAATTTGAATTTATGAATAACCCTCAGGCGCTTATTCACAGCGACCTTCATACCGGATCGGTTTTTGTCCGGGAGGACAGCATAAAAGTCTTTGACTCGGAATTTGCTTTTTTTGGTCCGATGGGTGTAGATCTGGGGAATTTTACCGCCCATCTTTTCTTTGCCTGGGCAAACGCCGACGCTGAGCCGGAACAGGCCGCTAATATTGTAGCTTTTAAACAGTGGCTTCTCGATATGATCGAAGAAATGTTCGGGCTGTTCGCAAAGAAATTCAAGGCAGCATTTACCTCGAATGCAGCGGACGTATTGGCAAAGACGCCGGGTTTTTGCGAGTGGTACCTCAATACCCTCCTCGTCGAGGCTGCCGGTGTCTGCGGTCTTGAACTGGCGCGGCGTACTATCGGCCTCTCCCATATCGAAGACTTGGTCAGCATAGAAGACGAAAAGCGCCGTGCCCGTGCGGAATGCCTCGTACTCAGACTCGCCAAACTCCTGATCCTTAACCGGGACCGGGTTGTCAGAGGGGCGGACTATATCTTGATGCTGCAGCAGGCAGTCGAAGACGAAAAAAATAATCATAAGGAGTGAATATGCCGGGGATTGCAAAACATTTAACGGATCTGGTCGGCAATACGCCGCTTCTGGAACTGGTCAATTTTAATGAATCGAAGAAACTCGGTGCCCGGGTCATCGCGAAACTTGAGTCTTTCAATCCCCTTTCCTCGGTGAAAGACCGGATTGGTTACGCGATGATAAAGGACACCGAGGAACAGGGGCTTATAAACCATGACACGGTGATCATCGAACCGACGAGCGGCAATACCGGCGAGGGTTATCTGTCTACACCGTTATTCGACGGCGATTGATGCAAAAATGAGGTGTGATGCGATACATATTTCCTAGTAAAAATATCGTATAAATACGAAAAGCTCTTGACAAAAATTACAAAAACATAGTATTTATATAAATATACTATGTTTAATTATGGAGGTTTACTATGAAGAAAAAATTGGGTTTTCTATTGCTGCTGGCGGCATTTGCGCTGCCGGTAGTGATGGGAGGCGGTCAAAAGGCAAAATCCGGGGACCACGCGGAACTGCTTGCCCTGCACAAGAAGTACTTTCCGGTGCAGGCACAGGACGGCGTCATCAAGGTGGCGGTCGTGCGGAACCTTGCCGCCGGGGATCACACCCAGCAGTTCCTCGACGGGACGGTTTCAGAGGGCCGCACGCTCGGTTTTGTCGTCGATACCTTTGTTACCGACAGTGACGACGCCCGCTGCCAGGAAACCCTCGCACAGGTTATCGCCAAGGATTACGACGGCATCATTCTTTCGCACGACCAGGCCGGTTATACCTACGATTCTCTGAAACCGGCGGTTGACAAGGGGATCAAGGTCGTCACCTTTGATTCCGTTCCCTATAAAAACGGCGATCCGAACGGCGAAATCCTCACCGGCGTCACGAGTACGGCGCAAGAAGACGCGAAGCTCGCCCGGATATCCCTTGAAAATATCGTACAGAGCTTTCCGGGAGAAAGCCCGGTGCGGGTGATACGCGCCTGGGTCGGCCCCGGTTTTCCGCCGATGGACAGACGGCAGGTGGTTTATGACGAGTATGTAAAGGCCGGGAAGATCGTTGAGGCGGCCCTGGTCGGGCCGGTCGATTACGCCGATATGCGCGGCGGGACTCAGAATTCGCTTGCCGCGATCCTGCCCCGTTATCCTGCGGGAACCGTTGAGGCGATCTGTGGCGCCTATGACGAGCTTGCCAAGGGGACGCTTCAGGCTTTGGAAGAGGCCGGACGCACGGATATTCAGCTCCACAGCATTGATATTTCAAACGACGACATCGATCTCATGGTTTCGCATCCGAACATCTGGAAGTCGACGGCGGCGGTCGATCCAAAGTTGATCGGCATTGCCAATATCAGGCTTCTGGCCGCCAAGTTTGCCGGTGAAACTACGCCTGATACGTTCAATCTCGATGCCCAGGGGGTGAAAACGTCCGATTTGCGGCCAGGAATCAATATGTCCAACATCGCTGCCGTCGTGCCGGATTGGGGGCAGGAAAAGGGCGTGTTCGACAGCTATCAATGGCTGAAAGAGATAAAAGCGGCGGCGGTCAAATAAAGAAAATGGCTATGTTGGAGATGTGCGATATTTCCGTCGAATTCCCCGGTGTTAAGGCGCTTTCCTCCGTGCGTTTCACCGTTGAAAGCGGCAGAATTCACGCATTGGCAGGCGCGAACGGGGCGGGAAAGAGTACCCTTATGAAGGTGCTGTCCGGCGTCAACGGTGTCTATACGGGGAGCATTACCATTGACGGGAAGGCTTGCGAAATTCGCTCGCCGTCCTCGGCAAAAATGCTGGGGATAGAAACGGTTTACCAGGAGGTAGACATCCCACTTTTTCCCACGCTTTCCGTCGCGGAAAATATCATGAATTCGTTTATGGCGGGCAATACGCACCGCGGACAGTTCGTCGATTGGCTATGCATCAGGCGGGAAGCCCAGGACGCGCTTGAGAAACTCGGGGCGCAGATCGATGTCCGAAAAACGGTTTCCGAATTGACGCTGGCCGAAAAACAGATCGTTCTGTTAGCGCGGGGGATTCGCGAAAAATGTAGGTTTTTGCTGCTCGACGAACCAACCGCGCCCCTGTCCCAGTTTGAAACGGAGAATCTCTTCGGGATTGTCCGCCGTCTCGCAAAAGAGGAGAACAGGGCGGTCGTGTTTATATCGCACCGGATACCGGAAATTTTTGACCTTTGCGAGCATATCACCGTGATGCGGAACGGAAAGATCGCAGCTGACGAGGAAATCGATGAACACTTGACGGCGGAAAAGGTCGTTGAGTATATGTTGGGAAAGAAAAGCGCGGGATGGCCGGGGAAAAAAAGAACCGCGTCCCATGAAATTTTACTGGAATGTAAAAATTTAAACGAAGCCAGAGGCCACGTCCGCAATATCAATTTCACGCTGAGAGCCGGTGAGATAATCGCGTTTGCGGGGCTTGTCGGCGTGGGAAAGACCGAGCTTTGCAAAACGATTTTCGGCGAGTATCAGGCCGCGTCCGGGGAATTAATGCTGAAAGGCAAAAAGATCTCGATAAAAACGCCGGAAGCGGCGGCCCGGGCCGGAAGCGCTTTTGTTCCGGAGGAGAGGCGGAAGGAAGGTCTTTTTATCGACGATCCGTTTTATGCAAATATTACGATTTCGTCGATTCACCACTATCTTTACCGGTACTTTTCAGGGGCGGGTTTCATACAAAAGAAAAAACAGATAGAGGCCGCCCAGGAACAGATCAAAAACCTCAACATCAAAATACCGTCGCCGCTTGAGAAGGTTTCACTGTTATCGGGCGGTAACCAGCAGAAAACCGTGATCGCAAAATGGCTTTCGGCCGACGCGGAAGTGTACATATTCGACGAACCGACAAAAGGCATTGATGTCGGCGCGAAGGAAGAGATATTCGCGCTCATAGAGGAACTGTCCTCACGCGGAAAAGGGATCATATACGCTTCCTGTGAATTCGGTGAAATTTTAAGGCTGGCTGATAGGATCTATGTCATGTATGACGGAGAGATTGTAACGGAAAAGCTGCCGTCCGAAACGGACGAGAAAAACCTCCTGTACTATGCAAGTGGCGCCTATTCGGCGGGTTTCGGAGCAAATATATGAAGAAAAAAATCGGCGCCGCGTTAAACAGGTGGGGAATCATTCTTGCCATTTTTTTCATGATTGTTATTTTTTCGGCGGCGATGCCGACGTTCAGAACGATTTCGAACGCGATTACGATTATCCGGTCGGTTTGTATTGTCACCATCATAGCGCTTGGGATGATGTATTCGCTTATCGTAAACGGCATTGACCTTTCCGTCGGTTCAGCCGCCACGCTGGCCAATACGGTGTGCATGACGTTCTTGATCTGGTTTTCATTGGGCAGGACAAAAGCCGGTACCTTTACCGCGATTATTCTCACGCTCATCATCTCCCTCGTTGTTGCCGCCGTAAACGGACTGATCATTGTCAAATTTAAAATTCCCGATATGCTGGCGACACTCGCGTCCCTCTTTATGTTTGAGGGCGTCGCGATGACATACGCGGGCGGCGGGGCGATCAACCAAAATATGATTCTGCGGGACGGATCAGCCGCAGCGGGAAAGGTCCCGCTTTTTTTTCGTACCTTCGGCAGGGAGCCGTGGATCATTATCATCATGTTTGCGCTTGTGGTTTTATCGTTTGTTTTCCTCACCTGTACCAAACATGGAAGGCGCCTATATGCCTCAGGCGCGAATGTCGAAGCCGCCCGCCTTTCAGGGATAAACACCGGCAAATACCGCGTTTTGGCCTATAGCCTAAGCGCGCTTCTTGCCGCGGCGGGCGGTATTTTAATCGGGGCGCGGGTGGGGAACGCGCAGATCAACTCAGGCTCGCCTTACCTGATGGGATCGGTAGCTGCGGCGCATATCGGAATCTCGGTAGGCGGAATCGGAAGGCCCCACGCGTTTGGGACGCTGGCTGGAGCGATCCTCATCGGTATTCTGGAAAACGGCCTTGTGATGGCCTCGGTTCCCTATTACACGGTGAATATTTTCAAAGGCGCGGTTCTGGCCTTCGCGCTCGCGCTTAAGTAGGGTAACAAAAAATGAATTGGAGGCTGGTATGTCCCGGTTTGACAGGTATTTTTTGATGAAAGAAAAGGATATTCCCGATTTTGTGAGGGAAAAAGTAGCCGGTTTCTTTTATGAAACTGGTGAAGACGCGGCGTTCTCTGTTAAGGAAATCGGGGACGGTAACGTGAATTATGTGTTTCGTATCGAAGACTCAGGCGGAAAATCGCTGATTGTCAAGCAGGCGGGAGAACAGCTCCGCATCTCTCCTGATTTTAACATTTCCACCGACCGCAACAGAATCGAATCGGAAATGTTAATCTTGCAAAATAAATACGCGCCCGGCCTTGTTCCGAAAATCTACCGGTATGATACCGTGCTATGCGCGTGCATAATGGAAGATCTGTCGGATTACCGCCTCATGCGCCATGCGCTTATCGAACACAAAATATTCCCGCATTTTGCGGAGGATATTACGACATACCTCGTAAACACGACGCTTCCGACGACCGACGTGGTAATGGATCACAAAGAAAAGAAGGCCTTGGTAAAAACGTTTATAAATCCCGATTTGTGTGAGATTACGGAATATCTGGTTTTGACCGAGCCCTATAACGACGTAAAAAAAAGAAACATCATTATCGAAGAGAATGCGGGGTTTGTCCGCAGGGAACTCTACGAAGATAAAAAACTGCACCTTAAAATCGTGGAATTGAAGTTTGGTTTCATGAACAACGCCCAGGCCCTGATTCACGGCGATCTGCACACGGGTTCTATTTTTGTAAAAGAAAAAGCGGAGAACGGACTGGCCGCCACGCGGATTTTCGATCCCGAGTTCGCGTTTTTCGGGCCCATCGGGTACGACCTAGGCAACGTCATCGCCAACCTCTTCTTCGCGTGGGATAACGGAAGGGTTTGGGGGGACGGGGCCTTCTGTGCATGGATAACGGAAACCGCCGCCTCGGTGATTGACCTGTTTAAAGAAAAGTTCCTTTCCGCATTTGAAGAAACCGCCGCCGACGTCATGGCGAAAACAGAGGCTTTTGCCAAGGCTTACCTGGACTCGATAATCGCGGATACTGCCGCCTACACGGGAACCGAGCTTATCCGCCGGACCGTCGGCATGGCCCCGGTAAAAGATTTGACGGCGATTGATGATGAGAAAGTACGCGCGCGGGTTTCAAGGCTGAACATCATCGCGGGAAAAAGGTTCATCTTTGAGCGGTATAACGATAACGGGCAAGGGAATATCCGCAATGGGAAGGATTTTACCGGCCTGTTCCTTAATTCGGTAAAAAAGGCGGGGCTATGACGGGGCGGGATCGGATTGCCAATGCGGCGAGCTTCAAGCCCACGGACAGGGTTTCGGCGGCCCTCCTTTCAGGCGGTTCCTGGGCTTTGTACCACCACGGTCTCAACATTCAAAAGGCCCTCCTTCTGGAACCGGAAGACGTTGCGGAAAAAATATTTTCGATAAACAAAAAAGCCGGCGTCGATATTATCTGGGCGGCCCCCAGTTTCGGCAACATCCTGATAAAGACGATGGGGGGCGAGATCAAGTTCCGAGAAAAAGGCCCGCCTGATGTTACCAAGGCCCTGATAAACAATGCAGGCGACCTTGAACGTATCGATCTGAAAAAAAATTTTTCCGATCCCTCTCTGCAAAAGATGCGGGAGATTACCCGGCTTATCGCGGACAAAGCCCGCTCTGAATATGCCGTGGGCGCAAGTATGTGGGGGCCCTTTACGATGCTGGGCCTCCTCTACGGTGTGGAAAAGCTTATGCGCGATCTGTATAAAAAACCCGGCGTGGTGCGCGCCATTCTTGAATGGACAGCCAATCTATACCTTGAATTCGTTGATTACTTTTTTATCGGGGGCGGGGTAAACCTCGTTTCCATGGGCGATCCGGCTGCATCGGGCGATATGATTTCCCGCAGGCATTTCGAGGATTTTGCCCTTCCGCTTTACAACGATATTTACGCGCGGCTTCGTAAAGAAAATGTGATAACCTGCCTTCATATCTGCGGGAACATAGAAAACCGTCTCGATCTGATCTCTCTGACAGGCGTTTCCCTGGTTTCAATTGATTATAAGGTAAACATTAAGAAGGCGCGGGAAATTTTGGGGAGAAAAACCGCCCTTGCGGGAAATATAAATCCGGTTGGCATAATCAAGGACGGAACAGCGGAGGATATCATCGGCGCTTGCGAACAGTGTATCGCCGAGGCGGGAGAAGACGGCGGTTTTATCCTGATGCCGGGCTGCGATATTCCGCCAACGACGCCCTTTGAAAACGTCAAAACCATGACCGAAACAGCCGCAAAACACAGGTTTAAGAGGAGTTGATATGGGTTATATAAAAGGCGGTGAAGCCCCGATGTGGTTTTTCGTGAATCGTACCTATGCAGTTGCCTGGCCAACAGGTACGGCTCAATTTACACTAAAAAAAATGGTTTTTGAAATTATTCAAAAACCTGGGTTTATTGCAAATTCCTATTAAACACAGGAGAATGCTTTACAAGATAAAATAGCGTTGGTATAAGTCATAAAATGACGGCAAAAGAGACGATTTATAATGCACGTTCTCTGAAATCTGTTCCGAGCAGGAGGATATTATGCCCATTAACTTTGAATTAAAAGAAGCCCCGAAACGCGAGGACCGCCTTTATCCCTGTATAACATACGGCGGTACACTTTGCGGTTTACAGAACCGGCTCGGCGGCGGCGCTTGTTTTCAGGATGGCAGCCGTGAATTTTCACAAGGTTCACTCTGCCTTTTACTGCCGGCATTGGCAATTATCAATTCGTTTCCTAATAACGTAACGCTTATGCACGCCTCGGTAGGCTGCGGCTCTTGTCTTCATTCCCAAAACGGCAGTTCCCGCGCCGGTAATCTGCTTCGCTTCGGTAAAATAAGAGACTCAATCTGGGTGTCAACGGCCCTCAATGAAGTTGACGTTATTTCCGGCGGTATCGAGAAACTGGAAAAGGCAATTTTCGAGGTTGATAAGACCTATAATCCCAAGACCATTACCGTTGTAACCGGATGTGTTCCGGGCATAATCGGCGACGATGTTGATGGTCTTATCAATAAAATGCGCGGCGAGACAAGCGCGGTCCTTATTCCTGTCTATTGTGAAGGCTTCAAAACAAAAATATGGGCTACCGCTTACGATGACATGTATCACGGTTTAATAAAAAGCGTTCTTGACGACCCTCATGGTCGAGAGCGCGTCGTCCCCCATAATATTGATGATTGCCGGTTTGAAGACTTAAAAAAACGGCGGGTTAATCTCTGCAACATCTCGTCGATGAGCAGGCTGGATGAACTGGAATTAACCCGCCTTTTAAATGCGCTCTATCTTGATGTCAATATTGTTCCGCTTTATAGCGATTCGGAACAACTATTCAATGTAAAATACGCCGCGCTTACAATAAGCACCTGCCCGACCCATGACGATTACTTCCTGCAATTCTTAAAACAGGCATACGGAATTCCTTACCTGCTTGAACACATGCCTGTTGAGGCTGATAGTGTGGTATACTCTTCCCTATTATGGCCCGTTATAAATACTTTGATACATCTCAGGGATTATTCCTGACCGTCTCCCTTGAGGAACAGCTCATACCCGGCTCCTTTGAGCATACCGTGAAC
>JAITIC010000073.1 GCA_031279635.1 Treponema sp. | reverse complement strand
AGCAGTGGCGAGGGACTGGTGCCGCATGAGGGCCTTCTGCCGGTTCTGCTCCATCAGCGCATCAACCGCCCGGTGAACCTCCTGTTGGAGGAGCACCGGGTTGTAGCGTTCGTACCGCCGAGTCAGTTCCGCCTTGACCGCATCACTGAGGTCTGGGGAAGCCAGGAGCCGCCGATAGGGGCTTGCGGGTTTGTCATAGACCTTGCGAACTTTGGAACCGCCCCTGATCTTATCAACGAGTTTGATGACCGGCAGGAAATAATCCAAGAGGGGGCAGAGCCTCACCGCCTCGGCAACAGGCATGGCCGAATGGACGCCGAAAACGCGCGCCTCGCAGGAGGCGGTTGACACCACGCTCCGCCGATCACCGGGAAGTCCACCGACGATTATCGGCTTACCCCGGTATTCGCTATAGTCAAGCTGTTCCACCGAGGCGTAGAAGGCGTCAAGGTCCGCGTGTATAAAGCAGGGCATAGAAACAGAGTAAGAAGTTATAGGGAAAAAGTGAAGGTGTCGCGTCCTGGTTTAAAGTTGACACATAAGGAGTCGAAAGATGAGAGATGTGGTACGATACAGCGAAGCGTTTAAGCTGAGGCTTGTGGAGGACATGGCCAGCGGGAAATATAAGAGCCTTGACGAAGCGAAGCGCAGGAACGGGATCCGCAGAGGGGCGACCCTGAACAAGTGGATAAAACAGTATGGGCGGGAGGATATACTGCCCAAAAGGATGAAGGTGGAAACCATGAACGAGATTGACGAATTGCAGGCGGCCCGCAGCCGGATACGGGAACTGGAAGCGGCCAAACAGGAACGGTATAACATACGGACAACGGTAGAACGGGGGAACTCGCATTTGAAAGACAGCCTTATACGCCGTTCACTATATGTAAAAGGTTATAAGAAGTATCGTTTGTATTAATGACCGCGGTAATATGTCTGGCGGCCTTAAAGTATCTCCAGCTGTTTATTTAGGGGTTTTGCACATAACTACCGTGTTTCGGCGTGTAATGGATTTCCAATTTTTTGGCTGTCGCGAAGGCTTCCTCCGCAGCAAACGTTACAGACAGCGATGAAAGCGCAGGGAAAATCAGAACCCTTTTGCCGAAGACACAGACGAATACGGACAAAGGTCAGGAATTCCGATCAAAAAGTCCGTGTTTTCCGTGATGTCAGTGGTTTCTTTTATTCTTCCGCGTAAGGTGAGCTATAATCATGAAGCGCACGGTCGAAGGGGTGTAGTCGAAAGGCCGCTCCTCTTACGCGACCGAATCGGCGCTCTCCGCGGCGGCGCGCTCGTAGATGTAGCCGGTTTTAAGGCAGATGTTAAAGAGATGCCGGGTCATGGTTTCTTCGCTTATTTTTTCATTTCCGTCGCTCAGGCGGGTCAGACGGATAAGGTAGCCGTCTTCGATCTCTTTAATGATCTCAATGTACTCTATCCGGCCGGGCCGGCACTTTATGCAGTAACGTTTCATCAATCCTCCGGGCCTCTGTGGAACTATCTTGTTTCCAATATCGGTTTTTATAATACGGCCCTTGAGGTTTTTATGGCGGTATTTTAGACTGAAAATATGAAGATTCGCCTGAAATTTTTCCTTGTTATCCTGCCCCTGATTATCGTAACGCTCACCCTCGCGGAAACCGCATCGTATTTTAACGCGGTAAACGGTGTTACCCGCCTCGCAAGGCAGCTTTTAGGTTTCAAGCTGGGGGAACTGGAAAAATACGCAGATAACCAGTGGTCGCTGCTTGTGGAAAACAATTACGCGGGAAGGCCGGACATGGTGGATGCCGCGAAAAAAGCGGTGGAGATGTACGGGCGCAGCATAATCTTGAGCGACAGCGAAATTATTTTTGCCCTTGACGGGGACGGCAATATCGCCATGGCGACTTCTCCGTTGGAATTGCGGGAGGGGGAATCGGCCTCCCTGTTAGCATTGCTCGCCGGGGAAAATCCCGGCCTGCAAAACGCCCTCCTCGGCGGGGAGAAGAGGGTCTTCCAAGCTTTTTACTTCACCCCCTTCGCCTGGCATATACTCATCAGCGAAGAGAGCGACGTGTTTTATCAGGACGCGAACCGCATCACCGTGCAGACTCTCGTAACATTGGGCCTTGCCATTGCGGCGGCGGTGGTTCTGCTTGTCATAATCGCCGCCCATCTTACCAACCCGCTGGGCCGGATGGTAAAGGCCATGAACAACATCATCAATTCGGCGGACCTTTCCTCCCGCGTGGAAGTGGAATACCGCGACGAAACCGGCAGACTGGCCTATACGTTTAACCGGATGATCGGGGAGCTGGACAACGCCTACTCCCAAATCAAACGTTACGCTTTTGACGCGGTGCTGGCGGGGAAAAAAGAAGAACGTATCCGCCAGATATTCCAGAAGTACGTTCCCAAGGACGTGATCGAGCGGTTTTTCGCCTCGCCCGAAAAAATGCTCGTAGGGGACAACCGCCGCCTCGCGATTCTTTTTTCCGACATCCGCAGCTTCACTACCATTTCCGAGGGCATGGCCCCGGACGATCTGGTCAATTCGTTGAACCGCTATTTCTCCGGACAGGTGGACATCATCTACAACCGCAGGGGGGTGGTGGATAAATATATCGGCGACGCGATCATGGCCTTCTGGGGCGCGCCCGAAAAACACGACGACGACGCGCTACAGTCGGTACTGTCCGGCCTTGACATGATCGACGCGCTGGCGGGCTTTAACGAAAACCAGCGGCGGCTCGGCAAGCCCGAATTCCATATCGGGGTGGGCATTAACTACGGCGAAGTGACCGTCGGCAATATCGGCAGCGAGCGGAAGATGGATTATACGGTAATCGGTGACGCGGTAAACCTTGCCTCCCGCATGGAGGGCCTCACCAAAACCTGCCGTCAGGATATTCTGGTATCGGGGAGCTTGTACGAGGAACTGGAAAAACAGCGGGCGGTTACGCCTGACTATCCCGCGCTTCATTTCAGGCTGCTTGACACGGTGGCGGTCAAGGGCAAAACCAAAGGGGTAAAAATCTACACGGTAAAACGGAGCCTCTCCCCGGCGGAAACGGCGGCCTGGCCCGTTCACAACGAGGGGATGGAACTTTATTACCGCCGTTCTTTCCGCGAGGCGGCGGAAAAATTCAGGGAAGCGTACCGCCTGCTCTCCACAGACTTCAACGCGGGAATCCTCTACCGCAGATGCGTCGACTATGCCTCCAATCCTCCGCCCGAAGGCTGGGACGGGGTGGAAGTGATGAAGACAAAGTAGCAGGATGATTAGGATAAAACTCAGGATAATTCCAAAGAAAAACAAGCACGGATTGCACGGACTTTTGGTTCAAAATCCATATATTTGTCCGTCCTGTCCGTGGTTAAATTTTTATTTCCGTAATCTATTCAGTCGCCCGCGGGGGATAGCGAAAATCGGCGGAATAAAGGGGCTGTCCGAAAAGTTTGAAAAACTTATTCGGACAGCTTCCTTGGTGCGGCATTTGCGTACCTTTTCAACGAAACGGAAGCAAATGCGAGGGCTGTCCAGGAAGCAACCAACTTCTTGGACAGCCCCAAAATGAGCCGATTGGGAGCAAAAGGTCCAGACTGTGTAAAAAATATAGAGGCAACTTTATCAACATGATAAACTACCGACATGGGGGCGATATGGAATTCATTAACGGAGAAAGTCGTAATCAAATAATGGGCACCTCTGGAAACTCTTTAAAAACATAAGAAACCATGATAAAATTAACACATGAAACAACATGGATTTTTTGATGAAAACGACCGGCTCAAAGAACTGAGCAAACTCGGCGACCC
>JAITIC010000054.1 GCA_031279635.1 Treponema sp. | reverse complement strand
CCGGGTGAAACAGATGGCGTGGAGTGATGAATACTTTGAACGGCTGTTATTTCATTCGTCTTTTGCGTCTGAATCCCCGTCCGGGGTGGTTTCATCATAATTTATATGCGCTCGCCCTGAGTGAGGCTGTTCGCCGCCGACTTGATTCTTCCGGCAGGGGGTTGTATGATTCCCCTGCCCCTCGTCAGGAACCATGCGAGCAGGCGCCGCCCAACCCCGCCAGGTCCGGAAGGAAGCAACGGCAAGCGGATGTTTGTTGCGCCGTGGCATCAGGGTCAAACCTGTCCTGGCGCGGGGTTTTAGATACGGAGAAGTGTATGGATACGATAGAACAATTGCACAGAGAGCTGGAAGACTGTATCGACAGCATTACCGCGGCGGGCCTTGGCAATCTGAACCTTCAGCATATTGAAACACTGGACACTATCAGCGCCGCCGCCGCCGCCCTTGGGATGAATCAGGGGAAAAAGCTGATTGATAATTTTGCTTCGGTTTTGAGATCGTTTAAGGAAGGGAAATCCCCGGCGGAGAGCGTTTCGCTCCGGCTGACGGCCCTGAACTTTTACCTGAAGAACACCCGGGATGCCACCGCCACCGGGGAACTGTAGGCCGCTGATGGAGGTGTATCGGCCCCTCCGGGCAGGCCTTTGTATCTATGAGTGCATGCGAATTTTGTTCCTGCTGGGAGCGTTTGTATTGTTGCGGCCCGACGGGGCGGCGGCGGCTTTTCCCTGGCTGGCCTGTGTGGCATCTAACGCCCTTTTCCCGCTCATGACCCTGTTTTTGTGGATGAACAGTTCCCGCTACGGCGCTTACGAGCCGCTATACACGGCGGGAAAGTGCGTCTGTTTTGTTTCGGTAATGGGCTGGTGTGTTTTTTCCCGCCAGACTATAATAGCCGCGTTGTTGTCAGGCGGCCTCTTTATGCCCATGTTAGCGGGAATTACGGGGATATTGTTTGGCGATCTGCTTTCCGTAGGGGCGGGACTCGCCATTATTAAAAAAACGAGGATGCCGGCACAGGTGTCGGGGCCGGCGGGGGGTGAATGATGCGTATTATACCGATAGCAAGCGGGAAAGGCGGGGTGGGAAAATCCCTGGTTTCGGCAAATTTGGGCGTGGCTTTTGCCCAGGCGGGACAGCGGGTGGTGCTGGCGGACCTTGACCTCGGCGCCTCGAACCTGCATCTGGTGCTGGGCCACCATTCGCCCCAGTTGGGAATCGGGACTTTCCTCAACAACACCAAGTCCAACTTCGCCGTTTTGATTGTTGACACCGACGTGCGGGGACTGCGTTTTATCCCCGGCGATACCGAGATTCCCGGTACCGCCAACCTCAAACCCTCCCAGCTTAAGGCCCTGGTAAGGCAGCTTGCCGCCCTGAGTGAGGACACGGATATTCTGATCCTCGACCTTGGCGCGGGGACTCATCAGTCAATCCTCGACTTCTTTCTTCTCTCATGCCAGGGCATTGTTGTTACCGCCCCGGCGGTAACCGCGGTGCTCAACGCCTACGTGTTCCTCAAAAACACCGTCTTCCGCCTAATGCTTACTTCCTGCGGCAAAGGTTCCGAAGCCTGGGCCTATCTTGAAAAAGCGCGGAAAGACGGCTCCGGCCCCCAGAAACTGTACATCCCGAAAATCCTGCCGGAGATTAAAAAAATCGACCGGGCATCCTACGATAAATTTACCGCCCGTCTTGAAACACTGCACCCGCGCCTTATCATGAACATGGTGGACGGTCCCAAAGACGCCGATGTCGCCATGAAGATCCGCCGTTCCTGTGAGGAATATCTTGACCTCAGGATAGACTATCTGGGCGTGATCTACCGGGACTCCGCGCAGGACATCGCCCTTTCGTCACGGCTCCCCATCACCCTGTACAAGCCCCAGGCGATTCTCTCCCAGGCCATTTACCGCATCGCCGACAAGATCCTCCAGACCAACGAGGCGTCGTTCACCCTGGACGAAAAGCAAATTGACGAAAGTTTCCAGGAAGCGGAAATGGAGGCGGAGATCGATTTTGACAGCAAGATGGAATACGTGGAAGACCTGCTCCACTCAGGCGCCCTTACCCAGGGCGACCTGATTGAAACCGTCAAGTCCCAGCAGTTTGAAATCTCGAAACTCAGAAAAGAAAACAGTTTTATTAAACTGAAACTTACCCGGGCCATGCAGCAGGGCTTTAAGGCCTGAATTCCGGGGATGCGGCTTGCCGGCCGTTAGCTTTTCCGGTAAACGAGCCTCCGCGGGGCAAGCCCCTCGGTATCTTAAGCGTTGGTTTGAACGGACGCTCTTTCGAGAGGAAATTTATTATCCCCCCACGCAAGCGGGATCTTGGGTTTAATACCAAATTTTTGAAAGCAACCTTGAAATTCGCGGTTTTGCAAGGCTGAAAGCCTGAAAAACCGCACGGGCCTGTCCCAAAACCGCGCCCCCGGCTATGCCGGGAACGTGAGCGCACAGTCAATTAGTTTTGGGACAGGCTCAGCGGTATGTTGTTTGGACCGCGGCAAGTTTGGCAAACGCAGCTTGCCTGGCAAGCGGGCTTGCCTTGGGGTGTCAAACCAGACTTTCGAATCAACCTGCTACGAATCCGATTTTCCGCTCAAAATAGGGCTCAATTTCATTTCTTGCAGGTTGAACTCCGCCGACTCGGAGAGGGAATGAAAAAAACGAGCGGCGGAGCTGAGATACGAGCGGAAAGGGTCGGCGGCGCCGGAACTCATCGCGGTCAGTCCTTCGGGCGGGAAGAGGAATCCGGCCACGTCTTTTGTCTCGTCGCGGGTGATGGAGCGGATGATGTCGTCCAGGGCGGCAAGAACAGAGTCTTCGGCGCGGGGCTGCCGCAGCGCCCGTTCCGCGGTTAGGGCGCCTTTTTCGGCGGCGGCGCTGATCCGTTCAAGGCCGGTGAGGAGGGCGGAAACGGCGTTTTTGTAGCGCTCCAGGCGATGGCCGGCCCCGGCGCTGAAATCCGCCTCAAGCCGGGAACAGGCGGCCTCGATTCGGCGGTCTATCTCCGCCCGGCGCGGGGGCAGGGCGAGGAGGTCTTCGGGCGTTGCGCGGTCCAGGCCGGCGATGGCCAACCCTTCGGCGGAAAGGCTCAAAGAACGGACTTGGGGGAACCGGCGGAAGCGGTTTTCAAACCAGGCGGCGTAGAGCGCCAGCCGCCGGTCGGTGAGGACCTGACCGCCGGAAGCGGCGGGGGCGCGGAACGGGATGCCGTCTCTGAGGGCGCGGAAGAGCCATGTCTCGGTGGGACTGCGGCGCTCCGTTTCGGCGAGGGCGCGCTCCTCGAAGAGCGCGCCGTGGAAGTGGGTTTTGAGGCCCGGAAAGGAAAGGTCAAGGCCGGCGATCCAGATCTTCTCCGCCCCCAGAGTGCGGGCGAAATCCCAGGCGGTCGTGGCGACGGAACCGCCGGCCCCCAGTGTTCCTTTGGGGTCCACCCGCTGTTCGATGAAGCTCCCCAGGGGAAAGAGGGAGCCGCAGAGGTAGACGCTCCTGAATGGAAGACGCAGGACCAGCGGGTACACCGCCGACTCGGCGATAAGCCGGGTACGGGGGGCGGGGCAGCGGTCCAGGTGGCGGGCGTTCCAGAACTGGGGGTCCACCGCCAGAACAAAGTCGGGGTCGGCGCCGTGTTTCAGGAGAAAGCGAAGACTCGTGTCCACCGCCACCAGCACACAGCGGCGGCGGATTTCAGGCAGCAGCGGCCCGATATTGTCCAGGCTGGGGCCGGCGGCGGCGAGAAAAACCGGAAGCGGTCCGCCGCTATCGCCATTCGCAGCAAGTCCCTCAAGTGGGGAAATGCCCGGCATGTCCCGAATGGCGCTTATGTTACGCGAAAGGTTACGGACCCAGCGTTTCCCGAAACGCCTGAGCGTAGCCGTGTTCACATCGTCCCGCATGGACCATGTACGGACGCGGCCTTCTACGGCGGCGTACCATTCTTCGTTCAAACTGACCAGCGCGGAATTGCGTATCACCACGGGAGCGGCCCTTTTCGCTCCGGCTTCCTCAAACAGGGCGAGGGCTGTGGTTACTCCCTCGCCTGAGCCGCCGGGGACAAACACGATGTTTTCTCTTTCGAGCAGATTCCTCAAGTCCCGCAGTTCCAGCGCCCTGCGCAGCAGTTCCCGGTATTTCTCCACGATGATAAGAGGCCCGCGGGCCAGCTCCGCGGCGGCCTCCGCTGCGTAGCCCAGTCCGAAGCCGAGGACGACAGCCGCGCCGGGGGAGCCGTCCGCAGCGGCGGCCTCGTTGAGCGCCGCCGCCAGCCGCCGCCCTTCCCGCGCGGGGTCCCGCAGCGAGTGGACGTGCAGCCCCTTGAGATGCAGGCTTGGCGCGCCGGAAGCGGCGGTCTCCACGCGGATGTCCTCCGGGGCGAGGGCATCCTCATCTTTCCGGCTGAGTTCCTCAAGAAGACCCGGATACCGCCTGCGGAGAATAGCGCTGTTGGTTTCCCAAAATGACATGGCCTTTTGGCTCACTCCAGTTCCAGCACAATCACCGTATCGGCCGTTACCGGCGTTCCCGGAGGCGGGGACTGGCGGCGCACCCAGCCGTCGCCGCGGATTTCCACGCGGATGTCGCTGCGCAGCAGGAGGGGGAACACGGCCCGTTTGGCAAGGCCGGTAAAGTCGGGGACATGGCCGGTCACGGGCGGGAGTTCGCCGGCGGGAAGGGTTACGGCGGGGGGATGGCTCATCTGGGGATTGCGGCCGCGGGGGATGCCCAGATAATCCACCAGCGCCTCGGCAGCTTCCCGAATGGGAGGGGCGGCGATGCGGCCGCCGAGGTATTCGCCCTGGGGTTTGACAATGACCAGGTAGAGAATGAGCGAAGGGGACTCCGCGGGCAGCAGGGCGATACAGCTCGCGATAAAGTCGGTCTCCGAATACGCCCCGGTTACGGGATCGATGATCTGGGCGGTGCCGGTTTTGACCGCCAGGGAAAGATCTTCCACCGCCGCCCGCCAGCCCGTGCCGATGCTGGAAGTTACGTCTTCCATGTATGAGCGCATGGCGGCGGCGGTTTCGCTTTTCAGTACGCGGCGGGTGGCGGCCCCTTCAAGGCGCGTGGTTTTGCCGTCGGCGGAAACAAGGTGGGAAACAATGCGGGGAGGAACAAGGATGCCGTTATTGGCCACGGCACTTGCGGCCTGGATCATCTGCATGGCGGAAACGGCAATCTCCTGCCCCATGGCGATGGTCGGCTTGGAACGGTCGGACCAGCGCTCCGCGGCCCGCAGAAAGCCCGCGGTCTCGCCGGGACTCCCCACGCCGGTGCGCGCGCCGAAGCCGAAGTCCCGCAGCAGTTCGTAAAAAGCGCCGTTTACCAACCGGTCGGAGGCGTAAGCGGCGCCCGCGTTACACGAAAGGATGATGATCTCCCTGGGCCCTACCCTGCCGTGCGCGTCGAGGCAGTTGATCCGTATACGTTCCCCCCGGTTTGTTACCCGCTCATAATAGCCGTTGCAGACAAAGACCGAGTTATCCGAAATGGCCCCCGAATCCATCAGGGCCGCGATGGAAAAAACCTTGAATACCGAGCCGGGTTCATAAGCCCAGATGCCGGGCCGGTCCATGCGCCCTATTTCGGTGGACGCCCTTATATCATTGGGATCAAAGCCGGGCAGCGAGGCGGAACCGATAATGTCCCCGCTGCGGGGATCCATGGCGAGCATCATCACCGCTTCCGCCCGGGTTTCTTCCATGGTCGCGCCGGCGATCCGTTCAAGAATGTGCTGCACGTTGGCGTCTATGGTCAGCGCCACCGCGCTGCCCTTCCCGCCGTTTGCGGCCCCGGCAAGCTCGTCGTCAAAGGCGTACTCTATTCCCGCAAGGCCGTCGCTCTCGTCCCCCACAAAACCGATGATATGGCTTGCCAGTGTTTTCTCCGGGTATATCCTCCCCACGACGGGTTCCACCCCCACCCCCCGGATTCTGCCCTCGTTACGGGCGGCGTTTATCATCTTCATGACGGATTCGTCCACCTGTTTCCTGATATACACAAAATCGCTGGGGGCGCTTGAGATACGCCCGGCAATCTCATCGGCGGGCATTTCCAGCATGGGGGAAAGTTCGGCCGCCAGGGCTTCGATGTTGTCTATATCGGGCCGCCACACGCTGATATTGGCAAGCCTGGTCTGGAGGGCGAGAAAGCGGCCGTTCCGGTCAAGGATAGGCCCCCGTTCCGCGAGTCTTCGGGACTGGACCGGCGGCGGCGGGTCTCTCCCCAGCATCAGTATGGCGTAACGGACGAACAGGATGAAGGCGAGCAGTCCCATTATCGAAGTAAAAAAGATGAAGCGGCCTTTGAAGTTTCTCAATATCCCAAAACCTTCCCTAAGGCGTTGCCGACCGGAACCGGGCCATAGGCGCGTGAATCATACGATTGCAGACTGTTGTCTCCTTCGGCGATAAAAGCGCCTTCTTCGGTCAGGGCCGCGCAACGCTTTACCGCAAGCTCCCCCGAAGGCGTGTAAAAAACAAGCACATCCCCCGCTTTGGGCAGCGCCCAGCGGAACAGGTATTCCCGCCGCCAGGGGAGACGCAGCCCGTATTGCAGGCGGTTCACGACGAGGACCGCGCCGCTTGTAATCGCCGGTTCCATAGAATCACCTTCGGCAATAATAAAGTCGAATAGAAACATTTTGATGACAACGGCCGTCACCAAGGCCCCCAGCGCCGCCTTCGCCATATTCAAGCAGTATAAATTATCCTTTTATTTATGTCGATAAAGCAGTATGGTCAATATTGTTGCGAATCAGCGTGTCGCAAAACGAAGGAAACCTTCACTTTTATATACCCGCCAACGGGACCCCGAAGTATTCGGCGCGGATTTTATCCGGGAGATGCGGCAAAAACCCGCCCGCCACAGGCGCTCCAAAACACGGAACGCGGCGCCGGCCTTCTGGTCCCCCGGGCCCCGTTTTCTGTTTTCCCGAAAATACCGCCCTACGGGCGGCCGCGAACAGGTAGTATCGGAGCGGAAGCGGCCGGCCGAGCAGCGCGGGAGCGGCTTCAGCTTCCCCATTCCATCCCTGGCAAGCATGGCGGTTATCGCCGGAACCCTGCTCATCTCCCTTTTGGCCCTGAACTGGGACGGCATCTCCCTCTCCTTTCCCGCGGCGGAACATTTCACCCTGCAGCCCGCGCCGGACACGGAAGGCCGGCGGAACCTCGCCTCTTACGCGGGCCTTCCTTTGCTTAATATCCAAACGGCAAGCGCCGGGGAAGAAGCCGGGGGCGAACCAATCCCCCTCGACATCATAGAAACCTTTGAGTGGTCCTCATACATGGTACAGAGAGGGGACACGGTGTCCAAAATCGCCGCCCAATTCGCCCTTTCCATGGACGCGATCATCGCCTCGAATAACATCCGCAACGCCCGCCGCCTGCGGGAAGGGGAAACGCTGCGGATTCCCAATATGGACGGCATCCCCTACACGGTAAAAAAAGGAGACTCCCTCTTGAAAATATCGGCTTCCATGGGCGTGCCCCTGGAAGTCATCCTTGACGCCAACGACATCCGCAGCGACGCCATCACCCAAGGTGAGACGCTCATTATCCCCGGTGCGCGCATGCCGCCCGAAGCGCTCAAGCAGGCGCTGGGGGATCTGCCGTTCAGCTACCCGGTGAAAAGCCGCGTTACCAGCAGCTACGGCTGGCGGGTCAGCCCCATTACCGGGCAGCGGCACTTCCACGCGGCCGTGGATTTTGCGGGCAGCATCGGAACCCCCGTAAAGGCCGCAATGGACGGCGCGGTCTCCAGCGTGGGGACCAACCCCACCTTCGGCAAATTCATTATCCTCAGCCACGCGGGCGGCTACCAGACCATGTACGCCCATCTTTCGGTGGTATCGGTCAAACAGGGGGAACGGGTGAACCAGGGAAGCAAAATCGCCGAAGTGGGCAGCACCGGCCTTTCCACCGGCCCGCATCTCCACTTTGCCGCGTATAAAAACGGACGGGCGGTCAATCCGCTTGATTTACTCAATTGATTGAGCCTTTCCCAAAACTTCAGTTTTGGGAAAGGGCCGATTTACAATACATGGCCCGTTAGTGTCTTACGGGAGGTTTTTTCATGCGTAACATGGTGTTAATCCTTATCGTTTCCATCGCGGTGATAACCTTTATCAGGGCTTTAGACAAAACAACAATCGCCGGCCTGAAAGATATACCCGGACCGCCGTCGCTTGTCGAAGGGCTGGAATAAGGAAGCATTTTACTACAGCGGCGCCGCAAACAAGGTCGTTGCCCCGTGCCGGTAATAACCCGCGCCGCGCCGTGTCAGCCGTCCCCTGGCGGGAGCGGCCCCGGCGTCAGCGTTAGGAAGAGGAAGCCCCTCAGGCTTGGGAAGGGATCCCTTCCAAGGCAAATACTTTACAACGCGACCTTAAAAACGCTGCCCCCGCCGCCGCTTTCGGCGGTAATGGTTCCCCCGTGGGCGAGGACAATGGCGGCGGCTATGCTCAGGCCTATACCCGCCCCGCCGGTGCCGCGGCCGCGGGATTTATCGGCGCGGTAAAAGCGTTCAAAAACACGGGGCAAATCGCCTTCCGGTATGCCGATGCCGGTATCGGCGACGGAGACTTCCCATTCCGCGCCGGGATTGGCGGCTTTTTCCACCGTAACGGTAACGGCGCCCGTATCGGTGTATTTTACGGCGTTGGACAAGAGATTGATAAAAACCTGTTTAAGCCGGTCATAGTCGGCGGCAACCGGGCTTTCAACAAGACGCAACTGTATCGCTATGCCCTTTTCGAGCGCGGCGGCCTTAAATTGTTCCGCCGTTATACGCAGCAAATCGGCCAGATCAAATTCGGTTTTATGCAGGGTAAGGTTTTCCCATTCAAGGCTGGTGAGGGTATTCAAATCGTTGACCAAACCGGCAAGGCGTATAATTTCCTCATGGCAGCTTTCAAGATGTTCCCGGTCCGGTTTATACACGCCGTCAATCATAGCCTCAACATCCCCCTGCAAACAGGTAAGGGGGGTGCGCAGTTCGTGGGCTATGTCGGAACTAAGCTGCTTCTGGCGGCGTTCCGCTTCCTCCAGTTCGGCGGCCAGGCTGTTGATGGAAAAAGCCAGTTCCGCCAGTTCCTTTGTTTGATAGTGATCGTCAATCCTGACAACAGGCGGTTTTCCATTTGTACTTCCCGAATGGGCCTGGGCTATCTGCCGGGCGGCCTCGGCGGACTTGTTGACAGGCCGGGCAATGGCCCGGGAAAGCATAACTGAAATCACAAAACCCGCCGCCATTAAAATAACCGCGGCGGCAATCAAAAGGCGGTTAACCGAAGCAAGGAAGGCGCCCTCGGTTTCACTGTAGAAATAAGGGCCGTAGGTTTCGACGGTAACGGTTCCTACGGTCCTGCCCGCGTACCTTACCGGGTACTGGTCCCTCCGCATTTCGCCTGACATGCCGAATTGCCCGTTCATGCGCCCGGCAATCTCGTTTATCACCGTCATGCATTCCTTCATATCACAGGAGCGGGCGTCCCACACAAGGCCGCCGCGTTCATCTTCCACGGTTATGATATACCCTTCGTGGACAAAATGCATTCCTACCGCTTCAATAGCCACGGCGTCAAAGCTCCGGCTCATTGGGTTGTACTGTTCTCCCATGGCCCGTATGATTTCACTGGTTTCTCCGGCGATATTGCCCTTAATGAGGGTGGTAAAGATAAGTCCGGTAAAAATGTTGATGATAAGGGTCAATACAAACAGCGCGAAACCGATAAACAGGGCATAGGTTAAGGCCAGCCGGTTTTGCAGGCTTATCATAAAACGCTGTTTCATGGTTCCCCCAAACGGTAGCCCATGCCGTAGACGGTGAGTATATACCGGGGAGCTTTGGGGTCGTCCCCTATTCTGGCCCGGAGCCGTTTTATATGGTTGTCAATGGAACGGTCAAAGCCGTCATACTCATCCCCTTTTACGGCCATGAGGATTTCATCACGGGTAAAGATTTTGGCCCGCCGGGACATCAGGAGGGCAAGGATATTGTATTCATCGCGGGTCAGGGCAATGGATTCACCGTTCCGGCTTACCATCCGTTTTTCGGTGTCTACCACCAGATCGGCGCAGGAAAGCAATGCGCCGGCCTTTTCCGTACCGCTGTTCCGCCGCAGGGCCGCCTGGACACGGGCCATGAGCTGCCGGGGGCTGAATGGTTTTGTTACATAATCATCGGCCCCGATATGGAGACCGTGAATGATGCTTTCCTCATCTATTTTGGCGGTGATCATGATAATGGGAACGTCCGAAACCTGGCGGATTTTTTTACAGAATTCTTCCCCGGAAACGTCGGGAAGCATGAGATCAAGAAGTATCAGGGAAACTTCCCGCCCCTCAAAAAGGGCCATGCCCTCTCTGCCGTTTTTGGCGCAAAGGGCCGTGTAACCGTTCATTTCAAGGTAGGACTTCACCATGC
>JAITIC010000260.1 GCA_031279635.1 Treponema sp. | reverse complement strand
CTTGCCGCGGCTCAGATAAAGCACCGCTTACAGGAAATTGGTATTAAACCAGACGGTATAATAAACTTCCTATCGAACGAGCCTCCGATCGAACTAATGCAGCGCTTAAGATACCGCGGGGCTTGCCCCGCGGAGGCTCATTCGCCCTGCAAAAACTTCGCCAACAGCCGGAACGTTATATAGGGGGCACAGATGCTTATAGACCTCCGCCAGCGCCTCCTGCCCGCCAGGGGTGTCAAACCGGAAATACCCCACCGTCGTGACCGCATCGTAATGCTTCTGTTCCGCAAAACAGTTGTCGTCTTGCGCTACGGTCTGCTCCGGCTCGCCTTGCTATGCATGGCAAGGCGCCATTCCAATAGCGCCTTGTTGATGAACTCCATCCCCTTGTCATAATGACCTTATCTCAGGGAAAAGGGCATAGAGGCCCTGATGTCCTCTATGGCTTGCGCCGCCCACTTGTTCGCGCTGTTCAGCAGGGAACGATCCTTAACCCACCCGGAACAGGGGCTGGTTCCGGTCAACGTCTTGCAAAACTGCCCGGAAGCCGAACCGCCGCAGTGCGCCACCGTGTCAAAGGCTCTCCTCTCCCGGCTTCACGGCCTTACGGTCAAAGTAGGTTTGAACCGGCACCTGGGACCGCAGGGAAGCAGCCGGCGCACGGGTCGTGCGTATCCCCTTAACTTCCTTCTCCTTCCGTGCTGGTGCAAGCAGCCGGTCTATCGAACCGCCGCAGACCTGTACCAGCAGGGCTTTCGTTTCATCGCTAATACCGTAGTCAGGCTCTTTCGACGCGGTAACAGTCTATGATACCCCGTATCAGAGGAGACAGCAGTTTGCCGCACAGCCCGCCCGTGATCCTTCCGGATGCGCGTCAAGAGAGCCACAAACGCCTGGTGGTATTTTGGCGGTCTCCCTCAGCCCCTCCCCTGCTCCCGCTTTCCTCGGCTAGGCCAGGTTTCCCCCTTGATCGCCTGCCCTGCCCGCTTCTTCCTGCAGCTTACAGCACAGGGGCAAGATGGTTCCGGTTCAGTCATGTCGTCCTCGCCACCTCGTCAAGGATCTTCCCCTTGTTTTTCTTCTCCGCCCGCTGATAGCGCCGGTAATGTGCCTCAAAAATCTCCCGTCTGATGTTCATCCCTAACCGCGGCTAAAATTTTTTCTTGAAATTTTTTCTTTTATTTTATTTGACTTTTCACGCAAACAGATGTACCATTCTCTATTACTAGCTCAGGGGGTTTAGATGAAGCGAATTTTACTTGCCTGTGGTACGGCGGTTGCCACATCGACGGTGGTGACGAGCCGCTTGAATGACGCGATGAAAAAAAGGGGGCTTGCCGGCAAATATACGTGCAGTCAATGCAAAATCGCCGAAATTCCCTCAAAAGTCTCCAATTTTGACATTCTGATTGCCAATGCCAAAGCGCCTCCGGGCGTTACCATCCCTACCATTAACGGGCTTCCCCTTTTAACAGGCGTCGGAGCTGAAAAGGTCTGGGACGAAATCGCCGAGCTTATCAAAGGGGAATGATTTTCCCGTTTCCGGGGCGTTTTGCGGGAAAATTAGTCAAACCGACGTCCGGCCGGAGTTTTTCCCAGAGGGAAGCGGCTAATCCTGTCCGGGCGTGTTGAAATTTCAGTTTATCAGGAGGAAAGGACGATATGCAGGATTTTTTAGGTGTGATTATAAAAATATTTAATGTGATTCAGGCGCCGGGCGCCACAGTAATGATGCCGGTTATCATTTTCATTCTCGGTATTGTGTTGGGAGCGTCGGTAGGGCGGGCGCTCAGGGCCGGCCTTATTGTCGGCGTCGGTTTTGTCGGTTTGAATCTCGTGACCGGTCTTTTGGGCGGCGCTTTGGGGCCGGCTGTACAGGCCATGGTGGCGAGGTACAGTCTGACCATGGACGCGGTAGACATCGGGTGGGTGCCCGCGGCAGCTATCGCCTTTGCTTCCCAAATCGGCGCCCTTATCATTCCGGTGGGCATTCTGGTCAATGTGGTGATGCTTCTCACCGGTACCACCCAGACGGTCAATGTGGACATCTGGAATTACTGGCATTTTGCTTTCACCGGCGCGATGGTTGACAGCCTTGGCCAACTGCTCGGCATGGGAAGCGGTCCCGCCTACGCGATGGGGCTTGCCGCCGCCGCGCTGAACATGGTGATTGTCATGGTACTTGCCGATCGCTCCGCGGGCGGCCTTGAAAAGTACAACGAGTTGCCCGGCATTTCCATTCCCCACGGTTTTACCGCGGCCTTTGTGCCGATTGCCGCCCTGGTCAACCTGATCCTGGACAAGATTCCCGGTATCAACAAGATCAAAGTGGACATGGAAATCATCCAGAAACGGCTCGGCGTATTCGGCGAACCGGTTCTTATCGGCGTGGTTTTCGGCCTTATTATCGGTTTTCTTGCCGGTTACGCTCCGGTACAGGTTTTCCAGATGGCCGTTCAGATGGGCGCCGCGCTGGTGCTTATCCCCAAAATGGCCGCGCTGCTTATGGAAGGGCTTATCCCCGTTTCAGAAGCCGCCCAGAATTTTATCGAAAAGCACTTCAAGAGCCACGGCAAGATTTACATTGGGTTGGATTCGGCCATCGGTATCGGCCACCCCATCTGTCTTACCTGCGCCCTTATCCTGGTCCCGATAAGCATCTTCCTCGCGGTTGTTCTTCCGGGGAACCGCATGTTGCCCTTCGCGGACCTTGCCGTAATTCCCTATATTTTCGTCTTGATCATTCCGATTACCAGGGGTGATTTTTTCCGCTCCCTGATTATCGGTTTAATTCTGATGATCGTCATGTTCTACTGCGGAAGCAGCCTGGTGGAACTTTTGATGATTACCGCCGCCAAAGCGGATCCCGCCACTTATGATCCCAGCGTGTACATCGGCAATTTCTCCAGTATCTGTGACGGATCAAATCCGCTTACCTGGGCCATTATCAACATTTTCAAACTCAAGTGGCTTGGGACGGTTGTGCTTACGGCAATCTCCGTAGCGCTGGCGATCTGGAACCGGACTTTGATCAAAAAAGAAGCCAAGTCCGCCGCGTAAGCGTTTTTACTTTTTGTGAAAACCCGCCGTATAGCCGCTACGGCGGTTTTTTTTGCGTTGGATGATCGGGGAGAAACAATGGAACGTATTTATGAATTTGAAAAGAATGCGTACAGAAACAAGGTAGTGCTGATAAATTACCTGTTGATCGGCATTCTTTGTTATGCGATTTACAGAATTGTCTTTATGCCGGAATATGCCGTACTCTGGACGCTTGCCATCGGAGTTTGCGTGTATGCCCTGGTAAACAGCTATCTGCGAAAGGCCAATCCCCGGATTATTAAAGTCACTGACGAAGAAATTGTTTTTTCTTCTTTTGGCGAAAAGCGTTTTGAAATAGCCAAATTAACCAAGTTCAGGGTAAAGGTTTCAACGCCGAATTATCAGGTGCTGTTGCGCGTGGCTGATTCGGAGGGCCGCCATGGATCGTTCTGGGTTGTCTATTCCCTTTTCAGCGATAAAATGGATTTGCTGGGGGAGTTTGATTATCTGGAACGGAAAATACACCCCGAATCACTGCGGTTCAGGGGAAGGGATAAACTTGGGGTGTCCCGCCCGGCAAAGGACTGATTTCTATTTTCAGGTATGCCTTTACGTCTTCTTCGGTGTCCATGGAAACGGCTTTTTCGGCGATTTTCCGGCACAGGCCGGAATCCAGGCCGCGGATTTGGGCTATGGTTTGGGGAAGGGCCGAAGCGGTAACACTGAGTTCGGTTACTCCCAGGCCGATAAGAACCGGTATGGCCAGGGGATTGCTGGCCAGTTCGCCGCATATTCCGGTCCATTTGCCGTTTTTTTCCGCGGCGCGGGCGGTAATGCCGATGGCCCGCAGTACCGCGGGACTGAAGGCCCGGTAATAGGAGCCAAGCTCCTCATTTCCGCGGTCAACGGAAAGAATGTACTGCGTTAAATCGTTAGTCCCTATACTGACAAAGCCCGCTTCGCGGGTAAGTTCATCGGCCAGGAAAACCGCCGCCGGAGTTTCTACCATCACCCCCATGGGAGGATCGGGGCGGTGTTTTATTCCCGCGGATTTCAGTTCTTCCGCGGCCTTCGTAACCAGTTCTCCGGCTTTGCGGAATTCCCGAAGCGAGGAGATCATCGGAAACATGATCCTGATATCCCCGTGTACCGCGGCCCTCAGCAAGGCCCTCAACTGGACAAGGAAAAGTTCCTCGTACTTAAAACAGAGCCGTATTCCCCGCAGGCCCAGAAAGGGGTTTTCCTCTTTGCGAAGGTTCAGGGCTTTTACTTCCTTGTCGCCGCCTATGTCCAGGGTTCTGATGATCAACATGCCCCCGGCAAGTTTTTTGGCGGCCTCCGCGTAAACCTCGTACTGCTCGTCTTCCCGGGGAAGATCCCCCTTCAAAAAAAGAAATTCGGTACGGAAAAGGCCGACGCTTTTTGCGCCCAAATCTTGCGCGTTGGCAAGATCGTCCAGTGAGCCGATATTTGCGGAAAGGGTAATTTTTTTGCCGTCCAGCGTGACCGCTTCCAGGTCTTTCATTTTAAGAAAATTTTCCTGCCATTTCCGGTACTCGCTTTTATGGATTTCCAGTTCCCGCTGTTTGACCGCGCCGGGATTGATGTAAATACGGGCCTCTTCAAAATTCCGGACATCCAGAACGATAAAATCGTTCTTTTTAGCCTGCCGCATTATCTCCGCCGTACCCACCGCTGCGGGAAGCGAAAGACTTTTCGCCAGTATGGCCACGTGGGAGGTAAGCCCTCCCCGCTCGGTAACAAAGCCCTGAATATGCTTCCGATCCATCATTGCGGTATCGGAGGGCAGAAGTTCTTCCGCGACGACAATGCTTTCCGGCGGAAGGGTGGAGAGGTTTACCTCTTCTTTTCCCAAAAGGTTACGGAGAACCCGCTTGCACACATCGTTTAAGTCCGCCAGGCGCTGGGCATTGTAGGAGCTGTCATCCATTTGGGAAAACAGTCCGGCGTACATTTTATACGTCTCTTCCACCGCGGTTTCCGCCCGGCAGGGGCTTTCATCAAGTTTGCCGATAATTTCCCGCTTAAAATCGTCGTCCTCCAGAACGGTCATCTGGGCGCGGAAAATATGCCCGTATTCATCCCCAAGGTTCCCCGAAAGGGTGTCTTTGATCCGGGCAAGCTCTTCAAACGAGATGCGGAATGCTTCGTCAAGCCGGTTTTTTTCCGTTTCCGCATCTTCGATACTGGAGGGGTCGTAGCTTAAATCAGGGGCCTTGAAAACATAGGCCTTTCCCGAACAAATTCCGGGAGACGCGGTTAAACCCAGAAGCGTCTTCATGCGTTGTTTTCTTTATCCATGCGGGAACCCACGGCCCGGTAAAGGACATCGTAGATACCCCCGGCGGAAGGGGCTTTCAGAATGGCGTCCAGCACCTCGTTGTCTGAATAGGCGGTGATAAGCACGTCCAGCATAAAGCCGATTTTTTTCTTTTCCTTGAGGGCAAACATAGAAATGAGCTGTACCTGGATTTTTTCATCGGGATCGCCCATTGAGGAAAATTCCAGCGGTCTGGCAAGGCGGGCAAAGAGGATCACCGATTCGTTTACATGCTCGGCGTCCGTGTGGGGAATGGCGATTTTATGCCCTTCCATGGGAAGGCCGGAAGGGTACAGCCTTTCCCGTTCCAGTATCGCCTCAGGAAAGCTGTCTTTTACATACCCTTTGGAAAGGAGGATTTGGCACATTGCCGTCAGCGCCTCTTCTTTGCTTTCCGCTTCAAGATGTTCTATTATGCAATCGGGTTTTAAGACTTCTTCAATTTTCATATCTCTGTAGTGTCTCCTTCCAGTGTAAAATAGGCCAAATCGTCAAATATGAAGGGCAACTGATACCACCAGGATCCTGTTGCACTTGTGGATTTTTTGCGCTGAGGCCGCAAAAAATCCCGATTTATAGGCTCCTTGCTGCTAAAGCAGTTTGCAAGGTAAAAATCGTCTTCAGGCGATTTTTAGAGGTTATAATGCGCGAAGCGCAACAAACTATCAGTTTAAGTTATCATACCATTTTGAATATTTGTCAAGTTTTTTATCTTTTGTAAAAAATTATAATCATACAAGAGTTCACACAAAACTACGTTTTTTTGAAGATAATTTACATTAAAGTATAAAGATAATGTACACGGGCGCGTATCCAGCCCATGAACAGACGATAAATTTCCTGATACCCTTCGTCAGTACCGCAAAGATAATGATTGAATCCCGGTCACAATATCTGACAAAATTCGATCTTTTCCCTGTTAGGGCCTTCAATGTTAAAGCACTTTATACCCTTTGACCAAAAGGGTAATTCGGCGATCTCATCACCAAGTATTGTAAAACCTTTGGCTTTTGCAAAATTATACGCGGTATCAATATCAGTTACATCCAGGGCAATATGATCTACCGCTCCAGCTTTAAAAGCAGGATCTTTACTCTCGTAGGTTTCTATCATTAGTGTATCCATTTTAAGAAAGCAAACTCTGCAATTTTATTTTTCAAGGTATTCTTCTTTAACAATTTCAAAGCCCAATGCCTTGTAAAAATCAATCGTTGCCTTAATGTCATTTGTAGGAATACCTATATGCTGCAGGCCGGTTAGACATTGTTCAATCATAGTACCCTCCAAAATATTACGGAAAACAAATTTTTCGCCGTCAATAAAAAAGCTGCCGCTTTTTTGGAACAAGCTTTCTTGCGGCTTTTAAGAAAGCGTTCTCATTGCTCCGGCATCAATATGGAAACTCGTCCCAAGACAGTAACTAGCCTGTTTGGAGGCAAGAAACACATACAATTTGGCTGTTTCTTCCGCCGTAGCAAAACGTCCTATGGGAGTTATATCATTGGCGATATTGTCAAAGTATTGTTGTACAGTAATACCGTCTTTTTCACTCAAGATACCTGCGGTTTTATACCAATCAGGAGTAAGCACCAATCCCGGCGCTATAGAAAAAACCCGAATGTTATCTTTTATGAGTTCGTTAGCTAAACACTTGGTATACATATTCAACGCAACCTTAGTAGTATTATAAATAGGTTCATAATACAAGGGCTGGGTCGCACACATGGAAGTAGTTAGTGTCTGTCCACAAAGTCGGTTACTTTGCGGACAGACATTGCATTTTCTCGCCTAACGGCTGCGAAAATGCGTTTTTTAAGGAAGTCTGTCCATACCATAATGTGTCTACATTATGGACAGACTCTAGTTAATAATCACGCCTTCACCAGGACGTTTTTCCATCAAAGGGACTAACATTCGAGATAACCTCACCGCTGCCATCACATGAAGATCCCAGTAGTAATACCATTTATCATCCGGTGCAGTCATATTTGTTTCTTCAGAACCAGTCCCGGCATTATTGACAAGGATATCCACCCCTCCAAATTCCTTTACATAGGCAACAAGACTTTCAATGTCTACCAGTTTGGAAACATCGCAACCTTTTCCATGTATTTTTGTCTCGGGGTATTTGGATTTTAATTCTTCAATCGCCTTATTTATTCTTTCTTCGTTCCGGGCACAGATAATTACCTCTGCCTTTTCTCTAAGGAATTCCTCTGCAACTGCCAATCCGATACCAACACTACCACCGGTTATCAAAACTATTCTATTTTCTAAACCCAACTCCACAATTTGCTCCTTGATTAAACACCTCCGACAAATCCGGGGGCATTTTAATTAGAGTCTGTCCATAATGTAGACACATTATGGACAGACTACCTTAAAACAGGCATTTTGCGCACCGTTTTGGTACAAAACGGGAGCAAATGCAAGGTCTGTCCGCAAAGTAAC
>JAITIC010000072.1 GCA_031279635.1 Treponema sp. | reverse complement strand
CTTTCCGGCCTTTGCGCAACTCCTTACAGGATAAGGAGTTAGCTCTGTCTGCCCACAAACACAGGCCCGTTTATCCTTTTTGGCCATTTGTAGGTATACTTTTTAAAAGATTCCAGGTTTCAAGTACCTTGAACATACTGAAATTTTTAAGGATTTTAACCACCAGACATTTTCAGGGTATAGACGGATAAGGTTGATGTGATTGGCTGATACAAACCGGAATGAGCCTCCGCGGGCAAGCCTGGCAAGCATAGCTTGCCTTAGGGTATTAAACCAGACTTTCGAATGAAAGTCAGGGGCGGGGCAAATTCCAGTTAAAAAACCGCCAGTAAGGTTCGGCGGCTCTCTTTTTAAAGTCGGCGATACTTTCTTCGTTCCAGTCATAAAAGCCCCTTCCACTTTTCATCCCCAAGTCGCCGGCTTTCACCTTGTTGACTACCAAATCCGGCGCCTTTTTTGACGCTCCTAAATAAGGATACAGATAATCCTGCAAGTTCTGCAGCTGATCCAGAGAATAACCATCGTGGTGTTCAAAGATGCCGATGGAATTATAACGGGGTATAAAGCTGTAGGCCATGGTCCGCTCTATTTCTTTTGGATCCGCCAATCCCTGTTCTACCATGTAGATCGCTTCCCTGAGCAGCGCGTGATGCAGGCGGTTCGCAATAAAACCCGGCGCGCTTTTCTTCATGAGGCAGACCATCCGGCCGCAGGACACAAAAAAGTCCCGGGTCAGCTCCACCGCCTGCGGCTCGGTGTCGCTAGTCTTCACTATTTCCAGAAAAGGCACCAGATGGGGAGGGTTGAATGGATGCGCTACCAATACCTTTCCGGGCCATCTTTTTACGCCCTTCTGTAAATCTTCCGGCATAATGACCGAAGTAGACGACGCAAGGACCCGGAGTTTATCACAGATCGCTTCCAGCTTTTTATACACCCGGAATTTTTCTTCAAGGTTTTCAAAAACACACTCAATGACCAAGTCGGCATCCGCAAGAATCGCATAGTCCGTTGAATAGGATACGAGTTTACGGCATATCTCCCGCTGGCTGCCGGTTATAAGATTTCTTTTTTCCAGATCATCATATATTGTGTCATAGGCATTGTAGAAATCCGCCTCAGGTCGTATATCCACAACTGAAGTCTCATATCCGTTGCCGGTAAAAAGGGCCGACAGGCTTGATCCAATGGCGCCCATGCCAATAACGCCGATTCTCAAATCCAAAGGTTTCATCGTTTATTCCTCACTGCTTCAGTAGCAGGCTGTCAGCCTTCTTCTTCCCAGAAGCGTTCGGTAATAATTTTATCTTCGGTGTAAAAGTTGATCACCGCCTTGCCCTGCGCCTTGATATCCGCCAGCTGGGAATTTTTCATGCCGCCAAAAGGCAGATAGGCCACCGGTGCGGGAATACCCACATTGACGCCAAGCATACCGGCATTGGTTTCTATCTTGAACTTTCGCACATAGAAACCGTTCTGGGTATATATCGAAGCCCCGTTACCGTACTCATGATCGTTTATAATTTTGATAGCCTCGTCCAGATTGGTTACCTTCATAATGGAGACCACCGGCCCAAAAATTTCAGTGCGGTGAATTTGCATGCCCGGCTTTACATCGGCAAAAACCGTACAGCCCACAAAGTGCCCCTTCTCATAGCCGGGAACCGTGAGACCCCTGCCGTCCAGAAGGAGCCTTGCCCCTTCCTGTACACCCGTTTCGATCATGTCCAGTATGAACCGCTTTGCTTTGGCTGAAATTACCGGCCCCATGACCATCTCCTCATTGGCCGCTTTGGGATCCAGGGGATTGGTAACAATAACTTTTTGGGATGCCTTGACGAACTCTTCACAAATGGTCCGGTAGGTATCGTCCCCTACGCACACAATGACCGAAGCGGCCATGCAGCGCTGGCCTGCGCAACCGTAGCAGGAAGTGATCAGGTTACGGATGGTGTTACTTAAGCGCGCGTCGGGCATGACGATGAGGTGGTTTTTGGCGCCCCCCATGGCCTGGAAACGCTTGCCGTTAGCGGCGCATTTTTTTGCCACTTCATAACAAGTCTTTGTTGAACCGACCAGGGAAACTCCCCTAATCAGTGGATGTTCCATAAAGGCGTCGGCTATAACCCTGTCCCCGTTCAAAAGCGTGAACACTCCGGCGGGCAGTCCCGCCTTATCAATATATTCGGTGATAAGATTCATGGTACAGGGAACCTGCCTGGAGGCTTTGACTATAAAAGTATTTCCGGATGCGACAGCGTAAGGCAGGAACCAGAACGGCACCATCGCCGGAAAATTGAAGGGGGCGATCATGCCAAAAACCCCCAGGGGCAGCCGGATAATTTCCCCGTCCATGTCAAAAGAACAGCCTATAAGTTTGTTCCCCTGCTGGAGCACGGGCATACCGCAGGCAACTTCAATATTTTCAAAAATACGCTTCATTTCCGCCCTGGCGTCGGGAAGGGACTTGCCCATTTCTTCCACCAGCGTCCGGCTGATTTTTTCTTCATTTTCCTGCAAGAGCGAAAGCAGCTTAAAAAGCGGGGCGACCCGCCGGGCCACCGGCACATTCTTCCAGGAAAGATACGCGGCGTGGGCGGCTTCAATGGCATGATCCGCCTCTTCCCGGCTTGTTAAAGGCGACCGGGCGATGATCTCGCCGGTGGAGGGATTTTCCACGTCTATATAGGAATCTCCTTCAATATCAACCCATTTGCCGTTGATATAATTTTTAAGCGTTTTCATTTCTTTCTCCTTGTTAAAGATGGTTTCATTCGCCTTTTACATCGGGATCAACGATCATGATGTTTCTGATAAGACCCAGGAGTTCCATATAACCGCTGATAAAAGAAAGCAACGTCCGCCTGGCAGCGCCGAAAAATTCAAATTCCTCAGGCCGCATTCCTTTCTCGTCGTAGGCCTTGCGGAAATCGGGGAATTTTTTTTCCAGTTCGGCGATGATCGCGGGATCTACCGGATCATCAATACGGGGTTTCACCTCCACATCAGAAGCGTTAAATTTTTTCTGCCACTCATAGGGAATTGTCATGGACATATCACCGCCTATAAATTCAGACCAGTGGAAATGGTTACGATAAGCGGCGTTAAGGAGCCTTGTACGGTAACCCCGCTCTTTGAAAATGCGGTAAGCTTTTTTTGCCGCCGCGACGCCGGCCCATTCAATATAACCGGGATTGGTGATGATCCCCTTCTTGCCCGCGATCACCTTCAGCCAGTCATCCAGCCGGCCGACCATCACCGTACAAACCGGGCTCATGGTGGAAGTTTCTTTTCCCTCTTTCCTGCGCCGCTCCATGCCCCTTTCTACGGCCTCCGCCACCGCGACGCTCTGGGCCACGGTAAAAGATACGGTCGCGTTGACGCTTAGGCCCTGAAAGGAAAGCTCCTCAATAGCTTCCACGCCCGCCCTGGTAACCGGCACCTTGATATTATTATTGGGATAAAGGGAATTGAAATGGAGCGCCTGTTCCACCATCGCCCCGGTGTTTCTATAATGCTGCCCGTTAACCTGTATGGAAAGCCTGCCGTTGCGCCCGTTGTTTTTGTCGTAAATCGGCTTGAGCATTTTGGAAGCGTTCACGGTGATTTCTTCCATTATTTTCCACGCGGCTGTTTCCTCCGACGCGGTGGGATTCTGGTTAATGATTTCCACGATCCGCGGTTTCCAGGTTTCAAATTCCTTTTTCAGAACCTGTCCTACAATGATAGGATTGCTGGTCCCTCCGGTCGCACCGTTCTCTATAGCATAACTTAGTTCGCTGATAGAACATGAATCATTCCAGAATTCCGTCGGGCTTGTCAGCGTCATGGAATGGAGCGGAGTTCGTCCTTCAGTACCGTTCATCATTATCCTCCTTTAGTCATTGATCCGGAGCAAAACCTTGCAATGGGCGGCTTTGTTTTCCCGCAGTTCCTCAAAAGCCCGCACTCCGTCCTTAAAATCAAAGATACTTGATATGAGCGGCGTTCCATCAAGCCGGCCGTCTTCCATTAGTTTGATGACGCGCTCAAACTGGTTCACGCTCATTCGGGAACCTAAAATGGTAAGTTCCTTCTTGGTTATATCCACCAGGGAAACCGGTGACGGTTCGGAGCTAAAGCCCATGCAGAGGATCCTGGCGGTGGGCAGCGCCAGTTTGACAAGCTGGGCAAAAATCGCCGGATGCCCAACGGCGTCAAAGGCAACCGTTACGCCGTGTATGCCGGGCAGTTTTTTTATCGCCACGAAAGGATCTTCGGTGTTCAGGTTGATTAGATGATCCGCGCCCAGCTTTGACGCCAATGCAAGCCGTGAAGCGATAATATCGGAAGTAATCACCGTGGCGCCCAGGAGTTTGCACATCATCAGAATACACAGACCGATGGGACCAGCGCCGCTTATATATACCGTATCTCCCGCGCTTACCGCGGCGCGGGAACTACTCTGGGCGGCAATGGTAAAGGGTTCCGCCAAAACGGCTTTTTCCCAGGGAATAGACCGCTCTATTTTATGGATCGTCCGGCGCTTCAGAACCATATACTCCTGCATACAGCCGTCATAATGCGATCCCCTGGCTTTGAGGTTTTCGCATACGTTACTCCGCCCGATTGAGCAGGGGTAACAGTACCCGCAGGACATGACCGGGTCCAGGACCACATGATCCCCCGCTTCCAGGCCCTGTACCCCTGAACCGGTTTCCAGAACCAGAGCGGCCATTTCGTGCCCCGCAACCAGGGGATAGGCTATCCCCGAAGATTCTCCCATGTAGTTATGCATATCGGAGCCGCAGATTCCCGCCATCATGACCTGGACCAATACCTCGTCGGGAGACTGTATGACCGGTACGGACAGTTCCCGCATTTCCATTTTCATGGGTTCAACAATATACAGGGCTTTCATTGTATTCATCCGCTGTTTCCTCCCGCTGTTTATCCCCTGCCGCCAAGATAACTTTTGATAACTTCCTCATTATGCAGCAGATTCTTCGCGTCATCTTCCAAAACAATTTTTCCCGTCTCAAGGACATACCCCCGGGACGCGACTTCCAAAGCAATTTTTGAGTTTTGTTCCACAAGGAGAATAGGTATGCCTTGCCCATTTATTTTTTTGATGATCTCAAACACCCCTTCAACAATCAGGGGCGCGAGGCCCAGAGAAGGTTCATCCATCATGAGAATTTTAGGCTTCGCCATCAGCGCGCGGGCAACAGCCAGCATTTGTTGTTCCCCGCCCGATAAAGTGCCTCCCATCTGATTGTGGCGCTCCTTCAACCGCGGAAACCGTTCGTACATTTCTTCCAAATCCCTGGAAAAATCGCCCCTTCCGGTATAGGCGCCCATTTCAAGATTTTCACGTACCGTAAGATGGGGGAAAATCTTACGGCCTTCAAGTATCTGAATCACGCCCATCCGGGAAATTTCATGCGGTTTCTTCCCGCTTAAAAGCTGTCCGTTGAAGTAGACGCCGCCGGATTTTGGCTTTCCCAGGAGACCTGAAATGCACTGTAGGGTAGTGGTCTTTCCCGCGCCGTTGGCGCCGATGAGCGCAATAATTTCACCGGGGAAGATTTTCAGGCTAATTCCGCGCAGGGCCTGAATGCCGCCGTAGGCAAAACAGATATCTTTGAGTTCCAGAATAGGGTCCATTATTTTTTGCCTCCCCCAAGATACGCGGTAATGACGGCTTCATTCGATTGAATCTCATCGGGAGTGCCTTCGGCGATTTTTTCTCCGAAATTAAGGACAAAGATATTTTCCGCGACTTCCATTACCAGACGCATTTCATGTTCTACCAAAAGAATAGTCATTTGATAATCATGCTGGATTTTCCGGATCAGGGCGGAAAGGGTGCGCTTTTCAGTGGTATTCATGCCGGCGGCGGGCTCGTCAAGCAGCAGCAATGACGGCGAACTTGCCAGGGCGCGGCCTATTTCCAGCAGGCGTTGATTCCCGTAAGACAAATTTCTGGAAACATCGTGTACCCTGTCTTTCAGGCCGACGTATTCAATTAAATGGAGGCATTTTTCCATCATTTCACGCTCTTCCCGGCGTTCACCGGGCAGGTGGAACAGGCTGCTCCAGAAATTGGAATGTAAACGGGAATGCATACCCACCATGACGTTTTCCAATACCGTCATGCTGCGGAACAGGTTGATGTTTTGATATGTCCGGGCAATACCGAGGTTGTTGATTTTATACGGGAGCAGTCCCTGTATTTCCTTTTCCTCAAGAACAACTTTTCCCGAAGTAGGAACAAGCGCGCCGGAAATCATGTTGAATATGGTGGTCTTTCCCGCGCCGTTAGGTCCAATCAACGCGCAGATGGTTTTATCGGGAACCTCAAAAGAAACATGATTAACGGCAGCCAAACCGCCGAATTGCATGACAAGATCATTCACCTGCAGAATCATCGGCGCTTCCTTTGGCCTTTGCCGGTTTTACTTTTCCGGTAAAAAAGTGGTATATGTAGTTGATGATTCCCATAAGGCCTTGGGGTGCGAACATAACCACAAATACAATAAGAAAACCGTAGAAAAACATCTGATACCGGCCAAAGGCCTGTATCACTTCGCTGAAGAGATTCAGAATTGCCGCTCCCAGAATCGGTCCGGCCAGCGTACCGTTGCCCCCAAAGAGGATCATGGTGATAAACATGGCCGACTGGGCGCGGTTAAAAGTCTCCGGGCTTATGTAACCAACAAAATGGGCGTACAGCGCGCCGGCAAGCGCGGTGTAAAACGCGCTTACGGCAAAGGCAACGGACTTGTAAAACTTGACATTGATACCCATGCCGCCGGCGGCTGTGGTGTTTTCCCGTATGGCGATAAGCGCCCTGCCGACTCTGGATTTTATCAGCATCTGCTTCATTATTATGGCAAGTACCGTGAATACCAGCACCAGCATCAGATAGTGTGGTCTTTCCCGAATGACAAAATCCCCTATCTTAAATCTGGGTATGCCGGAAAAACCTATCGTGCCTCCCGTATAATCGGGAAATATGACGACTATACTCTGGTAAACCACTTCCCCCAGGGCGATGGTAACCAGGGAAAGAAACATGAATACCAGTTTTGTTACCGGCAGCGCGAACAGAAAGGCAAAGACGGCGGTTAACGTGCTGACGATAAAAATGGTCAGCCAGGGACTTAAGCCAACCGTTTTCGACAGAATGGCCGAACCGTAAGCCCCCATCGCGTAAAAAGCGGCGTGGCCCATGGAAATCTGTCCCGAATAACCATACAGAATATCAAGGCCGGAGCAAATGATTATATTAATGGAGATGGTCGTAAGGAGTACCATGATATATCTTTGTTCCGGAAACAACAGGGGAATGGCAAAAACAAAAAGAATTACGCCAACCGCCCACACATGGTTTCGCTTTTTTGATAACAGGGAAATCCCGCTTTTCATTTCCGTGCCGCCTTATTGCTCTATTATTTTCGCGTTAAAAATACCGGTAGGCTTGACAAGCAGGAAGACAATTAATATGGAGAAGGAAACAAAGTCCTTCATATCCGAGGCTATGTACCCCGCCGCCATGGTTTCAACAAAACCCATGAAAAAACCGCCTATGACGGCGCCCAGCATATTTCCGTAACCGCCTATAACCGCGGCGGCAAATCCTTTAAGCCCGATAGTATAACCCATGGCCGGTTGTACGCCGTACACCGGGCCTATCATCAAACCTGCCATAGCGGTCAGCATGGTTGAAATGCCCCAGGTGAGTCCCTTGGTAAAGGAAACGTTTATGCCGCATACTGAAGCCGCATCCGGCACCTGGGCGGCGGCGCGCATGGCGGTTCCCATTTTTGTCTTTGTCATAAAAAACTGTAGGAGGATCATGAATACAATGGCCATTCCCGCGCCCATGATGGATTCCGGGGCAATGCGGACAAGGCCAAAATCTATGTAATGAACATTCAGGATGGGAGGGAACATCTGCACGTCGCTGTACAGGAAAATTACCGCCAGATTTTGCAGTAAAATGGAAATCCCCATAGTAACCAGCACTATCTGAATCGCCCTCCCGCCCTTGTTCAGAATAATGCGGATTATGAAACGTTCCATAAGAAAACCCGCGAGGAGCATCGTCATGATACAGATAAGCAGGGTTATCAGGTACGGAACCCGGTTATCACGGAACAGGATAAGGCCGAGGAACGCTCCCATCATCAGGAACTCTCCCTGGGCAAAACTCATAAGCGCCGAGGCCCGGTAAATGAGGCTGCACGCAAGTCCCATTAAACCGTAAATAGCGCCGATCATGAGGGCGCCCACCAAAAGCGGTAAAAACATGGATAACCTCTAAGTTATAAAAAGGGGTTGTTCGGAAACTGAAGTTTCCGAACAACTTCCTATTAAAGCCGCAAAATACGGAACATTTTGCAAAAAAACCGGAACTCTGCTTATCTCCGGTACGGTATGACCTTACCGTCTTTTATCTCCCACATGGCCACTTCGTCAACACACTCGCCGTTGGGGAATCGCGCGTAGTTCATTCTGCCGAGAATTCCATCATAGTCGGAAATCGCGTGAATCGCGTCGCGGATGTCCGATCCTTTCAGGCTTTTGGCGTTGCCGATGGCTTTCGCGAAGATATTGATGGCGTCGTAGGAACGGTAGGCGTTGTCCTCTTTGGGAACATCGCCGTACTTGGCGACATAAGCCTTGAGGTAGCCATTGATGGCCTTTCCCGCGAAGGACGGGTTGGTGTCAATATCCGCTATCGAATCCGGCAGCACATAGGCATTGGCGAAGAAACAGTTGTTTGTTGCCGCGCCGGCAATCTGGCGAACCGGCGCCGCGGAAAACGCGGTGTCGCCGTAGATTGGCTTGTCATAACCCGCGGCGCGGACTTGCTTGATAAGCTGGCCGGCATCGTTGGACCATGAAGCCACAAACAGGCAATCGGGATCGGCCTGTTTGATCTTGACGCACTGGGCGGTAAAATCCGTATCCCCGTCCTTGTACTTTTCCTGAACAGTAACCGCAATTTTATTGCCGTCAGCCGCAATCAGGCCGTCCATATCCTTTATGAAGTTGTTGCCGAATTCTTCGTTGATGTTGAAGTAGCCCATCGTTTTGGCGCCGCTTTCCTTTATCGTTTTGAAGAGGGTAGTAGCCGTAACGCCGGTATTGGCACTGGAACGGAAATAGTATGTCCATCCCTGATTAAGCCATACGATACCGACCGCTACGCCAATGGCCGGAACTTCGGCGTCATTTACATATTCCCCGACGGCCATAACGCTGTTGCTGGAAAGAGGCCCCATAATGATATGGACCTTGTCCTGTTCGATGAGACGGGTAATGGCCTTCAGCGCTTCCGCCGGCTGGCCTTTATCGTCGTACTTAATGAGTTCAATCTTCTTGCCGTGGATGCCGCCAGCGGCGTTGATTTGCTCCACCGCGATATCGACGCCCTGTTCGGAATGTTTGCCCGGGTTGGACTGAGTCCCGGTCAGGGTGATAGCCACCCCAAGCTTGATAGTCGGCGATGCATTCCAGGACGCGTCAAATCCATCGGAAGCCGTCGAATCCGGGACGGCGCTTTGCCCTCTGCCTCCCGCAAAGAGCGACACGCACGCCAGCAAAAGTACCGCTACGATCAACAATTTTTTCATAACTCTTTCTCCTTCTGAATATTAATGTCAAAATCCGAAATACCCTACCGGAAAGCATTCCGGATTTTGCAAAGCCCATATATAGGGAGCTTTTCCCTTCGGACCAAGGTCCGCGCTAACCGGGTTATAAGGAAGGCTCCAGGTTTACAAGCCTGCCGTCTTTAACCTGCCCCATTTCCAGTACTGCGTCCCGCAGAGCGATGACGTTCTGGGGCGGTACGTCGCCGAGTATGTGATGCGCCGAAGCGCAGATATAACCCGTCGGCGACGCGAGATGCCGTATCGCATCCCTTACATCCGCATATACATCTTCTGGCGTCCCGGAAGGCAGCACTTTCTGGGTATCAATACCGCCGTGAAAAGAGATCATTCCACGGTAGTGCGAAAGAAATTCCCGGCTCATCTTTCCCGCCAGTGGTTGCAGGGGATCCAGCAAATCAACGCCTATCTCGATAAAATCATCGAGAAAGATGGTATTATCCCCGCAACTGTGCTTCATAAGCCTGCCGTCCGGGTTAACCTGGGCAAACTTCGCCTTGATGCTGTCATAAAACTGTTTAAAATACGGCTTAAAAAGGGTCCTAAAACTGGAAAGGGAAATCATGGGACCTTGCTGGGTGCCGAAATCGTCATTGTCTGTCCTGATGAAACTGATATATTTGCCAGCAATATCCAGGGCTTTGTTGTACATTTTTGTGTAGTAGTCCAGGAACTTCTTCGTGATAAGTTCGATTATCTCAGGTTCCTCTCCCATATCCACAAAATAGACTTCCATATTGCGCATAAAACTCGGAGCGTTAAAAAAGGAAGCGCCGAAGTTCGCGGCAATAGCCAGGTCGGTATTATTGTAAATATACCTGCAGTTCTCCTCGAGGCCTTCAAATACCGCATCGTCTTCCGGATTCGGGAGTTCCCAGTTTTCAAAATCTTCCAAGGTAAAATCTTTGAGCGGGTTATTGATGAACTCATACTCAATTGTACCATTGGGCTGGGTTACCATGCGGTAAATCTGGCCGAACTCGTTGGTGTATTCCTTGTCGATTCCGTACCGAAGCGGCGCTGTCGGCGACGGCGGATTAAGGCCTACATATATACAGTCAAGATTCATCCTTAAAGCCATTTCCGGATCAGTATAGGTAACGCCGTAAATATTGGCGCTCTCGACCTTGAGATGATCCCATCTCATGTACTTTGCCAGCTTGTAAAACGCCGAATAGGTGATAACCATGTCCAGCGGGATTCTGTCTATCGGCTTCCGGTCAATAGCGGCAAGGACCCTCTCCCTTGATGTCATAAATTTCCCCTTCCGTAAAATCCATATAATCTTATTATCATACATTCCATCATATAGATGATGATACAACGGGAATTTTCACCTGTCAACAAAAATTTTACAAAATTTTAAAAAAACATCCGTCGTCGCTGTTCCGGCAAGTCTGCCGGCCTTGAAGCATTTTTGCGTACCGCAGGGCTGGTATCGGAGGGCAGCCCGAACACAGGCGATAGCCCGCTATGCCTTTGGCAGGGCGCCGGGGGTCAAAAGTCCCCGGATTCTGAAAAAATGGGAACTGTGCCGCATGACGGCTTTTTTCGGGACTTTGGCTTTTATAGCGTCTATGATTTCCTGGTGATCTTTTGAGACATCCCGCAAATTCTTTATGGCAAAATAGGTTTTGCGTATCTCTTCTTCCAGAAAAGCGTTGAGAATTTTGAAGATAGCCAGAAAGAGGTTATTGTTTCCTTCCCGGATTATGATGCTATGAAAATTGTAATCAGCCTGGCTGAGTTTTTCTATGGAACCTTCGGTAAAAGCGGTTTTCATGTTTTTCACTTCCATTTCCAGGGCCTCTATAACAGACCGGCACGATGACGGTTTTTGAATATATTTAGTTATAAATGTGAGGAAGGCTGTCTCTTCAATGATCTGCCGCAGTTCGAGAATCTCCCACATATCATCCGATCCCAAGAGCAAAGACCAGGAAATCGCCTCTGTGGAAATTTGGGAACGGTCGCAGAGAAAAGTTCCTTTGGGAACCCGTGATTCAAGGATGCCCATGTGTTGGAATATTTTGATTGCCTCCCGAATGGAGGAACGGCCTATCCCGAAATGTTCGGCCAGTTCCTGTTCGGTGGGAATTTTATCACCGGGCTTGTAAAAACCCGATGTGATAAGTTCCCGGATTTTTTCCATTGCCTGGGCCACTACGGTTTTTTGCTGTATCTGCTCAGATTCCAGAGGAAGAGATTTGATCGGGTTGTTTTTTTTCATACCATCTGTTTTTTCCTCAACTTGTCTCTCTCGTTATCAGAGTCTTTTCAAAACCCGCCGGGCCGCCGGGTGTCTGTTCAGGAGCGCTTCGTTTTTTGAGAAGCAACGAAGGCCCGGTATTTATCGGGGTTGCTCTTGAAGGCCACGATGTGGGAGACGGGGTCGCTTAAAGCCCGCTCCAGCGCTTCACCTGCCTCGAACATCAGCCGCCCGGCGTCAACAAGGCGCCCCGCGCGGGAAGAGATGCCCATACAGAGATCTTTTTTTGCCTTGAGGTACACCGGATATTTTTCCATAACACAGTTGTGGAATTCATCGGCTTTCGCGAATCCTGTTTCCAGATCGATATTGGGGTAGATCACCGCCAAGCCCTGTTCCCCCCGCTCAAAGATCAGGTCCCTCGGCGTGAAGAAACGCGCCGCGTCCTCGGCGAAGTGTTTGTAAAAATCATCGCCCTGAAATCCCAAATCAATAATTTCCATCACGATAAAAACCAGGTCCTGCTCGGCCGACGCGCAGCGATGCAGTTCCGACTCAAGCCGGTCCTCCATGTACGTATCCCAGCCGACGCCGCTCCGGGGCGAATAAAGCCCCTTGAGCGGCGCGACACTTTCCTCATCCTGTTCCCCTTCATCGGCGGGCGGTTCGCTGAATTCATCCTCCGGCAGCGGCGGAAGCTCAAACTCTTGAGGAGCTTGGGCGGCAGCCTCCTGCGAAGCAGCGGCTTGCCCCACGGGAGGCGGCTCCCCGGAAAACGCGGTTCCGGTTTCGCTGACAGGCTCCGCCGCCCGGTCTTCCGCGTCAAAAGATGGCGTGTAACGGCGCTTCTCCGCGGATTTGCCGAGGAGCGATTCCATAAGCAGGGTGAAAAAGGCCAGCACGAGGCCTGCCAACACCAGGATCAGGGTTTGCTTCAAAATACTGGTAAGGATACGGTAATCCACGGCGCTTGCCACGGCCTGTATGTTCACATTCCGCAGGCCCGCAATATGCAGTGGCTGGTACAGGGACTGGCTTAAAAAATCAAAGCGGCTCCTGAAGCGGGGGGAATTGTTCACCCAGTTGACCGCCTTTCCCTGTTCCCGCTCAAAGGCGTATTCCCCGTTGGGGCCGGTGATGATAATCGCCTCCAGAGTGGCGCTCATAGTCAGGGCGTCGGTAATGGTTTCAACAAAAGGCTCGTCCATAAAACCGAGTACTCCCGCCGAGGAGGCAAGATCGGCGATGTCGAAGAATTCCTTTTCAGCAACGGTGCGGCGCTGTTCAACGTTGATATAGATTCTCAGCACTGCGGAAACCATAGCCGCGACATAGACGACGATACAAATCGCGGCTATCACGACGCTTATAATCGGGGTTTTATTGGAAACGCTCTTTTGCTGCATAGGGTATTATATACATATTCGGTATGTTTCTGCTAGAATTAAATGAGGCAATTGTGATGAATTTACGAGAATTTTCCCTGCCGGCGGGCTGGTACCCCCGTTCCGCCGCTGAAATAGAGCGGTTCCTGGCGCCTTTCGCCGCGCGGGAAGGCCGTTCCTGCGCCGCCATCGCCCCCCACGCGGGCTGGTTCTACTCGGGCCGTATAGCCGCGGGGGCCGTGTCAAGCCTTGACCGGCAGGCGGAAACCGTGGCGGTTCTGGGCGGCCACCTCCCCGCGGGGATGCCGCCCCTTTTTGCCCTGGAAGACGCGGCGCGCACCCCCCTCGGCAATATGCCCATAGACGCGGAATTGCGGGAACCGCTGCTCAAAGAATTGAACGGAACGGAAGACCGCTACCGCGACAATACCGTTGAAGTACTCCTTCCCATGGTCCGCTTTTTCTTCCCCCGCGCCATGCTGCTCTGGGTCAGGCTTCCCGCGGAATTTTCAAGTTTTGAGACGGGCAGGGCCATCGCCCGCGCGGCGGAAAAACTGGGCAGGCGTCTTGCGGCAGCGGCCTCCACCGACTTGACCCACTATGGGGCGAACTACGGCTTCGCGCCCAAAGGCAACGGCCCTTCTGCCCTGCGCTGGGTGCGCGAAGTGAACGACGCCGTTTTTATCCGCGCGGTGGAATCAAATGACCCCGCCGCCGTGCTTGAGCGGGCCGAACAGGACCGCTCAAGTTGTTCCGCCGGCGCGGTTTTGGGCGCACTGGGTTTCGCCGCCGCGTCAGGCGCGCCCTCCCCCCGGCTCCTGGAATACGCCACCAGCGCCGACGCGCCGCTCGGCGAAGGGGAGATTCCCGACTCCTTTGTGGGATACGCCGCTTTTACGTTTTAATGCTGTTGCCCCCGGACTGTTCGCCGATTCCCCTGGTGTAGTATTCGCGTATGTTTTCCACGGACTGTAGAATCGCCTTGTTGATATTTTGCCTTATGCTTAGGGAAACATCGTCAAGACATTTGTTGATGGCGGTGACAACCTCGTTTGATATGGTTTCTTCTTTGGGTTTGAATAACTCGTGAACGTCGACTCCCAAAGCGTCCGCAATGTTTGTCAGGGTTTCCGGGTACGGCCATTTTTTCTCCCGTTCAATGGCGCTCAAAAAGGTGATGGATATGCCCGCCCTTTCGGCCAGCATCGCCTGCGAAAGCCCCAGCCTGTCACGGAGTTGCTTGATATTCACGCTTAAAATTGACCGTAACTCTTCTCCGCCAGCCATTATCATCCTATTGATAAGGATAATGTACCGACTGCCGACCATAGTACAAATATCCGATAGGATTGTTTATAACTCATGTTACGCAAGAGCGCCATTATCCCCCATGTTAAAAGCAGACAGTAATTCCATCGCCCTCTTCAGTGAAGCCATGTATATCTTTGCCTTTACCGCAAAATGGTTGTAGCCGTG
>JAITIC010000031.1 GCA_031279635.1 Treponema sp. | reverse complement strand
AAACAGGGGATAAGGAGGGGGAGCGGGGGGACAACCGCGGAAATGAACCGTAAAAAGGGGAAAGCTGTCCGCCGGAACCCTCAAAAAACAGCCGTTTTTGTACTTCGTTTACAGCCCCTCTTTGACTGACACAAGGTGCCAGGCGCCTGTTTCGGCGCGGGGTTCCCGTTCTTCCGCCTGGTCCATGTTCCCCAGCGAACAGGCGATAAACTGGCCGGCCATAGAAAGCAGAAGGCCGGCGGGTATGTCCGTTCCGGCGGAAGGTCCCTTCCCGTCCGCGCCGGACGCCGGTTACTTACACACGGGCGATCAGGCGGAACTCCGAGTGCATTTCCCTGACGTTTTCAGTAAGGCGGCGGTCCCTTTGGCGCTGCTCTGCGTGCACGCCCGCAGGGTGGCGCGCACGAACTTGACCGTGAGTTTGTGCTTCATGTCTGTAACGGTAAAATCTAACGGCATGATTATCGCTCCTTTGCGCCCCTGCGGAGTGCCTTTTTAGTCTGTGCCGCCCGCGTCCCTCTCCCTTACATCAACCCGCGGTACTTCCCCGCCAATTCCTTCGCCTTTTTTGCCGCAAGGCCGCTGTAGCGTTCCGGCTGCTCAAAGAAGGACAGCGCTTCATCAGGGCAAGCGGCGAGGCCCAGCTCCGTCATTTTGCCGGCGATCCTGCCGAGCGCTTCAGGCTCCGCGGCCAGGGCTTCGGCAAAACTCAGGCGCTCCCGCTCTGCCTTGAGGGTGATTTTGCGGATCACTTCGTGGGCGTCGGAAACGCCGCTTTCGGCCAGCAGAATATACGCTGGTTCCGCGAGGATGCCGCCGGGTATACCGCTGCCCCGCAGGTTCGCGAGCAGGCGTTCCCGGTCGGCGCTGAGGCCTTCTATGACGGCGGTCATGCGGGAAACCGCCAGGCAGAAACCGGCGACATAATCGGCGATAAAACGCTGGCTTGCCGAATTGGAAAGGTCCCGCTGGTGCTCGCTGATTTGATCCATAAAGAACGTGTTGACCCTCGGCATAAAGGCTTTCCACAAACTTTTAACGTGCTCCGAGTTCCAGGGGTTCCGTTTCTGGGGCATGGTAGACGAGCCGACCTGATCCGCGGCAAAGCCTTCCCTCACTTCGCCTATTTCGCTGCGCTGCAGGTTGCGGAGATCGTCGGCAAGGTTGGCGATGATCCCGAAGGCGACGTTACATTCCAACAGCAGCCTGAGCAGGTACTCTGGCTCCACAAGCTGCGTGGAATGTTCCGAAGGCTCAAGGCCGAGTTCCGCGAGGTAGCGGCGCTCAAGCGCTTCCGGGTCCCGCGCGATCATGCTTGAGGCGTTGTACGCGCCCACCGCGCCGGCGAGTTTGCCCTTTAATTCCTTCGCGCGCTTTTCGATTTCCAGAATTGATTTTCCCAGGCGGGAAACATATTCGGCGATAGCGAAGCCAAGGGTGATGGGCACCGCGTGCTGCCCGTGCGTGCGGCCCACCTGCGGCGTCTCCGCTTCGCGTCCGGCAAAATCACAGAGCAAGCGTTCCAGCCTTTTGAGCAGCGGTAAAACCGCCTCGCGGAACACGCCGGCCATGCGCCAGGAAAGGCCTGTGTCCAGAATGTCCGCGCTGGTCGCGCCCAGGTGCACCAGCGGCGCAAACTCCGCCGGCACTTTCCGTTTGAGCACATTAACAAGCGCCCTGATATTGTGGCGGGTTTTCTCTTCCTCGGCGTATACTTCGCCGGGCCGCACTTCGCCGGCGGCCTTTTCCAGCGCCGCCTTTGCCGCATCGTCGAGCCTGCCCCGCGCCTCAAGGTGGGCGCGGACAAGGGCAATCTCCGCCTTCACGCAGGCGGTAAGCGCGGCTTCCTCGGAAAGCCAGGGCGTGAGCGCTTCAAAAACGTTTTGCTCGGAAAGCGAATACCGGTGGTCGATGGGCGAAATGTTGCGGAAAATATCGCGGGTTTCCATACGCGATAATGGCATAAGGGGGAGGAGGGTGTCAAGGAAAGGGAGAGAAGTTTTCTTCCTTGAATTATACTATAACTATACTATTATACTTGAAACTTTCTCCGCCAAAGGCTAGAATAACAGTATCCTACCAATACTGAGGAATAGAATGGCTGAAAAAAACATGGTTATGATTGACGGTAACAACGCCGCGGCTTATGTGGCCCACGCGCTGAGTGAGGTAATCGCGATTTATCCGATTACCCCTTCCAGCCCGATGGGGGAATTCTCGGATGAATTTTCCGCCCAGGGACGCAAAAACCTGTGGGGAAGCATCCCCGAGGTTGTGGAGATGCAGTCCGAAGCGGGGGCAGCGGGGGCGGTGCACGGGGCCTTGACCACCGGCGCTCTTTCCACCACCTTTACCGCTTCCCAGGGCCTGCTGCTGATGATCCCCAATATGTACAAGATCGCCGGTGAGCTGATATCCACGGTCTTCCATATCGCCGCGCGGGCGCTGGCTACTTCCAGCCTTTCGATTTTTGGCGATCATCAGGACGTGATGGCCTGCCGTCAGACCGGCTGGGCAATGATCTCTTCCAACAACGTGCAGGAAGTGATGGACCTGGCCCTTATCGCCCACGCTTCTACCCTGCGCGCGCGGGTGCCCTTCCTCCACTTCTTTGACGGTTTCCGTACCAGTCACGAGCTGCAAAAGATCGAGGAGATCTCCTATGAGGTGATGCGCCAGATGATCGACGACGAGATGGTGCGCGCCCACCGTCTGCGGGGACTTACCCCGGAGAGTCCCTCGATCAGGGGCACGGCCCAAAACCCGGACACCTATTTCCAGGGCCGGGAAGGGGTTAACCGCTACTACGAAAAAGTACCGGGGATCGTGCAGGCCGAGATGGACAAGTACGCCAGACTCAGCGGGCGCTCGTATCACGTGTTTGACTACCACGGGGCGGAAGACGCCGAGCGGGTAATCGTCATCATGGGTTCCGGCGCGGATACCTGCGAAGAAACCGTGGATTATTTGAACAGCAAGGGAGAGAAAGTGGGCATGATCAAAGTGCGGCTTTACCGGCCCTTTGATGTGGAACTCTTTGTAAAGGCCCTGCCCACCACGGTAAAATCCATCGCCGTGCTGGACCGCACCAAAGATCCGGGCGCCCTGGGCGAGCCGCTCTTCGAAGACGTGGTCAGCGCCTGCGGGATTGTTACCCAGCGGGGAAACGCCCCCTGGAAATTCCAGTTCCCCCGGATCATCGGCGGCCGCTACGGCCTCGGTTCCAAGGAATTCACCCCCGCCATGGTCAAGGCCGTTTACGAAAACCTTTCGGGCAGGCAGGTTGAAAACTTCATCGTGGGCATCAAGGACGATGTGCAGGGCAAGAGCCTGGACTACGACGAGCACTTTGTGCTGGCCGAAGAGGGCATGAACGAGGCGATGTTCTACGGCCTCGGTTCGGACGGCACGGTAGGCGCGAATAAAAACTCGATCAAGATTATCGGCGACGCAAAACCGGAGCTGAACGCCCAGGCCTATTTCTCCTACGACTCCAAAAAGTCCGGCGGCTTCACCGTTTCGCACCTGCGCTTCGGCAAGGGCGCCATCCGGCGGCCCTACCTTATCACCAAGGCGGATTTCCTGGCCTGCCACAAGTTCTCCTACATGGAAACCTACGACATGCTGGCCAATATCAAGGAGGGCGGCACCTTCCTCCTCAACAGCCCCTTTAAGGCGGCCGATATATGGAAAGAAATTCCAGTGGAAGCCCAACAGCGGATCATCGACAGGAAGGTAAAGTTTTTTGTGATTGACGCCGCCGAGATTGCCCGTAACAGCGGCATGGGCAACCGGATAAACACGGTCATGCAGGCCGCCTATTTCAAAATTTCGGGTGTGCTGCCCCAGGACGAAGCGGTGAAGTATATGAAGAAATTCATCGAGAAGTCTTACGGCAAAAAAGGCGCGGACATAGTCGAGAAAAACTACAAGACTGTTGACGCGGCCCTGCTTGCGGTTGAAGAAGTGAAGTACCCTTCCTCGACCGAAGGCGCTATCCACATGAAAAAACCCTTTGCCGCGGCCAAAGACAACTGGATCAGGGAAGTGCTGGGAACCATGTCCATCCAGGAAGGGGACAAGCTCCCGGTAAGCAAAATTCCCGAAGATGGAACCTTCCCCACCGGCACTACCCAGTACGAAAAGCGCTCCGTGGCCGAGCGGGTGCCCGTGTGGAATCCTGATGTCTGCATCCAGTGCGGCAACTGTTCGGCGGTTTGTTCCCACGCCTGTATCCGCATGAAGAACCTGAGCGACGCCGAAGCGGCAAAAGCCCCCAAGGGCTTCAAGACCGCCGCCATCAAACCCAAGGCAGTGGACGGCAAAAAAGCGGTCCTGGTCATTTCCGCCGAGGACTGCATGGAATGCGGCGTATGCATCAACGCCTGCCCGGTCTCCAAAGATCAGAGCAAGCCCTGCGCCCTGTCCTGGAAATCTTATTCCGATGATCCGGAATACCACACCGAACAGGTGGCGGTCTGGGAATACTTCCAGGGCCTGCCCGAAACCCCCGCTGCGGAACTCAACCTTGGCACTCCCAAGGGTCTTGCCTACAAGCGGCCCCTCTTTGAATTCTCCGGCGCTTGCGGCGGCTGCGGCGAGACTCCCTACGTAAAACTCCTCTCCCAGCTTTTCGGCGACCGGGCGGTTATCGCCAACGCCACCGGCTGTTCCTCGATTTACGGCGGCAACCTGCCCACCACTCCCTACTGCAAGCGGGCCGACGGCCGCGGGCCGGTCTGGTCCAACAGTCTCTTTGAGGACGCCGCCGAATTCGGCATGGGCATGCGGCTCACCAGCGACAAGCTGGCCGTACACGCCGGGGAAATGGCCGCCAGGGCCAAGGGCGAAGGCATCTGCGCCGCCCTGCTCGACAAGATACTCGCCAATACCCAGGCCGATGACGCCGCGATTGAAGAGCAGCGCAAAAACGTGGACGAGTTGAAAGCCGCCCTCAAGGCCGATTCCAGGCCCACCGCCCAAATGCTCCTCTCGCTGGCCGACTACTTCATCAAGCGCTCGGTGTGGATACTGGGCGGCGACGGCTGGGGCTACGACATCGGTTACGGCGGCCTTGACCACGTCATCGCTTCAGGCCGGAATGTGAACCTCCTCGTAATGGACACCGAGGTCTACTCCAACACCGGCGGCCAGATGTCCAAGGCCACCCCGGTCGGCGCGATTGCCAAGTTCGCCGCGGCGGGCAAGGATATCACCAAGAAGGACCTGGGCGCAATGGCCATAAGCTACGGCTATGTATATACCGCCAAGATCTCCATGGGCGCGAACATGGCCCAGACCATCAGGGCCTTCCGCGAAGCGGAATCCTACGACGGCCCCTCGATCATCATCGCCTACTCCCACTGCATCAACCACGGTATTGATATGTCGAAAGGTCTGGAACAGGGCAAGGCGGCGGTTACCTGCGGCCTCTGGCCCCTGTACCGCTACGATCCGCGCCTCAAAGCCGGGGGCAAAAATCCCTTCCAGCTTGACTCGAAGGATCCGGTGACGAGCCTTGAAGACTTCATGTACAGGGAAGTCCGCTTCAAGAGCCTCAAAGCCGCCAGCCCCGACCGCGCCGACGCGCTCCTCGGCAAAGCGAAAGCCCAGGCCGAGCGGGTATGGAAGGAGTACAAGTATCTGGCTGAAAGGCCGTTCTAGCGGTAAACTGCCAGGATAGGGAAGGGGGACTCAACAATTCCGAATTCAAGATAACCACAAGCCCACGCTTGCGTGGGCACTACACGGACAGCCACGGACGAATTGAGGGAGCAATTTTTTCGCCTTACATGCTATCATATCGGTTCTGTCCGTGAAGGTCCGTGGTTGAAACCGGAATTCCCGAGGGGGACTTCCCCCTTCTTACTTCAGACAAACCGCTTCGGCGAGGTTCAGGGCGTCTTCCCTGATGCGCATATTGTTGTAGCGTATCGAATCGATCACCTTTCCGGATTCGTTGTAATAGTTTATCTGAAAGGAATAAATCCCCGGCGCGATATTGACGCCGCCCACATAAGCCCTGGCGGGGAAATAGCGGGAAATGCGGAGGTCCGCCTGTTCGCTTGCCTCCGCGAAAATCTGGGTGGTAATGCTGAGGATGCCGAGAATCAGGGAGATTTCGGCTTCCTCCCCTGCTTCCTGCGCGGCAATATCCAGCGCCGAGGAGCTGAGGCCTTTAACCATGGCGCGTAATATCGATTTTAAATAAATAACATTTTGACGGGCCTTGAATGTTTCCCGCGTTACCGCTTCAATATCTTCCAGCAGTTCCAGCTTGAAGCGCTGGCCGTGATCAAACACGACCTCAATTTGTGTTACCTCGGAACCGCGCTGTTCCAGCTCCGGCAGGGCGATTTTAACCCAGCGCGGACCGGGCAGGGGGATTCGGAGCACGCGGCTCTGCTTGACCGGGGAAAGTCCGCTAAAGGCAATCGCGTTAAACCGGGCCATGCCTTTGGGAATATTCAGTTCGCCGGAAATGGAAGAGGGCGGCGGATAATTGTACACCGAGGGGGCGTTGGCAAAGGCAAGCCGCAGTCCCTCGCTGTCAATCCGCGCGTCATCATACAGGCCTTCGTTCCGGTAAAACAACATCCCCAGATAGCGGGCCAGCGCCGAATCGGTAAACTTCCCGGCTGCCTGGAGATTGGCGGGAAGATTCCCCTGCCCAAGCTCAAGGGCTTCTTTCTGGAGCGTCGTGGCAATCACATTGTATTTTGTCGAAAGCCGCGCCGTCTTGTTGTTCATCCGTCGGATTTCAACCATGGCGTCCTCAAGATTTCCCCGGTAATAATAGTTAAGCGCGTTAAAAGAATTGATGTAGATATCCTCGTAATCCTCGCCCGGATATTCCAGGACGGTGTCGTTTAACAAATAGGAACCAATTTCCCGTGTAACACTCCTGGTATACGCCGCTTCTATCGCCTGTTCGCCGCTTTCAAGGAGCTGGGAAGATTGCTCATAATCTCCCGCGTAGTGACTGAGCATACCCTTGTCCAGAAAATAGAGCACACGGTCCTTTGAACCCGCGTACAGGGAATTTTTTCTCTTTTCCAAAAGCGCGGCGCTTTCAGCGTAACGGGAATGTTCCGCCTCATTGTCAAGTTTCGCGAACGAGCCGGTAGCGCAGGAAAAAACGAGAAGGACCACCGTACAGCACAAGGGAAGCCTTGTTGATTTTAAAAAAAATTCAGCGGATCCCATAGAATTTTAATATATAACGGCATATTTTTTTGTACAAGATCAAATTGTAACCAAACCAGAGCGGGCGCGTTACAATATTAGACTTGCCCAATAACCTATCAAAATCAGGTTGATTCATCTGTAGATTTGACAATTTTTGGTCTAAAAAACGACAAAAATGTATTTTTTGGGCAGAATTTACTCAAAAGAACATGGTTATTAAACAGGTCTTTCCCGAAAACATCCTCCAGTTGGCATGGTTTTGTCGTTAACGCGGCCAGGGGAGTACATTCTCCTTCAGGCAATTTTTGGGATTACTGACAGGGCAATATATATTTAGACATCTGCGGCATAAGCTATGGCCGAATCAAGAAAATATCGTCTAATCCGTTTCGGCGTCTTGCGCAGCATTTTCATATGTTCTTCAGCCGCTTCCCTCAGCCCTTCTTTGTCCTCTTGGGCGTCCTGGACCTACCCCGTATTTTACATCCGCATTTATATGCTCGTCGGGATTCAAGTCAGGGCTGTACGAAAGCAGATAAAATAACGCTGCCCTCTTTTTGTTTTCCTCCGCCCACCCGGTCAATATCTTGCTATGATGCGTCTTCGCATTGTCTAATATCAAATATACTTTCCGCTTTTCCCCCTTTGCCTGTCTTTTTATTCGAAAGTCTGGTTTAATACCCTAAGGCAAGCTGCGCTTGCCAAGCTCTGCTCCGGCTCAAATGACGCAACGCTTACAAAAATTTGGTGTTAAACCAGACATTATAATAAACTTCCTATCGAACGAGCCTCCGATCGAACTAATGCAACACTTAAAATACCGCGGGGCTTGCCCTGCGGAGGCTTATTCTTCTTGAATTTAAAATCACATATTTTAGCGCCTTCGCCAATTGTTTTACTGCGTTCCCATTTAATATTCGGAATACCGCCATAAATAAAATCATCACTTTGGCAAAAAAGCATCGTAAGCTCTGAAACACCATATTTTTTAAATTCTTTCTCGTAAAAACAAGAATGACAGTCCCATGCCATTTCTTGAGAATTATTTATTTTCCATCTCATATCCCAACCAGATTTCCCATAAACAAACTTTAGTGATAATTTACACATTATACGAAACAATGAATAAAAGAAAGGTAATTTTCCCATATTTTGAAAATATTTTGCCATTGGAGTATCAGCCGAGAACAGTGAATTTCTAATGCTGTCAAGTATTTTATTTTTATCGTAACCATTTACATTTAATACGCGATAAAAGGCAACCGCCGGTAAAATTGATTGCAGGAGGTGGCTATGTAACATTTTATCTTTACAGTTTGAAGATTTTATTAAAAGCATATATTCATCCTGAATTTGTTTTTTTATTTGGATGTCTGATAATTGATCATAAGCCATTGCCAGTCTGCTTCTTTTTAGGAATTTTTCATCATTGTTTGTTAAAAAATCCATATAATCCCTCTATCATGCGCAGTTGGTTGGCTTTTATAAATTGTTTTTATAATTTCGATTATTAATACACTGTTTGCTCCTATTGTTTTATTAAATACTACCCTTGCGAGGAGTATTACAACATGATAATGTATTAAATACATTACATAACTTGCGTCACCC
>JAITIC010000027.1 GCA_031279635.1 Treponema sp. | reverse complement strand
GTTTACGCCGCAGTTGTTTAACGATGCCGGCGGTAAATACGAAACCGCGCTTAAAAACCTGGGTTCCGTCCCCATCAAGGTGATAATTTTCGGGATACTGCTGGAACTTGTCTTCCTTGCGCTGGTTTTTTTGCAGGGCGAAAAGGCGGGTATAAGCGGGAATATCAAAACGCCGCTTTTTGTCGGAACCCTTTCCGCGGGAATGTTGATAAGCACCTTTGTATATGTGTTTTCGGACAGTATGGTTTCAAAAACCCTTATGTCCTGCAATCTGAGCATGTATCCACGTGATTTACGGGAACACCGGCAGGGGCTTAAATTTTTTATTATTCCCCTGGCGGTTGCCTTAATATGTATTCTTTTCGTTTTTTCGGTGATTCTGCTTGTTATTGCAAATGCCGGGGGAGTTATTGATGATGTAAGCGGCCGCGCATGGACTGCCGTATTGGTTATTATGGCAGTATTTTTTATGGTAATCACATGGCTGGCCTCGATCTTAAAAAAGAATTTGGGCGTCCTCTTTGGCTCAATTATCGCCCAGCTTGAAAATCTGTCATCTGAAAAAAAAGACCTCACAAGGCGGATTTTCATTTGTTCTGTTGATGAGCTGGGAACCATCGCCGGTATGGTAAACAGTTTCTGCGATAACATGGGCAGCGGGATACGGGAAATAAAAGGCGGCCAGTACGAACTTTCCGCTTCCGCCGTTGAACTGGAAAATAACGCCCAGGCCATGTCCGTTTCAATAACGCAAATTGCGGACGGCGTGGAACAGGTAAAGGAAAAAGCCGGGAATCAGCTCAAGAGCGCCGAAGAATCCGTCGACGCGGTGGGTCTTATGGCCGGGAATGTCGAGTCTCTGGATAATTCCATAACTACCCAGTCCGAAGGGATCAGCAAGGCATCCGCGGCGGTGGAAGAAATGGTGGGAAATATTAAATCCATCGGGGCGGTGGTAACTAAAATGCGGGAACAATTCAAAACGGTCCACGACGCCGCCGGCGAAGGGGGGATTATTCAAAAGGAAAGCGGGGCGCGTGTTCAGGATATTGTTGAACAGTCAAGATCCCTGCAGGAAGCAAACAAGATTATCGCCACCATTGCATCCCAAACGAATCTTCTTGCCATGAACGCGGCCATTGAAGCCGCCCACGCGGGGGACGCGGGCAGGGGCTTTTCCGTGGTGGCCGACGAAATAAGAAAACTTGCCGAGGATTCTTCACGTGAATCGCAAAAGATAAGCGTGGAACTCAAGCAGATTGCCGAAACGATAAACGGCATTGTAAAAGGATCGGCAGCATCGGAACAGGCTTTTAGCCAGGTAACCGAAAGAATCGGCGAAACCGAGCGGCTGGTCTACGAAGTGGATAACGCCGTTAAGGAACAGGAGGAAGGGGCGGCGCAGGTTCTGGATGCCCTTAAAGTTATGAACGATACCAGCGCATCCGTTAAAACCGGCTCACAGGAAATTAACTCCGGGAACGAGACCATGCTCCGGGAGATGAACAAACTAAAAGCCGATTCAACTGAAATCGCCGACAGCCTGGAAGACATGGCCAAAGGCATTTTACGTATCAACGAAAGCGCGAAACAGGTTTCCGCCCTGGCGGAAAGCACGAGAGCTGCTGTCAAGGATATAACCGTCTTTGTGGACAGTTTTGAGGTATAGGCTGTTAAAACAGCGAGGCAATCCTCAGCGCAGATAGCTTTCCGACTCTTCCATCCGTGCCAGCGCCGTCTCAAAACAGCCCAGGTCCCAGGCAAGGTCCAGGACGATGTAGCGGTTGCGGATCATCTGCGCACGGCGGGCGCAGGCGATTACGGCGGCGCGGGAAAGGTTGATTTCGGCGGGCCGCACCGGGCAGCGGGCTTTTTCAAACAGCGCCTTAAATTCGGCGTAGGGTGTTATCTGTTCCAGCACCTTGCCGCGGAGTTCCTTCCAGCAGTCCCGTATCCCTTCGCTTATGCGCGCGGCGCTTTTTTCGTCGTGGAATTTTTCCGCGCTGGTTTTAAGAACGCCTTCCAGGGCGGGGCTTCCCGCGAAGGCGGCGGAAACCTCGGCGGCGCGTTCCTCCGGGCTTGGCCGCCTGAAACCGGACGGCGGGGGAGGGGGGCCTGAAGGATCGGCGAACACGATCTCCATAAAGGCAACGGCCGCCAGGGAGCCGATGCCGACCTTGTGGCCGTGCGTTACCGGATTTCCGTCAATCGAAAGGTTTTCCATTTCCCATATATGGGCGAACAGGTGTTCCGCGCCGGAAACGGGCCGGGAACTCCGTAAATACTGCATTGAAAAACCCGTCATGGACAGGGCCTCAAACAGCACCCTGAGGGCCTCCTCGTCGCCCTCCGCGGCGGCGGCGGAGCGTGTAAGAAAATCGTTAAGGCCGTGCTGTACCATTGCCCAGGCTTTCGGCTCTATCCGCTCCGAGCCTTTTGCCCCGAAATCGGCAACAGTATCGGCTATGATCCAGTCAGCTCCGGCGCAGACCTTACCGGCGAGGTCGGCAAAACCCGATGAGGCAAGGTAGGCCGGCGCGCGGGACAGGACGGTGGTGTCCGCCACGACGCAACGGGGGGCCTCGCAGGCCATTGTCTGTTTGTAACCGTCTTTGAGAATGGCCGAGCCGTAAGAGGTAAAGCCGTCTACCGAGGCGGCAGTAGGCACGCAGAGGTAGGGAAAATTCAATTCGGAAGCAGCGAGCTTTACGAGATCGTTGACGGTACCCGCGCCCACGGCGACAGGGACCAGCGGCGCACCCGCCGCCCCGATCTTTTTCCGCAGCGTTTCCACATGGCCGTGATCGGCGTGCAGGCGCGGCTCACCGGGAAAAATATACCGCCCCGCGACGCTTATTCCCGCGCCGGAAAGGCCCCGCTCAAATTCCCCGCCCACGGCTTTCAGGGTGTTTTCATCGGCAATAAGAAACACCCGCTCCGAGCCGTACTCCGCCCGCAGCATGGCGGGGATTTCCCGGTACACGCCGTTTCCGGCACGCAACGCTCTCGTTCCGCCTGAGGCTTCCAAACATTCGGTCAAACTGGGCGCCGGCCCCTGTAATTCGCTTTTCATGGTTTACTATATCATGGTTTTTGATTTATATTAAAGATACGGGCGCGAGGGTGACTCCACCCCGTCCTCCTCGGCTTCGCGTTTTGCGCGAGGGTGATCCGGGGGTCGCTGTAGGGTAGATTCTCGCGTTAAGCGCGAGTGTGACAGGGTAGGGTCACCATTGCGTTCCCTCCCCGGGTGCAAGGCTTACGGCGTTCATATTCAGTATGCCGCGAGGCGCAAGGAGGTCGTAATGGCAATAGCCGCCGGAATAAAGCAGGCCCTGGGTTCATCGTCCATGATCCGGAAGATGTTTGAGGAAGGCAGTCAGCTTAAAAAACAGCACGGGGCGGACCGGGTGTTTGATTTTTCCATCGGGAACCCCGATGTTGAGCCCCCGCCGGCTTTTCACCGCGTCTTTCTGAAACTGGCCAAAGAGGACCAAAAAGGCTCCCACGGGTACATGCCCAACGCGGGTTATCCCCGTGTGCGGGAGGCTCTGGCCCGGAAAGTCTCGGCGGAACATAACGTACGCATTGACGGTTCCCACATCGTGATGGCCGCCGGCGCGGCCGGGGGACTTAACACCGTATTCAAGACGATTTTGGATCCTGGTGACGAGGTCATCGTGTCCCGGCCTTATTTCATGGAGTACCGTTCCTATGTGGGAAACCACGGCGGGAAGTTCGTCGAGGTCGACGTCCTTCCCGATTGTAACCTGGACATCGCCGCCATAGGCGCGGCCCTTTCGCCCGGAACCGCCGCGGTGCTGATCAATTCGCCCAACAACCCGACCGGAAGAATTTACCCCGCCGAAACCATCGCCGCCCTGGCGGACCTGCTGCGGGAACACGGCGCGAAAACCGGCCGTCTGCCCTACCTCGTATCGGACGAGCCGTACCGGGAAATCACGTATAACACCGCCGTTCCCCCGGTTTTAAGCGCCTACGGCGAATCCATCGTGGTCAACTCCTACTCAAAGAGTCTTTCCCTGCCCGGAGAGCGGATCGGCTATATAGCGGTCAGCCCCGGCATAGGCGATAAGGACGAGGTGATGAACGGCCTTATCTACGCCACCCGCGTCCTGGGCTATGTGAACGCCCCGGCGCTGATGCAGCGGATCGTGGCGGAGCTGACCTTCGCGCGGGTGGATGTAGACGTCTACGCGGGCAGGCGTGACGCCTTTATGGCGGCGCTGGACGCGGCGGGGATAACGTATGTCAAGCCGGAAGGGGCCTTTTACCTCTTTTGCCGGGTTCCGCCCCGGCGAAACCCGGGCATGGCGGACGATTTGGCCTTTGTGGAACACCTGAAACAGCGCCTGATCCTCGGAGTTCCCGGCTCCGGCTTCGGCAAACCCGGCTGGCTGCGTTTTGCCTACTGTATAGACGAGAAAATCATCCGCGCCTCCGAAGCCGCTTTCAAAAAAGCCATGGAAACATGGTAGCGCGATGGAGCCTTTTTTCGCTTCCGGTCTCCGTTTTTCCTGCAAGCGCTGCTCCGCCTGCTGCCGCCACGAGAGCGGCTTTGTGTTTCTTTCGAAACGGGATCTGTCCCTGTTGGCAGTGGAGCGCCAAATGGGGTATACTGAATTTGTAAAGGTCTACTGCCGCTGGGTTCCCGGCGAGCGGGGAGGAGAGTGTCTGTCATTGAAAGAAAAGTCGAATTACGACTGTATTTTTTGGGATCAGGGCTGTACGGTGTACGAGGTCCGTCCGGTTCAGTGCCGAACCTTTCCCTTTTGGCGGAACGTGCTCAGTTCCCCCACAGCCTGGGAATTGGCCGCTTCGGGCTGTCCGGGTATAGGCGGCGGGATCCTCCATAGCCGGGACCGGATTGAGGCCTGTCTTGCGGAGCGGGCGGCGGAACCGCCGGTATATAGGGGGATATGATGCTTGTTCATTTCTGGGGTGTCCGCGGCTCGCTGCCTTCGCCCCAACTGCCTTCCCAGATCAAAAGTAAAGTCTCGGCCATTCTGGAACAGGTTATCCCTGAGGATATAGAAAGCCCCGAAAGCAAAGAGCGCTTTCTCGCGGGGCTTCCCCCCTGGCTTTTCGGGACGGTGGGCGGCAACACCCCCTGCGTGAGCGTCAGCCTTGACAATCCCAGGGAACTGATCGTGTTTGACTGCGGTTCAGGCATGCGGGAACTGGGGGCCGCCCAGAGCGGGAAAAACCCCAAGCCTTCCCGCTACCACGTCTTTTTTTCCCATTTTCATTGGGATCATTTACAGGGCCTGCCTTTTTTTGCTCCCGCCTACGACCCTTCGGTAAAAACGAATTTTTATTCGCCCAAGCCGAACCTCAAAGGTATACTTTCCGGCCAGATGAAGGATCCGTATTTTCCGGTGGGTATTGACGCGCTGGGTTCTCAAAAACGTTTTGTGCAAATGGACGCGCCGGTAACTATCGGTAACGTCACCATTCAGTGCAAAAAAATGAATCACCCCGGGGACTCCTACTCTTACATGGTGAAAGAAAACGGCAGGCGTTTTATTTACATGACCGATACGGAACTGGCCGCTTCGGATTTTATGAAAACCCCCGAAAATACCGTCTTTTTTCAGGACGCGGACGTCATTGTTCTTGACTGCCAGTATACTCTGGGAGAGGCGATAGACAAGTACAACTGGGGCCACAGCGCGTTCAGCATGGCGGTGGACTTTGCCGCCAACTGGAGGATAAAACACATGATTATGTTCCACTATGATCCCGCTTATCCGGACCGGAAACTCTATAACATACTACAGTCGGCGCGCTGGTATCTTGAGCGCATGAATATTAAAGGGATGGAACTGAGCCTGGCCACAGAGGGCCTGGAACTCAGCCTTTGACGGATGATACTGGTATAAGGAATGCCCCGTATAGTCCGGCGGATAATCAGTACCCTTGCCCTGCTCCTGGGAGCGGCGATATTCCTCGGCCTCCTGCTCCTGGGGGTGGTGGTGTATTTTAACGCCGCCCCGCAAGTTTCCCCCTCCAACGCCGTTTCCGGTATCGCCGCTTCTCTTCCGGAAGGGCAGGACGGCATCAGGGAAGACGCCGACGGCGGCGTGTACCTGGAAGTGCGCAAAGGGGAGAGCGCCCAGTCGGTGGGCCGGCGGCTGGAACAGGCGGGGCTGATCCGGAGCCGGCATTTCTGGTACCTGCTCTGCCGGTTTTTTAACAAGGAATTTATCAAAAGCGGAACCTACCAGCTTGAGATGCCGGCGACCCAGATGGCTATTCACCGCACGCTCGTTTCAGGCAGGCAGCTTCTTCAGCGGGTAATGATCCCCGAAGGCGTCACCCTCAAAAAAACCGCTAAAATCCTCGACGAGGCCGGTATCTGCCCCGCCGGCGCCTTTCTAGAAGCCGCCGCCGACCCGGAAATACTGAACCGTTACCGCGTGCCCGGCGCCACCATGGAAGGCTACCTTTTTCCCGACACCTATCTCTTTCCCGCGGACTATCCCGCTTCCCGTGTGGTCGCTGCGATGGCCGATACCTTTTTCAAGCGCCTAAGCGAAATTGACAGTACGGCAGCGGACCTTAGCCCGGAAGAGCTTAACCGGCGGGTGATCGTCGCCTCCATTGTTGAGCGCGAATACCGGATGGACGAGGAAGCCCCCCTCATGGCCGGGGTTTTTTTCAACCGCCTCTTAATCGGCATGGCCCTCCAGTCCTGCGCCACCGTCGAATACGTGATCACCGAAATCCAGGACAGGCCTCACCCGGAAGTGCTCTACACCAGGGACACCGAAATTAGAGACCCCTACAACACCTACATCCGGCCCGGCCTGCCCCCCGGCCCCATTTCCGCCCCCGGCGCTGTGGCCCTGGACGCCGCCTTTCACCCCGTCCGGAGCGATTTTCTCTATTTCCGCCTCACCGACGCGGCGGCCGGCAGACACTACTTCTCAAAAACCCTGGACGATCACATCCGTGCCGGCCGGCTCTACGTGAAAAACCGGTCCTAAAAGATGGAGCGGCCGCCTTGAGCCTTATCGCCAAATCCACCATTGATGAAGTAAACAACCGCCTGGACGCCATTGCCGTGGCGGAGGAGTATGTCAGGCTTGAGAAAAAAGGGGGCCGCTACTGGGGTCTCTGTCCCTTTCACCATGAAAAAACGCCGTCATTTACCGTTGATCCGGAAAAAAAAATGTACCATTGTTTCGGCTGCGGCAAAGGCGGGGGCGTCATCGGTTTTGTCATGGAGATGGACAAAATCAGCTACCCCGAAGCGATCAAAGTCCTGGCCCGCAAGCTGGGGATCGAAATTGTCTACGAGGACGGCGGCGAAGGCCCGGAGAGGGACTGGGAGGCGGAAAACACCCGCAAAGAGGAGTTGTTCGAGCTGTACCGGAGAACTTCGGTAACTTTCCATCATTTTTTGCTGGAAAAACCTGAAGGAAAGGCCGCTTTTCAGTATATTGTAAATAGGGGAATCAACAAAGACATGATTGAACGCTTCCGCCTGGGCTACACGCCTTCCGACCGCTACTGGCTGCATAAGTTCCTTGCTTCCAAGGGCTACTCCGCCGATTTTCTGGCGGGAAGCGGCCTTTTTTCCCAAAAGCACCCCCAGTCGGCCTTTTTTTCGGGGCGGCTTATGTTTCCGATCGGTGACCGGCAGGGGAAAACAGCAGCGTTCGGTGCGAGAATCCTTGAGGGCGAGGGGCCGAAATACATCAACTCGCCGGATTCCCTGATTTATCACAAGGGAGAGACCCTCTATGCCATAGACATTGCCCTGCCCGCTATCCGGCAGACCAAAACGGTGTACATCGCCGAAGGCTACATGGACGTTATCGCCCTGCACCAGGCCGGCATAGAAAACACCGTAGCGCCCCTGGGCACGGCTTTTACCGGTGAGCAGGCAAAATTGCTGCGGCGCTGGGCCGAAAAAGCCGTTTTGGTCTTTGATTCCGATGAGGCGGGACAAAAAGCCGCCTACAAGGGCATTATTACCTGCCGGAAGAACGGTCTTTCCTGCGCGCTTACCAGGCCGGAACAGCTTGAAGGCGCGGAACTCAAGGATCCCGCGGATATTTTGAAAAATTTCGGCCAGGAAGTCTTGAAAAAAAATATGCAATGTATTATAACTGATTTTGAATACTTAATTTCCCGCGGCAGATCCTTGTATGGCATGTCGGCGCCGGAAGGCAAAAACCGGGCGCTGGCTTTGTTGTTTCCCTATCTGGAAGCGCTGGATTCTGAAATTGAGCGGGATGACTGTATCGGAACCGCCGCCGACGCTTTTGGGGTGGACCGGGAGGCGGTACAGAAGGATTATAACCGGCGGCGCGCGGGCGGCCGTACCGGAGATAAAGCTGTCCGTGAGGAGGTTTCCGATAACGAACGGCCGGTACGTATGAACGATGAGCTGTTTTTGTTCACCGTGGTATCGGTTAACCAGCATTTGTACCCTGAAATTCGCAAGGCTCTGGAAATACGGGAGATTGAGGATCCTGTTGCCAAAGAACTCTTCGTCGCGTTGGAAGAGTGTTTTATCCATGAAGAAAGCGGCATCGACCTTCTTTTATCCCGTATCAGTTCGGCGCCCTTGCGGAATTTTATTGTCGAGCGGGGCTCGTCCCCGGAATTCAGGGGTGATTCAAAACGCGATCCCAGGCGGCTTATGGAGGACGGGATAAAGCGGATAAAAGAAAAAAGTCTCCGCCGCAGGCTCGCCGCGATAAGCGCGGAACTGCGGATGGGGGAACGGAACGCCGGCCTTGCGGCCGGTAGCGATCTTGAAGATCTGTTAGCTGAAAAAATGTTTATTGACGCGGAAATACGCAGGCTGGAAAGAAGATAAGGCGTGAAACCGCGTTTCATGACCAATTAAGGCTGCGGCCGTGGCCGATGGGCCTTGCCGCGCCAAACAGGGGTTTGCATGACTGAAATACGTACACCGGAAAGAGCCGCAAACGAAAAAAGCCGAGGCGCTTTATTACAAAATACCGCCGGGGGAAGGAGCCGGGCAAAAGGCCGGACTGCTCCGCCCAAGAATCCCGGCAAGACCCGCCATCAGGAGGCCGAATCCCAAACGCCGGACACGCGGGCGGTGGATTCCGCCGCGGCGGAGGCCGTAATAGAGGCGGCTGTTCAGGACACGGCCTTAGCCGAAACGAATTGCGCCGATACTACGGCGCAGGATACCGCCCCGCCGGATATTGCGGCGCCGGCTGCCGGGGAGGAGGAAGCGGCCGCTCCCTGTACGACAGCGCCGGCTGCCGGGGAAACAGAATCGGCGGCCCAGCCCGCATCCGCGCCGGACATGGTGACGCCGGCTGCCGGGGAAACAGAGTCCGCGGCAGCGCCGGGTGCCGCGCCTGAAGCCGCCGCCGGGGAAGAATCCTTTGATCCCTCAATACTGAAACTGATTGAATACGCGAAGGAAAGAAAGACACTCTCCTACGAGGAACTTTCCGATTACTTGCCCGAGCATATCGCCAATACCGATAAAATCGAGCAGGTCCTTGCCCTGCTTGAGGCCAACAATATACATCTGGTGGAAGAAGAAAGCTCAGGCGAAGACGAAGGGGAAAGTGAAAAAGCCAAGAGCACGGCTTCCGGCAAAAAGCGCGCCGTGCGCAATGAAAAGGAATCTTCCCTTGTGGATGATCCCATCAGGCTCTATCTGCGGGAAATAGGAAGGGAAAGCCTCCTCTCCGCGGAACAGGAAGTTATACTCTCTAAGCAGATGGAAGAGGGGGAGAACATCATCAAGGGAGTGATAAAACAGTCGGGAATGATCATCCCTGAGTTTTACCACATCGCCCAGAAGGCGTTTTCAAAAAGAGATCTCAGAGAACTTAACCTCTCCAAAAAAGAGATTACCGAACACATGACCGAGCGCCGCCGCCTGAATTCGTTTTACAAGGAGATCCTGCGGAACATTCTGGGAGACCTGAAAAACTACATCGAAATGAAACGGCGGTTAATCTCCAGGGGCATTGACTATCTGGAGAACAAGGAACTCCTGACCCTTCGCAGACGGATCATGCGGACCGTTAAAAACGCGGCAATCCACCCTGAGGAGATCAGTGTTTTTTCAGAGAAATTTATCCAGGCGGCGAAAAAAATCAACCGCTACAAAAAAGAACAGGAACGAATCGAAAAACACCTGAGGATAAATTCCCTCAAGGAACTGCGCACCCTGGGCCGCCTGCTCACCATCAGGGATGACCGGGAACGGCTGGAAGAAGAACTGGGCCTTTCCTCCGACGAGATAAAAGAGAAGATCCGCTTGATTCAGGTGACCGAAAAAAAACTCCGCCAGATGGAGGCGGAATTTGAAGAAAGCACCGACAGCATCAACCTCATGGCCAGGGAGATCTATCACGGCCGCACAATGATGAAAAACGCCAAAGACCGGCTTATCAAGGCCAATCTGCGGCTTGTGGTTTCCATCGCCAAAAAGTACACCAACCGGGGCCTCCACTTTTTCGATCTGGTGCAGGAAGGAAACATCGGCCTTATCAAAGCGGTGGAAAAATTCGAGTACCAGAAGGGATTCAAATTTTCCACCTATGCCACGTGGTGGATAAGGCAGGCCATTACCCGGTCCATTTCCGACCAGGCCCGGACCATCCGGGTGCCGGTACACATGATCGAGCAGATCAACAAGGTGGTAAGGGAATCGCGGCAGCTCATGCAGGTCCTGGGCCGTGAGCCGACCGACGAGGAAATCGCCGAAAAGCTCGCCTGGACCGCCCTGCGGGTAAAATCGGTCAAAAACGTGGCAAGGGAACCTATCAGCCTTGAAACTCCTATCGGAGAGGAGGAAGATTCCCTTTTAGGGGATTTCATTGAGGACAAGGACGTGGAAAATCCCGCCATCCAGACGGCCTTTACCCTGCTACAGGAACAACTGACCGGGGTGCTTTCCACCCTGCCGGCGCGGGAACAGGAAGTGCTCAAAATGCGTTTCGGCCTGGACGACGGCTATTCCCTCACCCTGGAAGAGGTGGGACTGTATTTCAATGTAACCCGCGAACGGATCAGGCAGATAGAGGCCAAGGCCCTGCGCCGCCTGCGGCATCCCAAGCGGAGCCGGAAACTCAAAGATTTTTTGGACCACTAGAAAAATCGGGGCGGAGCCTCCTAATTTCTAAAGGATTTTTATTAAGGAGCAAATATGGTAACCGAAAACGATCTTGGCAAACTGCGGACTTTGCAGGATATTCTTTCAGAAAAAATCGCCCTGGAACACGATATCCAGGAAATTCCCAAAATACTGGACACCCAGGAAGAACTCCTAACCCGGTTGAAAAAAACGTTCATCGAGAAAAACCAGGAATACGAAAAGGTAAAGGCTCAGGAAGCCGAATTCCGCAATTTGCTTTTGGAAGCCGAATCCATGCGGGAAAAATCCGAAAAAAACATGGACATGATCAATACCCAGCGGGAGTATGAGGCTCTGGACAAGGAAATCCGGGACGCTTCCGAAAAAGAGCAGCAGTACCGCAAAGAGCTTCAACAGAAGGAACGGTTCCTCGCAGACCTGGACGAGCAGATCAAGCAGAACACCGCCCTCATTGATCAGCAGGAAAAAGACCTCGAAGAGCGCCGTTCCGGCATAGAGACCGAAATCGCGGAAAAGAAAAGCCAGGTAGCAAAACTCCTTGAGGAGGAAAACAAATTAACCCATGACCTCGACTCCGAGGTGGTCTTCAAGTTCGAGCGGATCATCAGGAACAAAATGGGCCTGGGGATCGTGGCCATCCGGGGCAACGTCTGCATGGGCTGCCACATGATCCTCCCCGCCCAATTCGCCAACAACGTCCGCCTGGGCGAAGAATTCGTCTTCTGCCCCTATTGCTCCCGCATCCTCTTCTATGAGGAATCCTCCGACGGTGAGGAAGAATTTTTCAACGCCGAAGATTCCGGTTCCCTTTCCGATCTGGACGATATGGAAGAGGAAGATTTCGACGATGATGAGGAAGATGAAGAAAAAGTAAACATCGATTACGAGGAGTGACGGGTTCCGGGTGGACGCAGCGGGAAATTTTTCAGGGTTTGTGCCGCGGAGTTTCGCAAAGCCAAAGCTTCCTGGCAGCCTGTTGCGCTTGTGGGGAGCTTCGATAGTTTTGCACCTATTTTCACGCAGGAAGGCGTTTATTTTCAGGACAGCCGGGCGGTTTTCCCAATATGCCGCAGGAGTATTACCTATAAAATGAATAGAACAAGAGAAACCTCTGACCTCGCGGAAAACACAGAAAAACACCGGCTTTTTAATCGGAATTCCTGACTTTTGTCCGTATCTGTCCGCTTGGTCAGTGTTAAAAATCTTAAATAAACGCCTATGTACCGCTGTCCGTAAAGGTAAGTCCCGCCGGCAAAAAACGGTAATACAGAACCCCGCACGGCAGAACCCGAACCGGAGACGCCGTACGGTAGTAGTCCTTCAATACAAAACGCTTAAAACTGAATATAAGCCATTTGAGACTGCAGGTATTCCATAAGACCGTGTTTGCCGTCCGCTCCGCCGATGCCCGATTTACGCCAGCCGGCATGGAAGCCTTGTATGCCTTCGAAATGCTCGCGATTCACGTATGTCTCGCCGAATTTCAGATCCTTTAGGGCCTGCATAACCGTGTTGATGTTCGTCGTAAAAACAGAGGATGTTAATCCGTATTCGCAGTCGTTGGCAAGGGCAATCGCCTCCTCATATTCGGTGAAGGGCAGCACAGGAATAGCGGGTCCGAAGACCTCTTTCCGTACAATTTCCATATCCTGCCGGCAATTAACCAGCACCGTGGGCTCATAGAAATAACCGCTCTTGGTATCGGCAATTTTGCCGCCGGTAAGCGCCTTGGCCCCGTCCGCCAGCGCCCGTTTTACCATAGCGTCAATTTTTTGCTGCTGGTTCTTGTCAATCTGCGAGCTCATATCCGGCGCGGGATCGGCAAAAGGATCCCCGTAGCGGACGTTCTTCATTGCCTGGGTAAATTTCTCCAGGAATTTATCGTAAATGCTGGTATGGACATAGGCCCTTTCCGCGCAGTTACAGACTTGTCCGCTGTAAATAACCCGCGAGTCAACAACACCCTTAACGGCGATATCAAGATCGGCGTCCGCGAATACGATTGCCGGAGCCTTGCCGCCCAATTCAAGGGATACCTTGGTTATATTGTCCGCGGTAGCTCTGATGATTTCCTGCCCCGCTTCCACGCTGCCGGTCAGGGTCACCATATCGGTCAAGGGGCTGGTAACAAGGGCATTGCCCAGGGTTTTACCGCCGCCGGAAACAAAATTGACCACTCCCGGAGGCAGGTCGAGGGTCGCTGCCATTTTGGCAAATTCAAAGGTCGTGTTCGGCGTCATACTGCTCGGTTTCAGCACAATGGTACAGCCTGAAAGGAGAGCCGGCGCCACTTTGCGGGCCATGACAAAAAACGGGAAATTCCAGGGACAAATACCGGCAACCACGCCGATGGGCTTGCGGAAGAGAAAAATATTCTCGTTCTTGCGGTCGCTCTGAATAATTTCGCCTTCGAAAATCCGCGCCCAGCCGGCATAGTAGTCAAAATACTCGGCGGTAACGTCGATCTCTACCTGCGCCAGGGGCAAAATCTTCGCCTGTTCCGCGGCCAGTGTCTTTGCCAGTTCTACGCGGCTGTCCCGGATAAGAGCGGCCATCCGCTTCAGATACCCGGCGCGTTCGGCCGCCGGCCTCGCCGCCCAGGCTTTTTGGGCTTTAGCGGCCGCTTCCAGAGCGGCGCAGGCGTCTTCCGTGTCGCCCTGGGGTACGCGGGAGATGATTTCATTGGTGAAAGGATTTTCCACCTCGATCCAGTCCTTCGAGTGAGAATCAACGAGAGACCCATTGATAAACTGCTGATAAGTCTTCATGGCAGCGCCTCCTTAAAATAAGGGAATAGAGAGCCGCTTTCAAAACCCGGTTGGTTTTGACGCGGCCCTGTGGTTTCAGGCTAAAGTCCTGTAAAACCACAGTTTTAATAGATTGCTTTTTCAAAACTGACGTTTTGAAAAAGCCTCTGGCGAAAAATCATTTTATTTTACAACGGCCGGCCGCATAACGCAAGCAATTTTTTAGTGAAATGATGAAGAATCTCGCGGCAAGCCCGAACCGAAAGTTCTACGGGGGTATGTACCCGGCCCTCCCAAAAACTTTAGGGAGAAGTTATATGACACTTTCGCCGCAAACAACGGCTTTTATATTGATATCCGCCAGACGCTTAACATAGTCCTGACTAATCCCTGCGTCGGTAATAAGAAAATCAATTTTATCCAGACAGCCGAGAGAAGCAAAGAGAATTTTTTCCAGTTTGCTTGAATCCACCAGCAGATACACTGTTTTAGCCGAATTGATCATAGCCCGTTTCAGGGGAATGTCTACAAAACTGGGATATGTGAGACCCGCCTCCAGGGAAAAACCTCCGGCAGCAAGAAAAAGTTTTCCTACGTAAAGATCATTAAAAATGGAAACCGATTTCTCACCGGTCAGAGAAAGCGTGGGGGCTTTAAATTCTCCGCTAGGCATAATAATGGTATTGGTCGGCTCTTTACCCAAAGCCAGGGTTATATTGATGGCAGGGGTGACGACATTGAGCTCTTTTTTGGTTAACAGGTACTTAACCATCTCTGTGACAGTAGTTCCCGAATCAAGAATAATACTATCGCCGGAATTTACAAATTCCGCTGCCTTGGCCCCGATAAGCGCCTTGCGATCCATATTGATATACCGTTCAAGCTGTATATCGGCGGCAAAGGATGAATAATTACTGATGAAGGCTCCCCCGTGCTGACGAATGATGAGCCCCGCTTGTTCCATCGCTTCCAGATCCTGGCGTATAGTAGGCTCCGAGACTTGGAAAAGTTTTTTTAGCTCTTGAACCCGGCAGCTGCCGTTTTCACGAAGCAGTTCAATAATCTTTTCACGTCTTTGTTCCGGAAACATGCAATAAATTATCCTTTTTCTCAACTTATGTTAACATTTTCTCTAATGTTTTGGCAATACCGGCGGCATCCAGAGCGAAAAATGCCTTGTTATCCGGAGCTGTCCGGTTCCGCGTAAAAGAACCTTCAGGCACCCCCAGACGTCTAAGACGGGCAGCCAATCCGTGTTCGGCGATCAATTCCGCCACAAGGCTCCCGGCTCCTCCGTGGGTAGAGTGCTGTTCAACGGTTACTACCAGGCCTGTTTTACGTATTGATTCGAGGATCATCCCGGGCAAAAAAGGCCTGATGGAAGTAAGGGCAAAAATATCGCAGCTAACGCGGCCTTTAAGGCTTTCGGCGGCCTTGAGCGCGTCATGAACCGCGGTCCCCAGGGCAATAATGGTGAGGTCTTTTCCTTCGGAAAAACGAACCGGAAGGCCGGGGGTAAAACGATAGGAATCCGGCGTAATAACCGGAAACTTCCCCGTATTGAGACTGGCATAGATTGGTCCCTGCCGTTTAAGAACCCCGTACTCCAGCATTTGTGTACATTCCCGGGGATCGCAGGGAACATAGATTTCAAAATTGGGCATACCCCGGACAAAACAAATGTCATTTACCTCATGATGGGTGATTCCGTCTGTTCCGTAACTGAAACCCGGATGTAATCCGGTAACTTTTACGTTACTGTTTGAATAGGAGATATCCACTTTAAGCTGCTCGTTGGAACGGGAAATCAGAAAAGGCGCGGCGTTTCCGGTAACCGGGATGATCCCGCTGTTGGCCAAACCCGCGGCGATACCCATAAGGTTCTGTTCGGCTATGCCTACGTTAATCAAGCGCTCAGGGAACAAATCGCGAAACGGTTTTATCCTGCTGGTACTGAGCGAATCACTCACCAGATACATGATATTCGCTCCCTCTTTAACCATCGCTATATAGGAAGCAACCGCGGCATCCCGGAGTTCGATTGCCTCCCCAACGGGAGACCCGGCCATCCCAAAAGGAGACCCGGGTTCCGATATTACGGCGTCTTTCATATCTTTAATTCCTCCAGAGCCATACCGCCTTGTTCTTCGCTGGGAATGGTATGATGCCATTCGGGGCGGTTCTCCATAAAGGAAACACCCTTGCCTTTTACGGTTTTGGCAATCACCGCGTGAGGTTTATTCCCTGAATAGTCCAGGGAATCAAAAAGAGCCGCCATGGCCGCCGTATCATGACCGTCAACTTCATGGACATCCATGCCGAAACCGAGAAATTTTTCTTTAAGAGGGTTTATTTCCATAGTATT
>JAITIC010000250.1 GCA_031279635.1 Treponema sp. | reverse complement strand
TTACGCACGAGCCACTGAAGAATGCTGAAAATTCGTCAAAAATGGTCAAATGCGGGTAAATTTGGCATAAATTTTGGATTATTTTGGGCTGTCAAATACCCCCTGCGTAACATGAGTTATAAATGTCTTTATACCAACTATTGAGCAAGTAAGAATAAATGGTTCCGGGAGTATTATATTTATGGATAAAATAATAACAGAATCATTGCGTTTAAATATTTCAGGCTCGGGAGAAATAGAGGGTTTTGTAGAATGTAATGTTTTAACAGCAGAAATATTCGGTTCAGGAAAAATGATGATAACAGGAAAAAGTCAAAGGGCGGACTTGGATATATCCGGTTCCGGAAATTTTGAATGTGAAGGACTGGAAGTTAGTGATGCCAGAATAGAAATAAGAGGTTCCGGAGATGCAGGAATAAATGTTATAGAAAATTTGGAAGGAAAAATTTCCGGTTCCGGAAATATTAAGTATCAGGGAAATCCGGGAATAACATTTAGTGTGTCTGGAAGTGGAAAACTAAAGGCTCTAAATTAAAAGAATTCTCTGACAATTTAGGTTTTTATCTTTATCGTATTTCTCAAAATTCTCCTTTGCTAACAGTGTCTAGTACGATGTACTCTCAATCATCGGCAAAGTCAAGGGCCCGCATTGCGCCACGTTAAATCTAACCATAGGGGCCTCCCCATGCCCAAAGTTATGCTCAAGGTTGTATCCGGGGTTCTTCAGCACATTATTATCCTCGTTCTCGATCTTCCACCGCGCCCTCCCGCTGCCGGCTATCTGTTCCGCGTTTCCCTCGTCTATCGCTTTGTTCGTTATCCAACTGTTGTAATAGCTCCGCTTTCCCGTTTTTCGTTCACTATGCTCATTTCCAGATAATTGACCACAAACGTATCCCCTTCGTTCCCCTCATACCGTATCGGTACCCTGTTCACCCACCGCCAGGTGTACACCACCTGATGCCGCCCGTTCCTTCCCGGCGGCTCCCCTCCCCTCCCTCGCTCCGGGATACCGTTTCCCTCTGCCACGGATGCGTCGTATCTTTGCACGTGAAGATACCACTATACCCCGCTTCCTGAACCTGCCGGCAAAACGGCTCGTGGGAATACCAATCTCCCCCAAACGCGCCGGTTTCAGCCACCGGTACGCTTCCCCATACCGCGTTAACCACCGTTTCCCCGCCACAAGCCCGCAATCCTGCTTCTGTCCCACTCCTCATTGCCGTTCATCTCCGCCATCACCGGCAGCACCGAACTGCTCCCCGGTTTCACTGTCGTCCCGGCCAGGGCACTGTGGTAGTACGTGGGTACCCCACCTTTCTTCATGTGGGGACACCGGTCACAATGGATGGTTTCCGATGCGTGATACCATACCCCGTCAAGCGCTATCAGTACCCCGCCGTCCAGTACCCGGTATCCGTCTGTCCCGCCCCGTCGGCTATCTTCAGTGTCGAACCGAATATCCCGCTGAACTTTTCAGGGGGTATTTTGTCCATCGGTGCCCGTATCCAGGTGTCCGACGGCAGCTCCGTGACCCCAAACACCGTCTCCAGATTGTTCCGCCCCCGTTTCCCCTTCATCTTCCGCTGGTAATCCAGCATTGACCGGTGCTGAAAGACAGGCACCCCGAAGGCGCTTTTCACGAAGCCGGCTATCCGGTAGCGCTGATTGTGCCCAGGCCGCCTGTTGTCCGGCATCTGCCCGCACATCCGTCCAAAATTGTCTGTCAAGTGCTTAAAGAGTTCCCCGCCCATACTCCCATGTTAGCATGAGTTTTTGATACTTTGAATTGCTGGAAACAGATGGCGTGGAGTGATGGGTATTTGGAGCGCCTGCTCTTTCATTCGTCCTTTGCGTTTGAAACCCCGCCCGATGCGGTTTCATCATAATTTATATGCGCTCGCCCTGGAGGATTCTCAGGAATTCCGAATTCCACCATATATATCTGCATGAGCACTGTTTTCCGCCCTACCCTGTCTTTCTATCATAGCACAATAAGCCCTTCCAAAAGGCCGAGACGGCAATCTGTTGCGGCCCTATTGACACACTACCTGTAGCGTACTATGCTTTAAAACAACGCTATATACTGTGTATATTTAAGCCGATATTGTAGAGGAACTCAAAACGGTAAAAAGGGGGAGAGAATGCCAAGGCGGATTCGTAAACGGGACGGACGGGAAGCGCCGTTTAATATTGAAAAAATTACCAATGCGGTATACAAGGCAGGGATGGCCGCGGGGATCATGGACTGGGAAAAGGCTATGGCGGTGTCTGAAAAGGCTGTTGACCGGCTGGAAAACGCCTATAAGGGGCGGATTCCGGGGGTGGAGGACATTCAGGACACGGTGGAACAGGTACTGATCGACTGCGGATTGGGGATGGCGGCGAAAAAATTCATCCTGTACCGGGCGGAACGGACCAGAATCCGGGAAATGAACACCCGTTTGATGCGGACTTTTGAGGATTTGAACAAAAAAGACGCAAAAGACAACGATTTGAAGCGGGAAAACGCCAATATTGACGGCGATACGGCCATGGGACACATGCTGAAATACGGCTCCGAGGGGGCGAAACAGTTTAATGAACTGTTTATACTCAATCCTGAACACGCCAAAGCCCACCGCGAGGGCGATATTCATATTCACGATCTGGATTTTCTCACCCTCACCACGACCTGCTGCCAGATCGACGTCGGCAGGCTCTTCAAGGGCGGTTTCGGGACCGGCCACGGGGCAATCCGGGAACCCAACGACATTCGCAGCTACTCGGCCCTGGCCTGCATCGCCATTCAGTCGAACCAGAACGATCAGCACGGGGGGCAGAGTATTCCCAATTTTGACCGCGGCCTGGCGCCGGGAGTGGCGAAGACTTTCGCGAAGTGCTACCGGCAGAATATGTTCAAGGCGGCGGAACTGCTGGCGCCGGACGCGGCCGCCGGGATTCGCAAAGCCCTTGAGGAAGCGCTTTTTAACGGGACGGACGGAGATTCCCAACCCAGACCGAGCCTGGCGGAGGTGGCGGAAAACGGCGAATTTTTTCGGGCGGAGGCGGCGGTTTTGCGGCGCTTTATCAGCGAGGAGGCCTGCGCCCGTATCCAGGAATTTACCCGCGCCAGGGCCCTTGAGGAAACCGAAAAAGCCTGTTATCAGGCGATGGAAGCGCTGATCCACAACCTCAACACCATGCACAGCCGCGCAGGGGCGCAGATCCCGTTCTCGTCGATTAACTACGGTACCGACACTTCCGCCGAGGGAAGAATGGTCATCAGGAACATACTCCTTGCCACCGAGGCGGGTCTGGGAGACGGCGAGACGCCGATTTTCCCGATTCAGATTTTCAGGATAAAAGAAGGGATCAATTACAACAGGGAAGATCCCAATTACGATCTGTTTCAACTGGCGTGCAGGGTAAGCGCCAAACGGCTCTTCCCCAACTTTTCTTTTCAGGACGCGCCTTTCAACCTGCAATACTACCGGAGCGGCCGGCCCGAAACGGAAATCGCCTACATGGGCTGTAGAACCAGGGTTATGGGAAATGTCTACGATCCCGAACAGGAGATAACTTACGGCAGGGGGAATTTGAGCTTTACCACGATCAACCTGCCCCGGCTCGCGTTACGCGCCATGTACGACGTAAAAGGGAACATCGATCTTTTTTTTGACGAGCTGGATAAAAAAACAAGCATAGTGATCGATCAGCTTTTGGAGCGTTACGAGATACAGGCCCGCAAGAAAGTACGGAATTTCCCTTTCCTTATGGGCCAGGGCATTTGGCTTGATTCGGATAAGCTCGGCTGGGAGGATGATATTCGGGAAGTGCTCAAGCACGGAACGCTTACCCTGGGTTTCATCGGCCTGGCCGAGTGCCTTACCTGCCTTGTCGGTAAGCACCACGGGGAATCGCCTGAAGCCCAGGCGCTCGGCCTCAAGATAATCGGCAGGCTCCGCAGCCGCATGGACAACGAAAGCCTGAAACGGAAACTCAATTTTTCACTCATCGCCACTCCGGCGGAGGGGCTTTCGGGCCGCCTGGTGAAAATGGACAGGGATATGTTCGGTTATATTCCCGGCATTACCGACCGCGAATACTACACCAACAGTTTTCACGTGCCGGTGTACTACCATATCGGCGCGCTGCAAAAAATAAACATTGAGGCGCCCTATCACGCCCTGACCAACGCCGGGCACATCACCTATGTGGAACTTGACGGCGACGTTTCCAAAAATCCCGATGCTTTTGAAAAGATCGTCCGGGTGATGAAAGAAGCGGGTATCGGCTACGGCAGCCTCAACCATCCCCTTGACCGGGACCCGGTCTGCGGCTACCGCGGCGTCATCGGCAAGCGCTGCCCCAAGTGCGGCCGCGAGGAGGGCGATATCCACTTTGAGCGGATCAGGCGCATCACCGGCTATCTTGTAGGTACACTGGAGCGCTTCAACAACGCCAAGCGGGCCGAAGAGCGGGACAGGGTGAAGCACGGAATATAAATAAAATGAATAGCGGGATTACGGGGGTGTTTGTATCCGGGCGGGATTTTTCACCGCCCGCGGATACTTGTATTGATGTACTCAATATCGGCGGCATAGAGCCGGAATCCATTGTAGACGGGCCGGGTTTCCGTTATACGGTATTTGTACAGGGCTGCCATTTCCGCTGTCCCGGCTGCCACAATCCGCAACTGCAAAATTTTTCGGGCGGACGGGAAATGGCAATCGGGGAACTGTTATGCGCCATTAAAGCGAACCCCCTGCTGGACGGTCTTACCCTTTCAGGGGGCGATCCTTTCACCCAGGCCGCAGCCTGCGCCGTCCTCGCGGAAAAGGTCCGCGCCCTGGGGCTTTCGGTGATCACCTTTACCGGCTGCCTTTGGGAAGATCTTCTGGACGCGGGCAGGGAGGATTGGCTGCGGTTAATCGAAGCGAGCGACATTATTGTGGACGGCCCTTTTATCATGGCCCTGCGGGATATTGATCTTCATTTCCGGGGATCGGCTAACCAGCGGCTCATCGACGTGCGCCGCTCCCTCGCCGCGGGCAGGGCGGTAATTCTCCCGTTGCCTTAACGGGGTAATTAGTGTCTGTCCACAAAGTCGGTTACTTTGCGGACAGACATTGCATTTTCTCGCCTAACGGCTGCGAAAATGCGTTTTTTAAGGAAGTCTGTCCATAATGTGTCTACATTATGGA
>JAITIC010000159.1 GCA_031279635.1 Treponema sp. | reverse complement strand
CGCTGTTCCGGGGCTTGCCCAGGTTGCTAATATCTATAAGACAGTATAGCGCAAAAAGATCAAAAAAACAAGTAGTTTGCGAATTTTTTTTGGGAACATGGAAAAATCAGAAATAGACGGCCCCATTACGCCAATTTTGCGTATTTTTTCATATCGAAGAATACCGCCACAATAATGATGGCGCCCTTGACCAGATACTGATAGTACGAATCAATGGCCAAAAAGCTCATGCCGTAGTTGATGATACCCATCGTGAATATACCGATAATCATACCGCCCACCGTACCGACGCCGCCGTTCTGGGAAACCCCGCCTACGGTAACCGCGGCAATGGCATCCAGTTCCATACCGTTGGCGGTAAGGGCATTTGCCAGCGCGAGACGGCTCGCCAGCAGCACCCCCGCGCAGCCGTACAACAAGCCCGCGTACAAGTATACGCATACAAGGTCCTTTTCCACGTTGATGCCCGATACCCTGGCCGCCTGCGCATTTCCGCCTATGGCATAGAAATTGGTTCCCTGTCTGGTATGCCTGAGCAGCACCCAGACGACAATGGCGATGATCAACACATAGACGCCTAAAACTGGAATCTGGAAAAACGAAGGGCCAAAAGAAGTTTGGGCTATACTCTTGAATGCAGGGGTAAGGGAACTTACAATAGCGGCCTTGGTGTAGATAAGCTGAATACCGCGGGCAATAGACATGGTTCCCAGAGTTGCAATGAAGGGAGGCAGTTTTCCGTAGGCCACAAGAACGCCGTTAAAAAGCCCGAAGACGCCGCCCGCGGCTATGCCCGCCAAAATAGGTACTATCAGCGGGAAGGAGTGGCCGTAGTAGATCGCCGTTTCATACGTGGGGATCTGCGCGAACGATGCCGCCACCGAGGCTGCAAGGCACACGACATAACCGATAGAAAGGTCTATACCTTTGGTGATGATGATCATCCCCACCCCCAGGGACGCGAAGGCCCGCACCGCTTCGGCAATGATCAAGGTCTTAATGGAATCCCATGTAAGCGCCCGGCCCTTGGTCAAAATCGCCAGAACAAAGAGCAGTACCACAAAGGTCACAAAAGTGGTGTACTTGCTGAGCATCTGATTCCACGTTCTTTCTTTCTCTTTCATACAAACCCTTATAAGAAGCGGCGGAATCGCCGCTGACATTCAATCGAATATAAACGCGGAGCGTTTATACAAACTCTTTAATAAACTTAGTGGCATAACGCATAATCGTTTCCTGGTCGGCCTCTTCTTTTGTGAGGACGCCGGTAAGTCGGCCCTCACAGAGTACCAGTATCCGGTGGCTCATGCCGATAAGTTCGGGCATCTCGCTGGAAACCATAATGATAGACTTGCCCTGCTTCACCAGTTCCGCCATGATGGTATAGATTTCGTACTTTGCCCCTACATCAATTCCACGAGTCGGCTCGTCCATAATTAGGATATTGGGCAGGGTCATTAGCCAGCGGCTCAAAATAACCTTCTGCTGATTTCCGCCGGAAAGGTTCTGAATCAGGGTGGACATTGATGGAGTTTTGGTTCGAAGTTGTTCGTTCTGGCTTTTCGCCGCTTCCGACAGTCGTTTATGATCCAGTAGGCCGATTTTAGTTTTATAGTTTCCCTGGGACGGAATGGTGGTGTTTACCGTTATGTCCAAAAGAGGAAATATGCCGGTACTGCGCCGGTCCTCGGTCACGAGCCCTATGCCGGACTTGATGGCGTTTAGCGGGCTAAGTTTTTTCAGCGGCTCGCCGTTTACCCGCACCTCTCCTGAGCTTAGCGCCCGGATCCCGAATATGGATTCCACGAGTTCCGTACGCTGTGCGCCCACGAGCCCCCCTAGTCCCAGAATTTCCCCCTGCCGCAGTTCAAAGCTAATATCCCTAAATGAATGAGGATTGGTAGAAGTCAGATTTTTTACCCGGAGGCACACATCGCCGATTACCGATTCCACCGGCGGGAAGCGGTGGCTAATATCACGGCCCACCATCAGGGAAATAAGCTTGTTATGATCGATTTCCGCTGCCGGATACGTGCCGATTACCCTGCCATCCCGCATTACCGTAACCACATCGGCAATCTTGAAAATTTCCTCCATCTTGTGAGAAATGTATATGATCGCCACGCCCTTGTCCTGGAGATCCCTAATGATGTCAAAGAGGTGGGCAACTTCATTCTCGGTTAATGATGAGGTTGGCTCATCCATTACTACAATTGATGCGTTATAAGAAACCGCCCTGGCGATCTCGCAGCCCTGTTGCTGGCTGATTGAAAGGCCGCTCATCCTGGCGCCGGGATCAAATTCATATTTAAGACTCTGAAGCAAGGTCCGGGTGTATTCGAACATCTTCTTATGGTCAATCAAACGCATAGCGTTTAGCGGCTCTCTGCCCAGCCACAAATTCTGCGCTACCGATCGCTCCGGCACATTGGACAGTTCCTGGTGGATCATGGACACCCCGGCGTGCATAGCGCTGGCCGCACTGTTAAAGTGACATTCCTTCCCTTTCAAAATTATCTTGCCCGCATCCATCTGGTAAATTCCGAAAAGGCATTTCATCAGGGTGGATTTACCGGCCCCGTTTTCCCCCATAAGGGCATGCACTGTTCCGGGCTTAACCCGAAAGCTTACATCATCCAGGGCCAGAACTCCGGAAAATCGCTTTGATACCCCGATCATTTCAAGAATAGGATTTGTGTCTTCCATCGCCGTTCTATGCATAAGCCATAGCCTTTAGTTTGACGGGCAAGGGATCAGATCGTTCCCTCACCTGGCAATTTAACCAATCATCCCGGACATCCGCGGGATGTCCGGAAACGAAAGGGCCGCCGGATCGCCCGGCGGCTTAATTCTAAAGAAACTAATGGGTTTTATAATAATCCGAATTCTTGTCTACCGGTACAAAGGGTACCAGGTAACACTGTACGATGATGGAAGCATCGTTGGCCGGCGCCTCATCAATGGGGGTGGTAGCCGCGGGAGTTCCGCCGGCGGCATTACCGGGCTTGTAAATTCCGCTGGCAACCTGATAGATCACGTCAAAAGCGGCCGCAGACTGACCAACCGCATCCTGTAGAACCGTTGCGTAAAGCTTGTTTTCCCTCATGGAATTGATAGCGTCCTGCGTGGCGTCAATACCGAGAACCGGAACGGTGAGGATGGTACCGTCAGACGCGTCGCTCTTGGTGAAACCGTTCTGAATCAGCGATTCCACCGCGCCGAGGGCCATGCCGTCGTTCTGGGCTGCCACTACGTTGAACTGGTTGCGGTAGGCCGCGATCCAGGCATCCATCTTTTGCTGGGACTGGTCGGGAGTCCAGTTGGCGGTGTCCCGGGCAATTATGTTTACCGTATAACCCAGTGTCTTGAGTTCCGCCAGGAGACCCGCTTCACGGTTAACCTGGGCGGGATGGCCTAACTGCCCCAGGATTAGGAGCATGTTCAATGTCTTGTTGGGGGCCTTGGCGGGGTTCTTGCTGAAGTAGTCCGCTATAAGCTGACCCTGATACCGACCGCCCACGAATTCCGGTGAAGACGCGAAAAAGAAATTCTTGCCGACTTTCAGAGACGCTACAGTAGGTTGAATATTGGAGTAGGCCGCCGCTCCGCCCTTTTCATGGATGAGTTGGTTCATCTGCTCCGAAAGTTCGGAAACGCAGGGAACAATCACGAAATACTTGTAGCCTTGGTTGAGCAGGGTCTGGAGTTGGGTGAGCTGGGTGGCGCCATCACTCCGGGCATCCTGCACATTGAGGGTCACGCCCTTTTCCGCCGCCAGCTTCCGTACATTGTCGGAATAATCTTTCAGGAACTGCTCATCCATGTTCCGCATAAGAAGGGCTATCTGTACCTGCCCTCCGCCGCTTCCGCCAGCGCTTTGCTGGCCATCGCCCTTGGCGAATACCGTAGATACCGCTACAAACGATACCATTAAAGTCAATACAATTTTCTTCATAAACTTTCCTCCATATTGTTTTTTAGGGGGACACACCCCCTTGGATTCCTGATTTAAGCACTTTTTATCTTTTTCTATTTCTATCGTTCATTTCAAAAAAACCAAAAATTCGAATCTGAGCTGAACTATATGCCCGCCTCTAAACCCCCTATTTATACAACGGCCCGTAGGTCTCACATGCCCGGTAATCGGCGCTTTCCAAATCCCGGGTTCCGAAGGCGTACCACGAATGGGGCCGATAGAGCGCTTCATCTTTTAGGTTGTGCAACGTAACGGGAATCCGTAACATACTCGCCAGGGTGACGAGGTCAGTGCCGATATGGCCATAGGTAAAAGCTCCGTGGTTTGCGCCCCAGGCGGCCATTACCGAATACACGTCACCGAAGGAGTGGCAGGACGGATCGAGCCGTGGAACAAACCAGGTGCAAGGCCAAGTTGGATCGGTACGATCCCAAAGTATCCTGGTCACCTTTTCGGGGATATTCAACGTCCAGCCTTCCGCGATCTGGAGGGTGTAGCCCAGCCCGGCGACCATGTTGACCCGGACCAGGGTAACCGGCATTTCTACCTCGGTAACGAAGGTCGAAGAATAGCCGCCCCCTCGGAAATAACCCCGGTTGGCAGGAGACCAGTTCGTCTTTTCGCACATCGCCTTGATGTCGCCGGCGGTCACTTCCCACCAGCGTTTCATCACGCCGCAGCCTTTCCCGTCCTTTGCCCCGCCGTTCCCGTCCAAGGCCGCCGCGCCGGAGTTGATCAAGTGGATAAAGCCGTCCTTGGCCTTGCCGTCGGGTTCCCAGCCCGATACACGCCGCACCGCGGCGGCACTCCAGTAGGTGCGGACATCGGCGAAACAACTGGCCCTGCCGGTGAGGAGCTTGCTGAAAAGCATGGCCAGGCCGTTACAGTTATCGTTCTCCGTGGCAAGGATCACCGGCTCCTTCTTGCCGTTGTGGTCAAAGGTGGAGTTGAGTATAGCCTCCGTAAAGTCCGCATTGGGCATAAAGTCGGTCCACATCCGCTGTCCCTGAAAACCGCCGAGAACGGCGTTTCGGCCCAGAGCTTCCTCGTACCATCCGATGTCGTTCAGCTTGTCGTTGCCGAGCATTATGTCCTTGATGATAAGTGTCATCTTGGCGGTGAATTCCCACTGCTTATCCTTCTCGTCCCGGCTTAGCTCTTTCTGGCCCCAGGGTCCGGGGTTCAGATCTTCCCCTTCTTTGCAGTTGGCTTTGATCCAGGCCAGCTCTTTTTCATACTCCGCCTTGTCGTAAATGCCCTTTTCGACCCGGCGAATAATCTCGGTCATGTCCACCCATTCGGCGCGGATGCTGAAGTAGTCCTGCATAAGTTGAGGATCGAGGAAGCTGCCTCCTATGCCCATGGAGACGTTTCCGATGCTGACGTAGGCTTTGTTTTTGAGCTGCCCCACCGCCAGCGCGCACTGGGCAAAACGGATAATTTTTTCCCGCACATCAAGAGGGATGGTCTTGTCGTCCGCATCCTGTACATCCTGGCCATAAATGGCGAACGCCGGAAGCCCTCGCTGGGCATGGGCCGCCATGACCGCCGCTAGATACACCGCGCCGGGCCGCTCGGTGCCGTTAAATCCCCAGACCGCCTTTGTGGTCAAGGGGTTCAGGTCCATGGTCTCGCTGCCGTAACACCAACAGGGCGTAACCGACAGCGTGGCGGTGACATTTTCACGTGTAAATTTCGCTTCCGCCAACGCCGCTTCCCGGCCACCGGCAATGGTACCGTCGGCTATCACCACCTCCGCCGGTTTTCCGTCGGAATAGAAACAGTTTTCTTCGATAAGTTTCTTCGCGGCCTTTGCCATATCCATAGTCTGAGCCTCAAGCCCTTCGCGAACACCCATCCAGCGTCCGTCAATGACCGGACGAATCCCAATCTTAATTTTCATTTTACTACTCCCTTTCTAAGAATAATATTCGCGTAGAGAGAACTTTCTCCGGTTGCCAGGACGGCATAAGCCTTCTTGGCACGCTCGTAAAAGGCAAAACGCTCAATATAGCCCACCTTGGCACGGTCGCCTTCTTCGCCGGCAAGGATTTTCTTGTATTTGTCCCAGATGACAGGTACGACCGTGTCCCCTTTGGCCACCTCCATCAGTATCGCGTTGGGGGACGCATAGGTATCCAGCGGAAAAAGGACCATAACCGCTTCCAACAATTCAGGTACGCCATGCCCATCGGCGCGGACAAGTCGGGCCAAAGTTGCGGAACCTTCCGCGGCAATGGAAGAGGCGGGAAAATTCCCGTCGCCAATTACCAACTCATCGCCGTGCCCCATTTCACAGAGGATTTTCAGCAGTTCGGGTGATATAATGCTAGATATTCTCTTTAACATAATACAATTTTACCACAGGATCACAGGTCCGCAATGGGAAAAATTGCTTTATTTTTGGGAACAACATTTTCCAGAAACCCGGTAGCCCGAAATCAGGATAGACGCTTGGGTACCGCGCAAGAATAACATGACCTTTTGGTCATGTTATTTCCGCGCAGATCCTTAAAAATTCGTATTTTCATATAGGATTTGGAACGGTATCGCCTTACTTTCCTGTCGGCTCAGCTATATGGTAGAATGTTTGCCATGAAGTCAGCGCTTCATCGTCCCAATACCATCGAACGAAAACATTATATTCCCAGCCAGAAAATCGCAGTTTCTTTTCATCCCCACCTGCTTTACGCCGGCACACTGAGACAGACCTTGAAATGGCAGGAAGAACGGCACAGCCACAATTTTCTGGAAATCCTTTTCATCAAGTCCGGAAGCGGTGTAGTGATCTTCGGCGGCCGGCAGGAGGAGCGGTCGCTGGAAGTTAAGCGGGGGGATATAGTGATTTACAATCCCAACGTATCCCATTATGAGCGGTCCTCAACCGGGGACCCGCTGGAAATGCTCTTTTTTGGTGTACGAAACATCAGACTGGTTGGCCTTCCGGAAAACCATCTTATTTCGGAGGGGTTAAGCGAAGTTTTCCACACCAACGGCCAGTACGAATTTTTTGAACGTATTTTTTCCAGTTTGGTATCCGAGATCGAATCGGACCAAATATTTTCCCGGGAACTGAGCGAGTCCTTTACCCGTATGATCCTGATTATGATACTGCGGCTTGTATCAAAAGACGATGACAAATACCTTAAAAACAACGAGTCCTTTTTCAAGGCCAAAGCGTATATGGATCAGCATTACCTCCAGATCGAAAGCCTTGAGTCGCTGTGCAATGAAGTGTTTATCAGTAAATTCTACCTGACCCATCTCTTTAAAAAGTATCTGGGCAAAACCCCGCTACAGTACATCATCCAGAAAAAATTAGACCTGGCGAAAATGTTCCTGGTCGAATCGGACATGACCATCAAGGATATCGCCGCCCGTTGCGGTTACGAAGATCCGAACTATTTCTGCAAGCTTTTTAAAAAACATGAAGGTATTACCGCTATGAACTACAGGAAAAAGACGGATGCCCCTGAAAAGAAACCTCCTTATATGGCTAAAATGTATCACCGGCAACATTAGGAGGCCGAAGTTAGGAACTGTACAGAAATAACATGACCGTTTGGTCATGTTATTTCTTAATTGCGTAAGCAATTGGACTTGTTCGACAAGCTTGTCGCTTGTCTCCCAAGTCTCATAAAATGCCCTGC
>JAITIC010000128.1 GCA_031279635.1 Treponema sp. | reverse complement strand
TAACAGGACTGTTTACGCTTCGCCGCCGGTAGGCGGCTCGGGGTTGCGTTCGCCTAGGTCGTTTCGCTACGCTCCACTCCCACGGCTCACTCCACCCACATTTTTGCAGCCCTGGTCTTTGCTGCGCAAAGCCCTTATTCGGGCTGCAAAAACGTCGTAAACATTCGTGGCCCCTCTATTTGACTAAACCCTAGTGGGATTGATAAGGCTATTTTATTGTATTATAAGGAATTAGTCAATACCCATGTACGATTAAGCGGGATTGAAAAAACCCTATAGGGATTAAGAATTGCTGTCATTTTTGCTGTCATATTATCAGAAGACACTATCTCTACACACTCAAAGCGACCTTTTTTCATACCCATGACCCATACCGGAATATCCTCAAAAATAAGCCTTTTCCCCATACCGTTACCGCCGCCCTTTTTACGCACCGTGCCTCCACTCCTCTGTCAAAACACATCCCCCCAAACCACGGCGCATAAAAACCCCGGCACCCCGCCCAGGAGAAAAGCGGTCAAATTGCTACCGCAATTTTCCAAATCATTCACGCCGCCCTTCTTGTTGCCGGCGGCGTTTACCGTTATGTGTTACCTGCCTCCCCATAACCGCCGCCAACAAGAACCCCAGCACCCCGCCCCCGCCTAGGCGCTGCTTCCTCCCCAAACCGTGGCAACTCGGCATGTACCCTGCTAAAGCCGGAGTATCCAAGTTCGTCGCCGCCATCCCTGGCGGCTCCTCACCCGCACGGGGGACAGCCGGGGGCATCCATGCCCTGTATCCGTCTGTCCCCCGTGCTTGCCACGCATTTTCTTCCGGGAACAATTATTGACAAAGAAATTATCCCAGCCGTCCCCGCCCTCCGGGGTTCCCTCCGTCTCCCCCCCCCCCGCCAGCCTCCTCTCCCCTTGATTCCCTCCCCTTCCATCCTCCATAAGGTACCGGATTAAAGCAAGAGGGGAGGGGACTTCTAATGGGGGCTCCGGCAAGCTCCGCTTTGCCCCTCCGGGCGGGGACGGCCTAAAGCATTTCTGGTGGGCATTTATTCCGTAGGTTCCCGGAAGAAAATGCCCCTGCTAAAGCAACCGTCCCAGCGCCCCTGCGGGGCGCCCTCGTATTCGGCTGGGCGTTACCGTTACTCCCCATTCGCATACCGCTACCTATATCCGCAATAGCCGCCACCCCTGCGGGGAGACGGCATGAGCCGTCAATAACGCCGTTCCTCCCCATCCGCATACCACCGCACTCCCCGCCATGATGGGGAATGAGCTGCCAGCGGTGAAGCACTTTCCGTAAAACCCGCCGACCCTTGTGGGACGGCGGGCAGCCACTGCGGAAAAAGGCCAGCCGCAAAGTCCCGCCTTGCGACCTATGCGTACAGGTACGCCACAGGACGCAAGGCGGGGAAATCTCGGTAAGACCCCCGGCTACGCCGGGCGGCCAGGTGTATGAATGAATGATAAATTCACGATTTTCCCTTTTCCCTATATATATCTATATTTATTAAAGTTCTTCTCTTTTTTATTTATACTACACAAAACAAAGAATAAATAATAAGAGAGGATACGCAATTCTCATAAATCCCTGTCAAAATAGTGTACCTTACACAACCATGATACCCGCCATTAAACGGCATAAGGCGGCATGTTTCATAAAGCACCGGCTGATTTTTTATCACGGCGGAGAGCGCGTGCGGGGGAAAAAGTTATGTTTTGAATAGCCGTTTTTTGTTTGAATGTAGACCCATGTTTTTGTAATGAAATGCGGCCTGTATACATACCAGTCCCTCCCTGTTAATACCACTCTGTTACCATAGGACAAACCGCTTGTATTTGTCCCCGGTGTATTCACGGACAGCAAAAAGAGGGGGCACGGGGGAGAGAAAACAAACAAAAAAACTATGCCGGCTGGCTCTTGACCGTAATACCTTTCCAGTAGCGCCCATCGGACAGCCGTTTCTGTTCCAGCCCCAATTCCTTAAGCCGCAGCCCCAGGAATCGTTCGCTGCAAGCGTGTTCGTTGTTCTCATCACACCAGTCCTGGTAACACTTAAACAGTTCCCGCGCCCGTATGCTTGACCCCGCCTCCTGTACACACCGTTCCCGGATAAAGTTTCCGATAACGTCCATCTCCCCCCGGTACTCGTCCGTTGCGCTGGTTATTATCTGCGGGGTTTTGAGCCGTTCCACCGTCCATCGTTTCGCCCCTTCCAACAGCCAGTTCAATATCCCGCTTGCCTCCCCCCGCAGCTTTTCTTCAAGCCCCTTGTCCTGCTTTTCCTCCGGTATCCGGGTCGTGAAGGGGATGAGCTTTATCCGCCGCCAAATTCCGTAGTCGGTTCCCTTTATTACCGGCTTATGATTGGTAGCCATGAAAATCTTGAAGGTCGGTACAAAATTGAAAAACTCCCCATAGAGGAACCGGGCCGTCATTCTATCGTTCCCGGTAATCTGCTTTATCAGCGGTTCGCTTAACCTTCGGCCCTGCTCCGCCTCCGTGGTCGTAACAAACCGGGTCCCCCGGAGCCGGGCAATATCATTGGTAATCTGGTCCCCGTTCTTCTTCATAAAGGTTTCCGTGGGCGTGGCAATGGCGTAGTCCCCCAGCAGGTTCATAATCGTATTGAGAAAGGTGCTTTTGCCGTTGGCCCCCGTCCCGAACAGGATAAACATGGACTGCTCCGAGGTGTCCCCGGTAACGGCCCATCCCGCCGCCGTCTGGACAAACCGTATCAATTCGGCGTTGTAGTTCATTATCTCCATGAGGAAGGTTTTCCAGATAGGGCAGTCGGCGTTCTTGTCATAGGTAACACGGGCTATCTTCGTAATCATGTCCTCCTGCCGGTGTTCCCGCAGCTCCCCGGTTTTCAAATCAACCGTACCGTTTTCTACGTTGAGGAGCCAGGGGTTGGGGTCAAGGCTGTCGGTCTTGACGTTCAGATCCGGTATCCATGAGGCCACCTCGATGAAGGCTTTCCGCCGCCGGGCGCTTTCGCTCTGCACGGCGTGGCGCTCAATGTCCAGCCGGTCCCGGTAGTCGGCGGTTTTGAGTAATTCGGCGTAAATCCCCCGGATCATTTGAAGTCCCTTGTCATGCACCATGTAGCCTTCGTCCAGTTCCCAATACCTGCCGTTCCAGACCAGCCATTTTTTCCAGGGGGCGTTATAACGAATATCCATCCCGTACTTTGCGAACAGACGGAAGGCGTTAGTCGTGTCCGTATACTGGATAAGCCCCTTTTCAAACTGCGCTATCCGCAGATAGACACTCTCATTCTCAATCGATTCTGCCATCATATCCCCCTTTGGATAAAGTTACGGCGTATAGATGGTAACGGTACGCCAATAAATCAAAAGCTGTTTCCCTGGTGGAAGGCGGCAATTCCTTGATACAGCACAGGTACATTTCATACAGCAGGGTCAAGGAACCGGGCTTGTGTAAATACTCCCGGTTCTTGAAGAAAGCCACCGCCCGGTATTCATCATCGGGCATATCGAGTTTTTTTATCCGGTACCACATGAGTAAATCATCGGCCCACTCAATTTCATGGGCGGCGAATTCTTCGAGGGTCTGTTGTTGTTTGCGGATATTCTCTTTGTACCGTTCTTCCGGCGTTCTCCGTTTAGGCATTACCCAAAGCCTTCTTTCCACACAAAAACTTTGGCCGTTTCCCCTGCTGCTGTCCGGCCGTCGGCAAAGGTGATGAAGGCCCAAAATACCCACCACCCGGCCATGTCCAGTTCCCCCTCAATACACTCATGGAATATGACGCCCTTCCCGCTGTCCCCCACCCCCGCCGCTAATTCCCCGGAGGAGCCGTCAGGTTTCCGGTACTTGATGACGGCGGAAATAATACCTTCCAAATCGGTAAAGGTTTTTACCGTTATGCGTAACGCCGATTGCCCCTTAAATATCCGGCTCATGTTTTTCAACCCCCTAATGCAAGGTACTTTCAAGAATGAGTTCCCGGCACACCGGGGACTTTACAACAAGTTCCTCATTGCTTTTCAAAAAACGCCGTAAGAGAAAATCACGCACGAAACCCACCGTAACAAGCCGGATAAAAATAAAAAGATGCCGTAAAGACACCGCTGTACTCCCCGCCGTGTCCTCTACCACTCGGTAATATTCCCCTTCGTGTTGTGTTTCCGCCATGCTTCCCGCTTCGGTATAAAGGCCCCGGACATAATCCCCCAAATGCCCCGCTTCCCCGAATGTTGCGGCTTGTTCCTGAATAGCGCGAAACCATGCTTGGACCTTCCCCGCATAGTCTCCGGCAGTAACCGCCGCGGCAAGGGTGCGGATAAACCCCCGGTGCCGTGCGGTACTGTCCCCTGTCCCCGCCTGGTCTGTAATGTCTCTTTGTGCGGAAAGGTTTCTTTGCTCATGGGTTCGAGGCCGTACTGTAAGGGCGATGGCCCGTAAAAAATCCCGGCAATAGTTTATCAAATCGCTTGTCCTTACTTGTTCCGCCAGGGAACGGAAGAAGCCCCGGAACCGGCTAAGGACACCGGTAACGGTAATGCCGCTTATATCTTCCCGGTAGTAGTCAGAGCTATGTCCTAACAGCGTTGCGTTATTTGCGTTCATAGCCATAGGCCGTTCATAATCGGCGGTCAGTTTCCGGTTGTCTGCCAGCGTTACCCCTTGGGTAAGGGTGCGGGTGTAGTTTTGCGCCGCCGTGTAGGTAAAGTACCAAGACACTTTATAATTATAAAATTGCTGTACTTCCTCCGGGTGCGTGTCATACCAGCCGAGACCTTCCTGCGGGTACACGTCAGGAATAACTATAGGATCCTGATAGTCATACTCATCAACAAATATCCGCTGTCCGTAATCAAATCGGGCCTCCCAATAACTGGAACAAACGCCAAACCATATATTAGTGCCGGAGGGGATACTGTTTTTTACCTTGAATGATGCCGTCCGCCAGCCTTTCGGTTTACTTGACGTTACCGCACTGTCGAGACGGCCTTCCTCTTTGGTTAATCTGTTGAGCGGCTTGCTCCCGTTGTCGGAGTAGATGACCGGGCGGTTTTCGTCCCCGGATGAGCCTTCGTTAATATACACATAGGCAAGGCAATCCCCGGTGATTGTCTGTGAAACCAAAAACTTGTTTACCGCGATGGATATTTCAAACCAGAGGGGCCTCCAGTTTAACTCGTCATCTTCATCATGGTTTGTAGGGTCATACCATTTTTCATAGCTTCCCACCGTGGTAGTCCCGACAGTAGGATCAACAATGACCGGATACTTCGCTTCACTCAACCAGTTTTCGGGAATGGTTATGTGTAATTCATTGCCAATAACGGACAACTCCCCCCAACACCGCCGCCCCCGGTTGTCTATAACAAGGGGCCGGTGGATATGGCAGAGTTTCCCGGTTCCTTCTCCCAACAAGGTTTCTTTCTTGTATACGGCGTAACTCCCTTTCAAAAAAGGGTCTTTGACAAAATCAGGCTGCCTGAAAAAATCAAACTTGTCCGCTCCCTCCATCAGCAAGGTAATGACATTACTTTCCGGTTCCCGGTTCAAAATACAGTCGTATTCAAACGCCGTATCCCCAAGAATGGTAAACCGGTGGGAACGCCGCCGCCCTTTGTAGACCAGCCGCCACCTGTCCCCTTGCAAAGTAAACCCTTCATCATCAGGGGGAAGAAAGCGTAGACCGGAGGAAGCCCACCGGGAAAGCCCCCAGCCCGGATCCTTATCACCCAAAGAGACCGTCAGGGGAAAATCCCCCGATGATTGCAGAAACCTTATTGGCCGAGGATTGTTATTTCCCATAGTATCTGGAGGGTATCGCTGGATGTTACATTCACCGCCGGGGTAATCTGCGCGTATGCCAGGCAGTTAGCCGAACCGGAATTCCCGTTGAGCAAACACGCCTCGTTGATACCGTTGGCGTTCAAGGCCCCCGCCGCAAAGGTGGCCCGGTAAGTGACGGTCGTATCCCCGGTACTCCCCCATGCCGCCTTCAATACCGGGTAGCCCGAGTCCAGGGCCTTCATGCTCCCGGTAGCGGTATTGCACCGGGTATTTGTTTTCGTACTGTTCCCCGTCCAACCCGTCCCCACCTGAATATAGCCGGACGAACTGGTGACCTTTGCCTTATTGGGGCTTGCCAGTAACGCATCGGCAATCAGGGCGTCTCCCTCTCTGGTAACAATGTTGTGATACCGCTGTTCACAAAGCCGCCCCGGAATGTGGAGCAAACGCCGGAACCATCCCGGCGCACGGCGTTTAACATTGCCGTCCCTGTCCAGAACCCGCACAGTCACCGTACCTTTAACCCGCAAATTTTCTTTCATATTTGTTTATCTCCCTGCCAGTATTGCTGTTGTCCCGGCCCCTATGGCGAGACCCCCGAAAAAACAAACCACCCCGGTAATAACCGCCGTCTTTACCCGGCTTTCCCGTAAGCGACTGTTTTCACTATGTAGGCGCTGGGCTTCCGCCATAGCCGCCATTTCCCGATCCAGCGAGGCCAGGGCAGCGGCCCGCGCCGCCTCAGCCGCCGCCTGTTCTATCGCCTCATGCGCCGCCCCGGTCAAGTCCTCAATCAGGGTATCTACCTCTAATTCGCTGTATTGCTTCATCCCGCTTTCTCCGGAATTCTGCGTCTGCGCTATCGGCGGCTCCCCGAACACCGGGATCTTCCAGAAACTCATCAGGAGGACGGTTGCCAATATCCTCCTGCATAGTCTGTAGTTCATTCTGCGCCTCCATATACTCATAGATTTTCCGGTCCCGCTCCTGAAAGAACCGGAATACCAAAACCAGTAACACCAGAACCAGCATCCCCGCCGCCCCGGTGATTACTCCTTTCAAAAACTTATTCATTCTGTTTCCACCTTGAAATGACCTTTAAGCCCACAATCCCGAACAAGACCATCACCACCACCGCAAACCATATCCAGTCTTTAATGTAGCCCCGCACTAATAGCCAGGTGGCAAGGTACAGGCAGAAAGGCTTGAAGCCCAGCATTTTGGACGGTAAGGCGATAATCCGTTTTCCTAATATCGCAAACAGTTCTTT
>JAITIC010000123.1 GCA_031279635.1 Treponema sp. | reverse complement strand
CGGTTACTTTGCGGACAGACATTGCATTTTCTCCCGTTTTGTACCAAAACGGTGCGCAAAATGCCTGTTTTAAGGTAGTCTGTCCATAATGTGTCTACATTATGGACAGACTCTAATTAGCGTAAATCGACGGATTCTTCCTGCGATTCCTTGACAATAGGGCCGTTTTTGTTATATCCTGACCTGTATTTGCAATATCATCGGTAAGGGGTGGACAAATGTGGATTTTGTATGTGATCCTCCCACTTGCCGGGTTAACCTTAGGCTGGACTATAAGATGGCTGTACGCCAGATTTCAACTTACGGCATCGGAGCAGAGCGCCGAGCGTATAAAACAGGATGCGATAAAAGAAGCTGAAGCCAAAAAGAAAGAGATACTTCTTGAGGCAAAAGAACAAGTTATCCGTGAACGGAACCAGCAGGAGAGGGAGACTCGGGAACGAAGGGTTGAACTACAGCGGTATGAACGCCGCGTTGTACAAAAAGAAGAGACTATTGATAAAAAGACCGCGCAGATTGAGCGGACCGCACAGCAGCTTGTGGACAGGGAAAAGGCCTGTCTGGATCGGGAAGATACCCTTTCCAAAGAAGAAGAGCGCTACCGGGCTGAACTTGAGCGGATTTCCGGACTAAGCGTAGAAGAAGCCAAGACCCTCATCATCCAGAGGCTGGAAAATGAGGCCAGGCACGACGCTCAGGCGCTGATCAACAAAATTGAGCAGGAAGCGAACATGGCCGGGGAGAAAAAGGCGCAGAGCATCCTGGTGGCCACTATCCAGCGGCTTGCCACGGAAGTGACCGGCGATGTAACCGTGGCCACGGTGAATCTGCCCAACGACGAGATGAAGGGCAGGATCATCGGGCGGGAAGGCCGGAACATCCGTGCCCTGGAAACGCTCACCGGCGTAGATATCATCATTGACGATACGCCGGAAGCGGTGGTTATTTCCTGTTTTGACCCGGTGCGGCGCGAAATCGCCAAGGTTTCGCTGGAACATCTCATTCTGGACGGCCGTATTCATCCGGCGCGTATCGAAGAGATCGTCACAAAGGTCAGCAAGGAGATTTCCCAGAAGATATTTGAGGAAGGTGAAAAAGTCCTCTTCGACCTGGGGATACACAACATCAGGCAGGACGCGATCCGCGCTCTGGGGCGGCTGTATTTCCGTACCAGTTACGGACAGAACGTGCTGAACCATTCGCGGGAAGTGGCGAACATTGCCGGTATGCTGGCCGCCGAAATCGGCTGCAACCGCGAACTGACCAAGCGGGCGGCCCTGCTCCACGACATCGGCAAGGGGGTGGAGTCTGACTCCGACCTGAACCACGCAGAAGTAGGCATGGACCTGGCCCGGAAAATGGGCGAAGACCCCCGGATCATCAACGCCGTAGGCAGCCACCACAACGACATTGAGCCGACCTGCATTGAGGCTGTGCTGGTACAAATTGCCGACGCCATTTCCGCAGCGCGTCCCGGCGCCCGCCGCGAAACACTGGATAATTATATCAAGCGCCTTGAAACGCTGGAAGGTATTGCCATCAGTTTCACCGGCGTGGACAAGGCCTTCGCGATCCAGGCGGGCCGCGAGCTGCGTATCATCGTGAACAACGACGCCGTTACCGAAGATCAGGCGCGGGGCCTGGCCAAGGAAATTGCCCAAAAGATCGAAAACGATCTGCGCTATCCGGGCCGTATAAAAGTAACAATTATCCGTGAGACGAGAATTACGGAGTACGCGAGATAGCAGCCTGTTGCGCTTCGTGCATTATAAGTCCCAAAAATCGCCTTTAGGCGATTTTTTACCCTGCCGCTGCTAAGTTGCTTTAGCAGCAAGCAGTTAAGCAACCCCTTAATTGAAGGTTTTTACGTTTTTCCTGAAAGATTGCAAAAAAATCCACATGCGCAACAGGCCGCCGGCAGGATGATTAGGCTAAAACCAAGGATAATTCCGGAGAAAATCACCACGGAGTTTTGCTTACAAATCCATCTATTTGTCCGTTCTGTCCGCGCCGTCCGTGGTTGGTTTTTCATCTGTAATCACCCATATCAGTGTGTTTAGTCCAATTAACCTGCCGGAGATTTATGTATGAAGAAACACGTTTTCCGTTTCCCATTCCGGATTTTTTAGAAGGTTACCGGTTCAAGCTCCCCGGCCTTAACGGGAAGGGGATTGGCTTCCATTTCCCTGTTTAATCCGTTGTTTTCATCCGTGTCTTTCTTGAATTCCGGACGAAACTCCACATGTTCGGCCACGATGGTTACTTTGGAGTGGACCTTCCCGTCAGAGCCGTCCCAGCGGTCCTGCTTCAGGCGGCCCACCACGCGGACTCCCCGGCCTTTGTGACCTTTATTGTTACAGGCCTCCGCGAGTTTTGCCCAAGTTTCGATATCAAAGTACGAAACTTCTTTTTCAAATCCCGAATCTTGTTTAAAGAAACGATTTGAGGCGAGAGTGAAGGTACAGACTGGTGTTCCCTTAGGTGTTGACCTAAGCAAGGGATCGCGTACCAAATTCCCTTCGATCAAAATTGAGTTGAGGTTGTTCATAATTGCCTCCTCTGAAATGGTGTTCCGGCGGCGCAAAACCGCAGGTCATGAATTTTCAAAATTGAATTTTCATGAATGTACCCTATATATGGCGCGGGGATGCGGGGCGCTTTAGTGAATCGTGAAAAATTTAAAAAATTCACCGCCGCTTAATTGCTTTATCAATACAGGCATGGTAAAATGCGAGGTAAACAAACTCCCTGGGGGACTCTTGGTAAGCGTAAGCGTCATTTCCGGCGAAAATATCGTTCAGAAAATCAACGTGCCCGAAGGAGGGCTGCTCGCGGCGCTGCGGTCCGCCGGTGTCTACCTTCCCGCGATCTGCGGCGGGCGGGGTACTTGCGGCAAGTGCCGGATCAGGGTGACGGCCGGCTCCCTGCCGGTGAGCGCCGTGGACGAGGCCTGTTTCTCGCAGGCGGAACTCGACGGAGGCTGGAGGCTTGCCTGCGCGGCCTTTCCCGCCGGGGATATGACGGTGCAAATTCCCGAAAACGGGGAAAGGCAATTTTTCGCCGTCGACAGCTTTGAACAAGGCGAAGCGGCGGAATCCCTTTCAGGCGAGGCGTTTGCGCCCCAAAAAAGTCCCCGGAGTTTTGCCGCCCAGCTTGAAGACGCGGGCTTAGCCGGCCCCCCACAGGGCGGGGCGAGGGGACTCTCGCTCGCGGAACTGCGGGAAGCGGCAAAACTGGCCGGCCCCGCGCCGGATGGGGGCTTTCACGTGTACCGGGGCCGGGGCGGGATTATCCGCATCGGCGGCGGCTCCGATTCCCTGTACGCCGTTGCCGTTGACATCGGTACCACCACCCTCGGCTTTGCCCTGCTGGATTTGCGCACCGGCAAAATCGCCGGCCGCCTGTCTACGGTGAACAGGCAGCGGGAATTCGGCGGAGACGTGATCTCCCGAATCCAGCGGGCTAACGGCGGCGATCTTTTCCCCTTGAGCCGCTGTGTGCGGAAGCAAATCACCGAAGGAATAGCCGCCCTCTGCGGCGAATCGGCGGTGGAGGCGCGGCATATTTGCAAAATTGCCATTGCGGGTAACACTACCATGCTGCACCTGCTGCTGGGCCTCTCCTGCCAAACACTGGGAAGAACGCCCTTTACGCCGGTAACCCTGGACACGGTTTTTCTGAACTTCCGGGAAATTGCCGAAAGCGATTTGCCGCTGCCGGCGGAGCCTGCATGTGAGACGGTAATTTTGCCGGGTATTTCCACCTATGTGGGGGCGGACATTGCCGCGGGGCTGCTCTTTGCGGAGCCGCACAAAAGCGGCGCGCCGGCGGCGTTTATGGACATAGGAACCAACGGCGAAATGGCCCTTGCGCATAAGGGCAAAATCCTCTGTACCGCCACCGCGGCGGGTCCCGCTTTTGAAGGGGGGAATATTCTCTGGGGAACCGGCAGCGTGCCGGGGGCGATTTCGCGGGTGTGGTTCAGGAACGGGGTCTTTGAGGCGGCTGCCATCGGGGACATGCCGCCCATCGGGATTTGCGGCTCCGGCGTGGTGGATACGGTGTACCAGGGGCTTAAGCACGGGTACATCCAGCCATCGGGCAGGTTTAGCGAAAAAGTGCGGGAAGAGGGGATTGTGCTCGCCAGGACGGGTGACGGGCGGGACATTGTGTTCTGCCAGAAAGACGTGCGGGAATTGCAGCTGGGGAAAAGCGCCATCCGTTCCGGCTTTGACGCCCTCCTCAATTATACGGACCTTGCCTATGACGACATACAGGTCCTGTACATCGCGGGCGGTTTCGGCTTTAACCTCAACATGGAAAGCGCCGCCGGAATCGGGCTTATCCCCGAAGCGCTGCTTCCCAAAGTTTCGCTTGTCGGGAACAGCGCCCTGGGCGGCGTGGTCAAGTATCTCCTCAATCCGGAACATGATGAAACGCTCCGCCGGATAATCACGCGGTCGGAGGAATTCAGCCTGCCTGAGGATCGGTATTTCAACGCCCATTTCATCGACAATGTCACTTTCGAGTAACGGATGCGCAGGAAAGAAGCGCCGATGGATGAGACAACCTGCATTGTGGCTTGCGAAACCCTGAAACAGGAACTCGATCTGGTTATGCGAAACCGAAACTGTTCCTGGCCGGTGATCCGGATCGACGCGGGAAAGCACGCCCGGCCGGATAAACTGCGGGCCTCAATTCAGGAAAACCTGAACAGGCTTCCCCCTGCGCGCACCGTGCTGCTTCTGTTCGGTTTTTGCGGAAACGCCATGGTGGGCATAGAGGCGGGAACCCATACCCTGATACTGCCCAGAGTCGCCGACTGCATCCCCCTGTTTATCGGCTCGCGGGAAGAGCGGGATTCCTACGGCGCGGGCACCTGCTTTTTTACCGAGGGCTACATCAATTCCGGCGGGAGCATCGTGTCGGACACTTCCAGGGTCATTGAGCGTTACGGTGAAAAGCGGGGACTTTTCATTTTGAAAAAAATGCTGCTGCATTACCGGAGTTTCGCGGTAATCAACACCGGGACTTTTAACGTTGCCGATGTACAGGCCAGAGTGGAGAATTTCGCCAAACAGGTGGATATTCCTGTGAAGGTCGTCCCCGGCAGCCTGCGGATCATCGACGCCCTGCTTGCGGGCGGCTGGCAAGCCGACGCTTTCCTCATTGTCCGGCCCGGCGGAAGCGTTAGTTTTGAGGATTCCCTCAGCGCCGGCAGAGCGCAGCAGGGCTTGGATAATGTAACGGACGGCAGCGGGGAACGCCGAATTTGACATCCGGCAAAGCCGCTGTTATTATGGAGCCTGTCCCAAAACTAATTGACGGTGCGCTCACGTTCCCGGCATAGCCGGGGGCACGGTTTTGGGACAGGCCCGTGCAGTTTTCAGGCTTTCAGCCTTGCAAAACTGCGAATTTCAAGGCTGCTTTCCCAAAACTGAAGTTTTGGGAAAGCCTCTGTGGTGAGGTATAATTTGCGGAGGAGGAGAAAATGAAAAAGTACGAACGGATTCGGGAGATTCTCAATTCCTGTGACAACAGCAGAATGAGGGATGTGGACATCCAAGAAATCGAGATCGGCGACCTTGATGCCGATGTAAAGCAGTTCTGCAACGGAAAAAATGTCCGCTGCGAAAAATTCGACAAAAAGGACGGCACCGTAGTCTTTGACATCAGCGTTGACGGGCTAAACCAGCGGGTAACCTACATGGAGATCACGGCGAAGGCTTAAGCCCTCTTTTGTTCGTTTTCCAGCAGCTTGAAGGACAGCAGCAAAAACCACCGGTTGTTGCAGCGTTCCACGTCCAGGCCGGTGATCTTCTGTATGCGCTGCAGCCGGTAAAGCAGGGTGCTGCGGTGGATGTACAGTTCCTTTATGGTCTGCACCGGGCGCAGGTTGTTTTCCAGAAAAACATACAGGGTGCGGTAATAATCGGTGTTGTGCGCATCATCATAGCGCAGCAGGGTGAGCAGTTCCGGGGCGCAGACCATTCTGGCGGGCAGTTCCCTGGTGCAGCTTTCAAGGAGCTGCAACTCCAGCATGTCCCTGAAGCGGTACAGGCGTTCCTCCGGGCGGCAGCGGGAACCCAGGGCAAGGGCAAGTTCCGCCTGTTTGAAGTACTGGGGAAATTCGCCGAAACCGGTAAAGGGGGAACTTATGCCTGAGCGGAGTTTTTCTTCTTCCAGGAGAGCAAGCGCCGGCCTTACCGCCTTGTCCGTCACGGCGTCGGCTTTTTCCCCGGCCTCCGCTTCAATCAGGGAAAGGTTGATAAAAACCGCGGCGCCGTTGTCATATTCAAAAACAGCCGCGCCGCTCAGATCTTTCCTGAGCCGCTCCAGCCGCGGACCGGCCCCTTCCCGCTTGTCGGCGGCTATTTTCAAACAGACAAAGTAATGCCCCTTCTCCCAGCCGTATTCGCCGAAGCGCTGTTCGATAAAACGGATGTCGCGGTATTCGCCGTCGAGTGTTTTTTTTACCGTATCGGAAAGGCTTGTGTCCACGGCAGCCCCGGAAAAAGCGGACTGCACAAGGTTGGCCAAATGTTCCAGCAGGGGAGTATCCGAGGGGACAAATTTTCGGGAAACCTCAAGGAGCATAAGACGGCATTTTGATTTATCCTGCCGGGAAATATTGATGTACAGACTCCGCACCCCGGCGGTGCAGGGGGTAAAAAAAGCGGCCTTTTGTTTGGTGTAGGATTCATTGAAATCCGCCGCGTTGATGTAATCCGCGACTTTCTTTTTCTCCATCAGCGAGATTACCGGCATATCGTCCGCGTATTCTTTGGAAAAGGCCATAGTGGAAAGATTCTGATCGTAAAGGATCAGCGGATTTTGAAAAACGGCAAAACTACGATCCAGCATTTGCTGAACGGTACCCCTTTCGCTAAGTATCTGCCGCAGATCCGAATCCCAGTCCCCGTACACGGAACAAACATTCTCCACCGCGTTATGAATGTCGAAAACGGAAATTCCCCTAAAGACAAAAGCCGCCTCAAAAAACGGGACCAGTTCCTCGGCCCCGTCTCCGGTGTACATAAGAACGGAATTGGTTTTTACCGTTGGTTTGGCGGCGATGACCGCGTCATCGGCTATGTATATCTGTCCGTCCCTGCAGTCCTTTCCGTTCCTGAGAAAATGCTGCCGCTCAAAGTCCAGATCGCCGCCGATGTTGCCAAAAACCGCGAATGTAAAAATATTTTTCATGTCTCGGTAGAGAATGCTAACGCTGACCTTCATGGGTTTACCGGAATCAGTATAGAAAATAATATCACACGAATCAATATTTTCTGAGCAAATCCATGGGTTTGAGTTTCCCCGCGCGGCGCGCCGGAATCCAGGAGGCGGCTACGGAACAAAAAATCGTAAAACAGCCGATAAGAAACACGGCAAACCAGTCGATGATAATGGGAATGGTTTCAAGATAAAAGCCGGGGTCGAGGAGTTTTACTTCGCCGCCGTGGAACAGGTTTGAGAAAAAACTGAGGAGCGCTTCCAGGGAATGGATCAGGGGATTGATGAAATTGCCGATAAGAAGTCCCAGGGTTATGCCGATGATTGCGCCTGAGAGGCCGGTAAGAAAACTCCCCCAGAGAAACACGCCGGTTACGCCCCGGACGCTCGCGCCGGTAACTTTAAGGATGGCGATGTCCCGCTGCCGCTCTATGACCAGCATGGATGTGGCGGAAGAAACATTCACCGCCGCCACAATCACCACCAGCGCCATAATAAAGAGGAGGAGCTGCCTGGTGGACTCGTAGGAGCTGTACTGGGAGCGAAGCAGGACCTTCCAGGTGTACACGCCATAGCCCGCGCCCAGCGCCGAATACAGAGAAAGGGCCGCGGAGTCCGCTCTCCGGTAAGGATCATCGATTTTTACAATCAGGCTTGTGGAGGATAGTTCCGGGGAGAGAATGCCCCTGCCCCCCTCCCAGCTGATGATGCACCAGAGCGCGTCAAGTTCGTGGTAGCCCGAAGAGACGATGCCCCGCACGGTAAAGGCCGTCATCCGGGGGATGCTGCGCCCGTCGGGATTTGTTCTGATCGTCATAAGGCGCACCGTGTCCCCTACCTCCGCACCGATGGCGGAAGCGAGATTTTCACCTAACAGCATATCCCGATCCGATTCAGGTTTTGAAACTCCCGCCAGGGTTTTCAGGTAACCGCCGCCGCTCTCCCAGAAGGAAGGTTCCACGGAGCGGACGGTGGCGCCGGTTTTTCCGCTTTTTCCCACGAGAACCCCCACGCTCTGCTGTTCCGGCCACAGTCCCCTGATGCCGGCAATGCCCCTGATTTTTTCCGCGGGCTCTTCCAGTTCTTCGGGATCAAACCAGTTAAAAACCTGCAAATGGCCGGTTCCCAATTCCAGATAGCGGTCAATAATGCCGCGGATCATGCCGTCGGCCACAATAAGGGTAACGATAATCGGGATAAGACTCACGGCGATCCCCGCGGCGGCTCCCCGGAGATAACGGCCTCCTTCGTGCAGCCGGCCCCACAGGTAACGGATGGCAACAAAAAAACTTGCCCGGTTTTTCACGCGCCCGCCTCCGCTCCGTCACCTGCGAGCAGCCCTTTTTCCAGAGTGTAACGTATTGAAGCCCTGGCGGCGACTTTTTCATCATGGGTGACGACGATTAGGGTTTTGCCCCATTTTTCCGCGCCGGCGTAGAGGATATCCGCCACCATGGCGCTGTTGTCAGGATCAAGGTTTCCGGTAGGCTCGTCGGCGAGGATCACGCCGGGATCATTTATCATGGAACGGGCCACCGCCACCCGCTGGCGCTCGCCGCCGGAAAGCTGGGAAGGGAAATGGCCGGCCCTGTCCTCAAGTTTTACATCGGCCAAAAGGGCGCGGGCCTTTTCCAGGGCGTCACTTTTTTTAATTCCCGCGATAAAGGCGGGAAGCATTACGTTTTCCAAAGCGGTAAAATCTTTCAATAAATAATGAAACTGAAAAATGAAGCCCACCTGTTTACCGCGGCACCCGGACAGTTCCTTTTCAGACAGGCCGGTAATTTCCACGCCGTTGATAAAAACCCTTCCGCCGTCACACCGGTCAAGCCCGCCGAGAATGTTGAGCAGAGTACTTTTACCGCTGCCGCTCTGCCCGCTTACCGCCGCCGAAAGTCCTTTGGGAATGTCAAAACTCACCCCCTTGAGAATATGCAGGGTCTCTGTACCGGATACATAATTTTTGATGATGTTCTCCGCCCTGACCATAATTCCGGCGGGCGGATTCGATTCTTCACCTGACACATTACTCATAACGCAGCACCTCCGCGGGCCGTATGCGGGAAACCCTTCCCGAAGCGAACCATGCCGCCAGCAGGGCGGAAAGAAAACCGAACATAAAAATCAGCGCCACCTCGTGGGGAATAATGCGGGACGGGGTTTCTTTGATGTAAAATACCGCGGGAGAAAAAATAGCGAAATTCCCCATTTCCCCCGCGCCGAAAAAAGACATTAACACATTTGCGGTGTTGATAAAAAAATTAACGATGCCTTCCAAAATTGAAAAGAAAAGGGAAATGTTCGAGGCGATGAGCAGCCCCAAAACAAGGCCCGATGCCGCGCCCGCAAAACCGATGATCGCGCCGTCACAGACAAACACAAAACGTACCGCGTTCTCCCTGCCCCCGACAGCCCTGAGGAGGCCGATTTCTTCCCGGTGCTCCAGCACCGATCTCCTCTGGGTCTGAAAAATATTGAGACCCACCACAATAAATATCAGGCCCACCAGAATAAACATGAAAAGTTTTTCCGTCCGCAGCGCGCCGAAAAAAGAGCGGTTATAATCCCGCCAGCTTGAAAGTTTTATCTCTTCAAATCCGGCCCGCCCGGAGAAAGCCTGCCGTACCGTTTCAAGAATCTGCCGGTCCTGGAAACGGTTTTTCAGCTTCACCCCCAGGGTGACGCCGGATTCGGAAAAAAACCCGGCGCTTTCAATATTGATAAAGCCCCAGCCCGTGTCGTATTCGTAAAAGCCGGTTCTGAATATTCCGGTAACAGTGAAAGTTTCCACCCCGGCGCCCTCGCCGGCCCCGTCTGTTTCGGACTCCCCGCTGCCGGCGTCAACCTCGCCGGCCGCGCCTCCGGAAAGAATACCGGCTATCGAAAAAAGGGTTATCTCGTCGCCGATGCCCGTTCCCAGCCGGGCGGCCAGTTCCGCGCCAAGGAGCGCCGCACGGCGGTCCGAGACGGCAAAGGAGCCGGCCTCAAATTCCAGCCTGGCCCCCAGGGCTGGATCACGCTCAAGGGCATCCGCGGGAAGCCCCCGGATCATTATTGGCCGCTGTCCGCCCCGGCCGCCCCGGACAAGGCCCTGGAATTCCCTGAAGGGAAGGACCGCGTTTATTCCGGGAAGCGCCGCGAGGATACTTCCGGCTTCTTCCGCTTTTTCGGCGGGAAAAGATTCCAGCCGTAAATGGCCTGAGGAAATTTCCAGAATGTTTTCGATAAAACCCAGCTGGAATCCGTTCATCACCGCCAGAATCACAATCAAAACCAAAACGCCGGTGGCTATTCCCAAAATCGCCAAAATGGAAGAAGGCGAATTTCCCCGGCCCTTGAAAATATACCGCGCCGCCACATACCAAATCCAGGCGGCTCTGTTGTTCTTCATTCCCGCGCCTTTACATGTTACGCCGCATCCGTGTTTCGGATATTTTTCTGCCGTCTTCCCATTCCGCCCTGAGTATGACCGCGCCGTTCATGTACAGTTCTTCAATATCCCTGCCGTCTTCGGCATAAACCATTCGTTCCAGAACCCCGTTGTGTAAATTGCGTTCAATTATCCGGTCCCCCCTGTCGTTGTACTCGTATTCGACAAGCCATTCATCATCCCCCTGGGTTTTGAGCGCAGAAGAAACCCGGTGGCCGGACCAGGTGTTTTGAATCACCCATACCTCTGTATCAGTGTCGTCTAACAGCGTTTGAGTCAATATCCGGCCCCGCTCGTCGGTGGTAAATACCATCCGGTAGCCCGGCCTGACATCAAATTCCCCGAAGAATTCGGAATTCACGGTGAGTTTTTCCCCGGAAAAATCTTCCTGCGCCGCGAGGTCGAGCACGCGGTTCGGAAAAGCGAGGCTGATCGGAAGGGCCTCAATACCTTCATGGAAAACCCGGTTAATTGAGCGCAGTGAAAGAGAACGATTGTAGCGATATTCGTCGGTAAAAGTTTTTATAAATTCGCCGCCGTCACTTCCTTCCGCTGCTTCCGCCGGTTTCCGCCGGCCCTCGGCCTTAATCAAAAGGCCGCCCCGGTAGGAATAAGTGATTAACGTTTCGCCGCCGTCATCGCTAAACATATACTCTTCGGTGATATGGTAATTTTCGTTGTATATTTCGATAAATCCCCAGGGGGCGCGTCCGGTTGGCTCATCCGGGCCTGAGGCCTCTTCGCCGGCTTCTTTGCTTTCTTCGGAAACGGGCGGCGCTTCTTTTACAACGCTCTCGCTTTTGCGGTCCCTGTTCAAAACGGAGACCAGGCGGGCTGTCCCTCTGCTGTCGCGAAATATCCATTGTCTGCGGGATTCTTCCCCTCTGGCAAACAGCGCGTGAATCTCAATGAGGTAGCCGCTCCGGTAAAAGGGCGCAAGGGCCTCCGGCAGATCTCCGGTGCGGGCATGGTCGATTAGCAGGGCGTATTCGTTGTGCAGAGCCGCGGTCCGCGAGGAAACTTCCTCCAGCGTCATGCCGCCGGCGTTGGAACGAAACCAGCGGGCGGAACCTGTAGTGGAGGGACCGCTTTCCAGGGCAAAGGCGCGAAAAGTCCCCAGCAGTAAAACAGAGAAAAAAACAATATGTTTGAGCTTTTCCCAAAACCAGTCGCCTTCGGGCTTGACCCGAAGGTCCGGCGGCAAAGGAGCCTCCGCGGGGCAAGCCCCGCGGTATCTTAAACGTTGCATGGGTTTGAACGGAGGCTCGTTCGATAGGAAGTTTATAATACCGTCTCGTTTAATACCAATTTCCTGTAAGCGGTGCTTTATCTGAGCCGCGGCAAGCCGCGGGGTATTAAACCAGACTTTCGAATGAGCCCTCGTGTCAAGCACGGGGGTGATCAATTCCCGGATTGGGAAAAGACTTTTGGGAAATGCTTGTTTAATTTTTTTATCCAATTTTTTATTCAACGCCCGCAAATTCCCTCGCGTAACTGTGGGGATCAAAAAGCCCGATGTCCCCGTATTTTTCACCGGTACAGAGATACGCCACAGGCAGGCTCAGCTCCGAGGCCAGGGAAAACACCACCCCGCCCCTGGCGGTGGAATCGTATTTGGTCAGGATTACCCCTTCGGGGGAAACCGCCTCGTTAAATATTGCAGCCTGGGCAAGGGCGTTTCTGCCGGTAGTTGCGTCTAACACCAGGTACTTGATATACCGCGCGCCGGCGGCCCTTGTCTCCACCACGCGGTCAATTTTCCGCAGTTCTTCCACAAGGGCGGATTTGGTGTGCATCCTCCCCGCGGTGTCGGCGATGATAATATCCCCGCCGCCGGCCCGGGCCGCCTCAATCGCGTCGTACACCACCGCCGCCGGATCGCCGCCATGCTGATGGGCGATTACCCGTATGCCGAGCCGTTCCCCATGTATCTTGAGCTGGTCGATGGCCGCCGCCCTGAAAGTGTCCGCCGCGGCAAGAATGGGTTTTTGCCCGTATGTGTCACGGTACAGGGCGGCCAGTTTTGCGGCGCTGGTGGTTTTTCCCACGCCGTTTACCCCAAGCAGCAGCATTACGGTCAGTTTTCCTTCCGGCGAAAGACAGGCGGGGTCTGTTCCCATTCCGCCTTTTTTCAATTCCTCTTCCAGCAGTTCGGCAAGTTTAAGGGACAGTTCTTTCGGCGAGGCGGGCCTGTTTTTTTTACAGCGCTCCCGCAGAATCTCCGCGGTCCGGTACGCTTCCGCCGCGCCGAAATCCCCTTCCACCAGCAGATCGGTCAGTTCCTCAAAGAGTTCTTCCGAAATGACGGCGTTCCGGTTAAAAAAATTTTTTATCTTATCCGCAAAACCCATTTGTAAAACCCACTTTTTTTATTTGTCCGGATTAACAATCGGCGTTGTATCTTCGGTGGCGGTGTAAATATATCTGGCCATTTGGAATATCTCGTATGCCACGGCGAGACCCACACCGGTCCATGCGTAGGTATACACATCGTGCATAGTCTGCGCCTGATCGTAGAAATCCTGGTTATAGGTTCCGGTAGTCCTATAATTCTGCATAATCGCCTCATTCTGGCCTTGTAATGTGCCGGTAATGATCCATGCCGCAATGGCGGTGATCCACGTGCCCCCCCAGGCCCAGTAGTACGCTTTCCGGGCCTTGTTCACCCGATCCACTCCGGGACGAGGTGTTTTTAGTTTCATTGAAAAACTGTAGGGTGTGTCCGCCTGAGTGGGGCTTACAAACGCCGCTCTCGCTATTTGATTCTCTCCGGCTTCCACGTTGATATAGTTAAACTGATTCAGGGGCAATCTGAGCGTAAGCGGGGTCTCTCCCACATACATGGCCCCCTGATACACGGAGGCCCCGTTTACGCCGGGGCTGAGAACAGTCACCTCGCCGTATCCCACAGGCAGCAACTGTACGCTGATGTCGGTAAACTCACCGGGAACAAGTTCGGCCTCCACGGTTTCGGGCTTGTGATCCGCCTCTGAAACCGCGATTTCAATTTTACCCGGAGGACGATCATGGGCCTCTATGTCTCCCCTGCCGGCGAAACTCCGGTTGATCAAGACCAGCGCATCCGGAGGATCTGTATGAACCGCCACAGCCGCCGGTTTGCTTCCGGAGAGAACCGCGGTGAGCCTTCCGGCAATTTCATCAACCGCGGCGGCGATATCATCGGCGGAAAAAGCAATCTCATCTTCATAGACAAAGGCGTCGGTATATAAGGCGTAAAGCCGCAGGGTAAGGTAATAACGGTTGTGATATTCCTGTATGGCCCCGGCAAGAAAAGCATCCGCCTGCTGGCTTACACAAAAACGCCGTTCGCCTTTTGGCTTGGGCGGCTCCGGAAACGTCCCCTCCATGTTGTTCTGGGTAATATCGAATACCGGCTCCCAGTTTATCAGCGGCATATCCTCTTCCGCCTTCACCAGATTTTCCTGTAGTTTGGCAATCTCCGCGTCTATTTTTTTTATGTTTTGTTTGTAACGCCAGTTCGTTCCGTTCCGGTACAGCAGCAGCGCCCGCTCTTCCTGTTTCGCTGCCAAAGCCTTCGCCGCGGTTGAACGCGCTTTGGACCACTCGTACTCCTCGTAATAGACGTATTCCGGGGATATGCGAATCCGGTAGTTTACCGCCTTCAGGCTATCCACCAGCGTTCTGGTAATCACCTCGCCGACAGGCCGCGTGTCTTCCGGCAGGGCGGAAGTGTCAAAACTGGTAACGCAGAGCCGCCATTCGTTGTTCATCACCGTTTTTTCCGCCTCTTCCGCTTTGCCAAAGGCAAAAACCCCGGAACATATCAGGAAAAAACAGAAAAAAAAACAAATGGACCGATGATTCTTCCGCGGAGACCCCTTCATTCTTCATTTATCGGCATTTTTAGGGTAAACTTGAATACACGGGGGAAGGACAGAGGGTCCACGGATTAAGAACAGGACGGCAATTTTACATTTACATCTCATTTTACGCACAAAACAGTATGAACCACGGAGGAACACAGACCAACACGGACTTTTACTTTAAAAATACAGTTTTCGCCTATAAGTCCCTATAATTCGAGTCTGTCCATAATGTAGACACATTATGGACAGACTTCCTTAAAAAACGCATTTTCGCAGCCGTTAGGCGAGAAAATGCAATGTCTGTCCGCAAAGTAACCGACTTTGTGGA
>JAITIC010000056.1 GCA_031279635.1 Treponema sp. | reverse complement strand
AAAACACAGTTTTCGTCTATAAGTCCGCTATAATTCGTACAATTTCACGGGTTTTACCTGAAACTCCGCGAAATTGTCCGTGTCTTTCCGTGTCTGTGGTTAAATGTAAAACCCCTGAGAAAAAAAAGAAAAAGATTGACAAATGTCCAGCTTGGTATATACTTATATAAACAATATCACGATTCTGGCCTTTGCCGGTAATCAGTGGTAAGCGGGGCGGTTTCAAAGTCCGGTGGTCCTGCCGGATCATGGTTTTGTAATCGGCCCGATCAACAATCTATTTTCAGGAGGCTTGGTATGGTGTTAAGTGCGGACGTTTTAACCGGAGTAAACATGCTGTTTGTAGCGTTTATTCTCTGGGTAATCGCGGGTAATCTTCGGGGCAAGATAGGGGGTAAGGAAACCGCCTATTTGTGTATACTGGTCGGCTCGCTCAACACAATTACGGCCCTGTATCTGCTCATTGTTGGCAACCCGCTAGGTTTTGGCGCATTCCTACTCTTTGCTTTTACGTATTTCTTCTTTGCCATGGATATTCTGGGGAGCGCCGATACATTCACCGGTTTGGGCAGTTACGCTTTGGGGGTAGCCCTTACGACCATTCCCTTCTTTGTGGTGTATCTGGGCATTGATACGATTCAGGCCATTGTTTGGCTGGTCTGGGGCCAGCTTTGGTTCATGTTCTATCTGGCAAACGGCCTTGGGAAAAAGGGGGTTGTTCCTTTTATGATCAAAGACACCTATGTAGTGGCTATTATCAACTTTGTGGTTGCTATCGGCCATCACATGTTCGGTTATTTCTAGCATGGCGAAGGAGAGAACGTTATGAAAAAGGCAATTTTGCTGCCCCGGAAATTTGTTTTGGGCCGGGGGGTTATATCGGAACTGGGGACTTACGCCGCCATGTTGGGCAAAAAGACAGTGGTTCTTTGGGGCGCGAAAACCAAGGCTTCGGTGGGTGAAGCCGCGCTTGCCTCCCTAAAAGCGGCGGGTGTGGAATATACCGATGTGCATTTCAACGGCGAGTGTACTAAAGAAGAGGCCAACCGTGTTACCGCCATTGCCAAAGGCCATGACAGCGTGATTGGTATAGGCGGAGGGAAGGTAATAGACGCCGCCAAGGCGGTGGCTATTTTCGCAAAGCTGCCCCATATCATCGTCCCGACCATTGCCTCCAACGATTCCCCCACCAGCGCCTGTACGGTCTGGTATGACAGTCACGGCGTCTGCGTAGGTTTTGATCTGTGGCCGGCCAACCCCGACTATATCCTGGTGGATACGGAAGTTATCGTCCAGGCGCCCCTGCGCTACATGCAGGCCGGTATCGGCGACGCCATGGCGACGTGGTTCGAGGCGGAGGCTTCCTACGCTTCCCGTGCGGTTACCTGCTCCGGCGGGATTCCCACGATGACCGCTATGGCTATGGCGAAGCTGTGCTACGAAACCCTGAAGGAATACGGCCTGGCCGCCCTTGAAGCGGTCAAGGTGCATGCGGTAACGCCCGCGCTGGAAAAAGTGGTGGAAGCCTGCGTGCTCCTCTCCGGCATAGGCTGGGAATCCGGTGGTTTGGCCACCGCCCATTGTCTGGGGAACGGCCTTCCCGCCCTGAGTGAAACCCATGAGTTCCTCCACGGCGAAAAGGTTTCCTTTGGGATCATGACCCAGCTTTGCCTTGACGATTCCCTGCCGACGGCGCTTGTTGAAGAAACGGCGGAATTCCTGGCGAAAGCCGGGCTTCCGGTTTGTTTCGCCGACCTGCATCTGGACAAGGTTTCGCCGGAGCGCCTAAAAGAATGGGCGAAGAACAATTCCGGGGAAGGCTCTTTTGTGCATAACCACAACTTTAAGGTAAGCGCGGGAGATCTTTACGACGCCATGGTGGCGGCGGACGCTCTGGGTAAAAGAATAAAAGCTTCTCTGAAATGAGCCTCCGCGGAGCAAGTTCCGCGGTATCTTAAGCGCTGCATTAGTTCGATCGGAGGCTCGTTCGAGAGGAAGTTTATAATACCCTCCCCCGCGCAAGCGGGTTCTTTGGTTTAATACCAAATTTTTGTAAGCGTTGCTTTATCTGAGCCGCAGCAGAGCTTGGCAAGCGCAGCTTGCCTTAGGGTATTAAACCAGACTTTCGAATAAACAGGATTTTTATTCGTTGAACGCTTAATACCCCGTCTCAAATTTATTTGGGGCGGGGTTGTTTTTGTTTTTTACACTGCCTAACATTCAACTTATATACCGGCTCAATTCTTTCAATTTTCTGATCCTGGGACCGGGGTAATCGCCGTGGGCATTGTTCTCGTCCATCAACAGGCCGCTGCCGCCGAGGGCGATGAAGCCTTCCACGTAAAACGGGCTGTCGTCTATGAAGAGTACGTCGCGGGCTTTTACGCCGAGGATATCCAGCGCCCGGTTGAACACTTCGGGGAGGGGCTTGCCCCTGTAGCCGCTTTGGCGGATATCAAAAATGTGGGTGAAGAGATCCGCTATGCCGAGCCTTGAGAGGATCCGGTCCGCGTGCTCCCGTGGGGAATTGGTGAGGATCGCTTTGGAGACAGGAAGACCCGCGAGACAGGCCCTGAGTTCCGGGTCGGCCGGCAGGGAGTCCGCCTCGTTGGGGGGATGGACGGCGGCAAAGTACGCATCTACGTCGGTAAAGCCCTTTTCGCCAATGAGCCATTCAAGATTGGTTCCGTATTTGCCGGCCAGCGCCATCCGCTGACGCCAAGCCTCGTTGGGGGAAATCCCCAGAAAGGCGGCGGAGAATTCACGTATACGGCAACGGACATTGTCCTCAAGGCCGTGGCGGCTTGAGTACAGGGTGTTGTCAAGATCGAATAGCAGATATTGGAACATAGTGTATCGTAATTCAAAAAGGCACTTGCGTGTATCCCCTTACAATAGTATTGTATTGATATGCTGCTTTCACTTATCGGTTATGATCCGGTGGGCGCGTGGACAAAAACGGCGGATACCGCGGCGGAGCTTTTAACCTGGAAAAACCCCGCGGGGATTACCTGGATCAATGTGGAGTGCTTTGACAATCCGGAAGAGATCGGCCGGCTGGCGGAACTTTTCATGATACATCCCCTGACGGTAGAGGATATTCTTGATACTTCCCAGCGTCCCAAAACCGAGGAATTTGACGACTACCTTTTTATTACGTTCAAGGCGGCGAATCCTTCCGACGGCCTTGATTTTGAACACATGAGCCTTTTGATAACCGATGATACGGTGATTACTTTTCAGGAAAAACCGGGAGATCATTTTGATGGGATCAGGAAGCGGATTCTCAACAACGCCGGCAGGATACGGCGTAGGGGAACCGATTATCTTGCCTATGTCATCATCGACGCGGTGGTGGACGAATATTTTATCATTATCGATTCTCTTGGTTCGGAAATAGAGGATTTTGAAGAGCGGGTAACAAACGAAAAAGACGATAGTTTTATTCATGACATTCAGGATATTAAACAGAAGCTGCTTAAAGTAAGGCGCGTGGTGTGGCCGTTACGCGAAAGTCTTTCGCTTTTGATGCATCTTGATTCAAAGCGGATAGGGGATGAACTGGAACCGTTCCTCAAGGACCTCTACGATCATATCATCCAGGCCGCTGAAACCATTGAGACGTACCGGGAACTGATAGCGGGCATTATGGAGGTATACCTTTCGGCGGCTTCAAACCGGCTCAACAAGGTGATGAAGGTGCTGACGATTATTTCTACCATATTTATACCACTCACTTTTATTGTCGGCGTCTACGGGATGAATTTCCGCTTTATGCCGGAGTTGGGACACCCTCTGGCCTATCCTATTGTCTGGGGAATTATGACGGCTATTGCCGTGGGAATGCTCCTGGTTTTCAAGCGCCGCAAGTGGATATAGCGCGGCCGCGGAATGGAATTTCTTGCGATTTCAGACGCGGCCCTCGTGCGGGCGGCGGCAATTCTGTGCAGGGGCGGGCTTGCGGCTTTTCCCACCGAGACCGTGTACGGCCTTGGCGGAGACGCTTTTAACGCCGGCGCCCTGGCGAAAATATTCGCGGCAAAGGGCCGCCCCCGCTTTGATCCCTTGATAGTACATATCGCTTCTATCGCGGCTTTGGAAAAAGTCGCCGACCTTTCCCTGTTAGACGGCGCGGCAAGGAAAAAGCTCAATCTATTAGTCGAAAGATTGTGGCCCGGCCCATTGACGCTGATCCTTCCCAAACAAAAAGCGGTGCCCGATCTTGCCACAAGCGGGCTGCCTACCGTGGCGGTCCGCTTTCCCGATCATGCCGCGGCGCAAAAACTCATCACCCTTTCCACCGGAGCGCTTGCGGCGCCCAGCGCCAATCCCTTTGGTTACCTTAGCCCCACCAGGGCGGAACACGTGCGGGATCAATTGGGAGACAAGGTAGACATTATCCTTGACGGCGGCCCCTCGAAGCTGGGAGTGGAATCCACGGTGCTGGATATATGCGGCCCGCTGCCACGGATTCTCCGTCCCGGCGCAGCTCCCAAAGAGGCGATTGAGGCCCTGACGGGTCCGCTTGCGAGGCCCGAAGCGGCTGCCGGGACGGCGGCCGCTCCTGTTTCTCCGGGGCAATTAAAAAGCCATTACGCCCCCCGGACGCCCCTTTCGGCATATTCCCTTGAGGAGCTGCGCTCCCTGTCCCGCGAAAACGCGGATGCCGGCAAGGGGCGCGCCGCCCTGCTTTTCTTTGACGGCCCTTCCCGCGACGCCTGGCTTGCGGGGCGGAAAGGCGGAGAGGCCGCCGCGCTTAGGGTGCTTTCCGAAAAGGGCGACGTTCTGGAGGCGGCGGCCCGCCTGTTTGAAACCCTCCACGAACTGGACCGTTCCGGCTTTTCCCGGATTTTGGCGCAGTTCGCGCCCGAGGCGGGCTTAGGGGCGGCGATAAACGACCGGCTCCGCCGCGCCGCTTTTGCTTGTTAAGGGAGCAGGATGACGGACGGCGCGGACAGAACGGACAAACAGGTGGTTTGTAACCAAAACTCCGTGTGTTTCCGTGCTTGTTTTTCCCTGAAATTATCCTTGATTTTAGCCCAATCATTCTGCTGGTTTTGGGACAGGTTCGCTAAAGAAAGAATTGACACTCCGCGCCCTGCCGTTCATACTAACGCCATGACACTGGCCACCAAATTGAGCTTTGTACGGGTGATCCTGGCGCCTGTATTTTTCATTGTGTATCTCCTGCCCCGGCTTTTCCCCGCATGGTTTGCGGGCGGGGCGGCCTGGACCGTGCCGGTGCTCTGGCTCATTTTCATCGTCTCTGAAATAACCGACATGCTCGACGGCATGGCCGCCCGCAAACTGAACGAGGTCAGCGATTTCGGCAAACTGTTCGACCCCTTTGCCGATACCCTGATGCAGATCACCTGCTTTCTCTGCTTTGTGCTTGATGGTATCTTCCCCGCGATTTTGTTCCTGCTGGTGCTGTACCGGGAGTTTAGCATACTGTTTATCCGCAATCTGATGCTGCAAAAAGGCGTCGCCCTGGGCGCCCGTCTCGGCGGCAAAATAAAAACCGTCACCTATATCTTCGCGGGCGCGGCCGCCCTCCTCACCGCAAGCCTGCGGCGGCTCGCCCTTTTTGAGTCCCTGCACGCATACTTCAAAACCGGCGCCATCATCCTCTTTTTGATATCGGTGGTTTTTTCTGTTGTCTCGTTTTTCGATTATCTTTCGGTGTACCGCAGGGCCGGCGTATTAAAATGAGCCTCCGCGGGGCAAGCCCCACGGTATCTTAAGCGCTGCATTAGTTTGATCGGAGGCTCGTTCAATGGGAAGTTTAACGTCTGGTTTAATACCAAAATTTTGTAAGCGTTGCGTCATTTGAGCCGGAGCAGAGCTTGGCAAGCTGCGCTTGCCTTAGGGTGTTAAACCAGACTTTCGAATGAAAACGCCGTCCGGCCCGCAACGCCCCGGGCGGCGTGACGGCGGTCACGGTGCGGACGTCCGCCGAAAAAGCGGAACAGTGCCGCGGCCGCGTCCCCGGCAGTGGACAGTTCCAGATGGGCCGCTCCGGCGCGGCGGCAGAGATTCACCCAGAGATCCGAGCGGTCTTCATGCCATTGGGACCAAGCCTCCCTGAAAGAAGCGGAGCCGCTGAGGGCCTCTATCCGCAGGCCCGTTTCAGGGTCCTCCATGGTAATAAGCCCCAGATCGGGCAGGCCCGTGTCTGTGTCTAATGGATCGCTTATCCGCAGGGCGATTACGTCGTGCTTGCGGCTCAGGTCCCCCAACTCCCGCTCCCAATTCACGCTGAGAAAATCAGAAATCAAAACCACAAGGCTCCGCCGCTTGAGCAGCCGCCCCGCCCCGGCCAGGGCCTCCCGCAGATTGCTGCTCTGCCCCGTGTGTCCGCGCCGAGGGAAGGGGTGGTTCTGGTATTGGAGCGCGCCGGAGATAAGCGCCATAGCATGACGCCGCCCCTTGCGGGGCGCGAAAACCCGGTCTATTTCCCGGTCAAAGAGAAAAGCCCCGACCCGCTGCCCGGTACGCTCCGCGGAAAAGGCAATCAGCGCCGAGGCGAGCAGGGCCTGTTCGTAGGGCGTCAGGCACTGCGCGGCCGCGCCCTCGCCCGGAACCGGCAGGGCCGCGCTGCTCCTGCGCATGGAGGCGGACGTGTCCAGCAGGATCATAATCGTCAACTCCCGCTCTTCCCGGTACATTTTCACAAAAGGCACGCCGAAGCGGGCGCTGGCGTTCCAGTCGATGGAACGCGCGTCATCGCCCCACTGGTAATGCCTGACCTCGTCAAACTCTATGCCCTGGCCTTTGAAAACCGAGCGGAAGTTGCCCGCCAAGAGGTCCTCCGCGAGCACCTCGGCGGCAATGGGGAAGGTAGTTATTTTCCGCAGCAGTTCATGGGTATCCATGGGAGATCCTTAAATCCGCTCAGGGAACGGGAACGTGGGAAAGTATTCGGGAGATAACCGCGTCCGCGTCAAGGCCTTCCGCTTCGGCCTCGTATGAAAGCACGACGCGGTGGCGCAGCGCGGGGAAAGCCGCGGCCTTCACGTCATCGGGACTCACGAAAGGACGGGCGGCAAACAGCGCGTGGATACGGGCACAGCGGTACAGGGCGATGGATGCCCGCGGGGAAGCGCCGAAGGAAATGTAGCGGTACAGCCCTTCCGCAAGCGCCGCTCCGGCGTGGGGGCGGGCGGGTCTGGTAGCGGTGACTATCGACACGATGTACTGGCTTATGCCTTCGTCAACATGGATGGAATCGGCGGCGCTCCGCAGCAGCCTGAGGGCCGCGGCGTCCAGCACGGGTAAAAGGGGGACGTGCCTGTCCTCGGAGGAAGGCGACACCGCGGCGTTGCGGCTGACAATTTCAAGCTCTTCCTCCGGAGCGGGATAGCCCACCAGCAATTTAATGAGAAAACGGTCCAGCTCCGCTTCGGGCAGAGAGTAGGTACCCTCATGCTCAATGGGGTTCTCGGTGGCAAGCACGAAAAAGGGGTCAGGCAGGAGGTAGCTGGTTTCGCCTATGGTTACCTGTTTTTCTTCCATTGCCTCAAGCAGGGCGGACTGCACTTTGGCCGGCGCGCGGTTTATCTCGTCGGCCAGAATCACATTGGCAAAGACCGGCCCCCGGCGCACGGAAAAACTCCCCCCGGCCTGGTCCCAAATCAGGGTTCCGGTCAGGTCCGCGGGCAGCAGGTCCGGTGTGAACTGTATGCGCTTGAACGCCAGGGCCGTAATTTCCGCGAGGCTCTTCACCGCCAGTGTCTTGGCCAGCCCCGGCACCCCTTCAAGCAGTATATGCCCTCCGGCGACAAGGGCGGTTAAAAGCCCGTCGATCATGGCCCGCTGCCCCACGATACGCTTCGCCAACTCGGTACGGCAGCCCTCAATCAGCGCCGCGGCAGCGGACAGGGCTTCATCGGTAGTCATACGTTCATTGTACCCAAGCGGGACGCAAAGCGCAAGGAACGGCGTTGCCTCATTGAAAAAGTAACCCAAAAGTACCCATGCCTCATTTTGAAAAAGTAACCCTAATCAAGGCAGACCATCCGATAGCTACAGCTATCGGAGGTCACTATGGGGTTAACTATGCAAGAAAAAATGGCAGTTACCAGACAGGTCAGGTCCCGCTACCAGAAAGCCAACCGAAAACAAAAATCGGCCATCCTGGACGAATTTATCTCGATAACCGGCTACAAAAACCGGAAGTACGCCCTGCGGATCCTCAATAGGCCTTTGACGGCACAGGCCCTCCTCACCGTCAAAGGCAAGACAGTCAAACTCAAACAACCCAAAAAAA
>JAITIC010000160.1 GCA_031279635.1 Treponema sp. | reverse complement strand
CGTCCCGCCGCTTGTCGGCTATACCGTTTCCGATGGCGTCAAATGCTTCCAAATGAGCCTTGAGTAATCCTACTCCCATACTTCAGTATCGGAACATCGCCTAAATGTAAAACTCCTGGAGCCTCCGCGCGACAAGCCGCGCGGTATCTGGAACGTAGAGTTATTACTGGATCGGAGGCCGTTCGAGAGGCAATTTATTATACCCTCTCCCGCGTAAGCTGGTTCTTGGGTTTAATACCAAATCATTGTAAGCGTTGCGGCATTTGAACCGCGGCAAGCCTGGCAAGCGAGCTTGCCTTGGGGTATTAAACCAGGCTTGCGAATCAAAAAAATACTCAGTAACAACTCGCGATAACCCCTTCAAAGGCGTCAAGCTGGGGGGAAATGACGGCGATGGGGTCTGTTTTTCTTTGCAGCACCGAAAGCGGTTTCGGGATGTCGATGTCCTGGCCGGTGATTTCCCGCATCAGGTCCGCTTCCTTGGCCGGGTGCCCGGTGGCAAGGACCACGGTGTGTACATGACCGCTCCATGTATGGGCTTCGGCAACCTGCCTTGCCGCGGCAAAGGCAACGGCGGTGTGGGAATCGATGAGGATATTGTATTTTTTCCATGCGTACTCAATGGCCGAAAGGGTTGACTCGTCGCTTATTGAGGCGGGATACACCATGTTGCGCATAACTGCCGGAGCCTCTTTGTAGAACGACGCGAGGCGCTCGTAGTTTGAGGGGACACTCACATCCAGAGCCGGGGAGTTTGTGTTGATAAGCGGGTGGGAGACAAAAGGCTTGCCCTGGATAAAATCACCGAAGGCGTTATTGGCGTTCATGGCGGCAATAAAAGCGTTTACCGGCATGCCGAATTTCCATGCGTAAAGACCGGCGATAAGATTGCCGAAGTTGCCCGAAGGCACGCTGAACGCCAGATCGCCTGAGAGATGTTTTTTGATTTTAATAAAAGTGTACAGATAATAAAAAGTCTGAGGGAGGAGCCTGCCGGGGTTGATCGCGTTGGCGCTGGTAATGCCGAAGCGTTCCGCGAATTTCCGGTCGTTGATGGCTTCATTGATGAGGCGCTGACAGTCGTCAAACGTTCCTTTTATCTGAATGGGAATGATATTCCCGCCGTTAGACACAAAAGACGCAGGTTTAAGGCCCCGGACCGGTCCCGACGGGTACACCAGAACCATGCGAAAGCCCTTTTGCTTGCTGAAGGCGTGGGCCATGCTTGCGCCGGTGTCGCCCTTGGCCGCGGCAAGCACGAGGGCCTGCCCCGAATTTTTCAGCAATTCCTCCATCACCGCGGCGAGAAAGGCGATGCCGAAATCTTTGAAAAGCCCGGTAGGCCCGTTGTACAGGTTGAGGATGGAAAGCCCTTCGTCAAGGCGGATCAGCTCCGGCTCAAAATCAAAGGCGCTTTCCGCCACTCTGGACGCAGAAAAAGGATTGAGTTCCCCCTGCAAAAGGCTCGGCGCGACAGTCGCTACCAGCTCATGGAAGCTCGTTTTTTCGCCCATATACAAAAAGAACTGCCGTATATCCATCACCCGGTCAGGGACATACAGCCCCCCGTCGGACGGCAGGCAGTGAAGCACTGCGTCCTTGAAGGAGACTAAAGGCCCTGGCGATTTGGTGGAACGGAACTGCATATCATCCTTATTTGTACGTTACTATGTCGCCCGCCGGCTTCCGCCTTGAGGCGGCGCTTACCGCGTCGGTTCCGGCGCTGATCTTGCCCACCCGGATCAGAACCACAGCGTTGTGTCCGCCGGGGAGGCCCAAGTCGGATTTAAGGCTGCGGTTTACGCCGTCAATTGGGCCGGTGTATATCCGCGAGCCGTAGCCCAGAGCCTGGGCCGCAAGGTATACGCTTTCCGCCGCCAGCGCGCAGTCGAGAATTTCCGCGCCGTTGGTTTTACCGTCGCCCTCGGCGGATATAACGATAAGCGCATTGCCGTCCAGCGTCTGGGGCACTATCTTTTTAGCCAACGCCAGGTTCTGCACCACCGTAAAACGCCAGGGCTGGCGGTTGCGGGCGCTGGGAGCGCGGATCCCCGCCTGAACGATGCGGTCCAAATCCGCCCCGGGGATTGCCCCGGCGACAAAATTGTTGGCCGCGTAATGGTTGATAATCACCCCGGCAGGACCGCCCTGCTGGGCAAAAACCGGAAGAGCGCCCATTCCCATGGACAGGATTACTACCGAAAAAAGATACTTTTTCATTTGGTCACCTCATTCTTTCGACTTTAACAAAAAAGCCACACTTATAAAAGGGCGGCTCAGCGCCAAAGTAACACTCTAACGCAACACTATGTTAAAAAAACAAACGGGATTATAATTCTACCATGAATGCAGACTTTTATTCCCTCGGCGCGGCCGGGGAAGTTACCGGGTCCAAGCATGTGCTTGAAATTGACGGGAAAAGCTACCTTATTGACTGCGGCGCTTTTCAGGGTTCAAGGGCCGAGGCGGACCGGAAAAACCGGAACTTCGGCATCGCGGTAGACCGGATCGACGGCGCCATCCTGACCCACGGCCACCATGACCACTGCGGCCTTTTCCCGCTCCTGGTAAAGCGGGGCTATACGGGGAATATCTACGCCACCCCGGCGTCCAGGGACATTGCCAGTCTCATCATGATGGATTCCGCCCATATCCAGGCGAGCGACGCAAAGTACCTGAGCAGGCAGGCCCAAAAAAAAGGCGAAAAGTTCGACTGGACCCCGCTCTACGACGAACAGGACGCCATTCAGGCGACAAGCCAGATGGTGGGAGTTTCCTACAACCGGCCCCTATACATCGGCGACGGGGTAAGCCTGGAATTCCACGACGCGGGGCATATCCTCGGCTCGGCCATAGCGTCGATCACGGTGAAGCGGGACGGCGGGGAACTGCTGATTTTTGCCGGCGGCGATCTTGGCCGCAAGGGCAAACCCATTATCCGGGACCCGGCGATCCCCGGCGGCGCGCCGGATTACATCATCCTTGAAAGCACCTACGGTGACCGTCTTCACGATTCCGCCGCCGATGCCATTGAAAAACTCGCGGACATTGCCAGACGCACCGTGAAAAGCCGTGGCCGCATCCTCATCCCCTCATTCGCCGTCGAGCGCACCCAGGAACTCGTCTACTATTTCCACCTGCTGGTTGACCGGCGCGTTATTCCCGAAATCCCGATATTTGTGGATTCCCCGATGGCGACTAACGCCACCACTATTTTTCAGGTACACCCCGAATGTTATGACGATGATGTAATGGAAGCCTTTATCAAGCATCACAAAAACCCCTTCGGTTTTAACAGCCTGCATTTTACCACCAGCGTCCAGGAATCCATGGCGCTGAACGATCACGCGGGGCCGCTCATCATCATTTCCGCCGACGGCATGTGCGAGGCGGGCCGCATCCAGCACCACCTGATCCACAGCATCGAAGACCCGAACACCACCATCCTCACCGTCGGCTACATGGCCGAGAACACCCTGGGCCGCCGTATCCGCAACCGCGAAAGCGAGATAAAAATTCACGGCCAATGGTTCAAACTCAAAGCTCGTGTCGAGGAGATCAATGCCTTCAGTGCCCACGCTGATTACGCCGAATCCCTGGAATGGCTCAGGGCCATTGACACCTCACGCTTAAAGGGGATCCTGCTGGTACACGGTGAAAAAAAAGCTCAGGCTTTTCTCAAAAAGCACCTGGAACAAAACGGATTCCCCAACACGCAAATCGTACAGTACGGCAAAACGTACAAGCTGGGGTAATATCGGGGGTATCCCCGCCCGGTAAACGCACGGCGTCAAGCCGTGGATGGGCTAATGCCGCGCCTCCCCGCCGAAAGGCGGGTTCTTTAGATCCATAACCGCCGCTGTATGCCGTCTACCTCCCTGTCGAATTGGCGGAGCAAGACGCCTGCCTTTTCCCGGGGCCCTGTCCTGTAAATCTTTGTTGTTCGAGCCTGTCCTAAAACTAATTGACTGTGCGCTCACGTTCCCGGCATAGCCGGGGGCACGGTTTTGGGACGCCCGTACAGTTTTTCAGGCTTTCAGCCTTGCAAAACTGCGAATTTCCAGGCTGCTTTCCCAAAACTGAAGTTTTGGGAAAGCCTCGTTCAGTTTCATAAAAAATTCTCTTCTATACTTCTTTCGTTTAGTTTTTCTTAACTCAGCTTGCCGATGGTTTCCCATAAGCCGCTCAGGTATACCGCCCCCAATGCCCGGTCATACAGGCCGTATCCGGGCATACATATTTCACCCCAGATAGTCCTGCCGTGATCCGGACGGATGGGGCCGTTATAACCGGTATCGTAAAAAGCCTTCATGATTGCCACCATGTCCAGGGAACCGTCGCTGGAAAGATGGGCGGATTCCTCAAAATCCTCAGGGCTGTTGTGGCGCAGATTCCGCACATGGGCAAAGTGGACACGGCCTTTGAGGGCCCGGATTATATCGGGGATGTCATTGGCGGGATCAGTTCCCAGGCTTCCGGTACAGAGGGTAATACCGCTGTGGTCATTATCCACCATGCGGGTAAGCCGCAGAAGGTCTTCCTTGTTCGATACAATCCGGGGAAGGCCGAAAACCGGCCAGGCGGGATCGTCGGGGTGTATGGCCATGTTGATGTCGTACTTGTCGCAGACGGGCATAATCCGCTCGATAAAATATTTTAGATTGGCCAGAAGTTTTTTCCCGTCTATGTCTTTGTACATGGCAAAGAGTTCTTCCAGCCTGCCCAGGCGCTCCGGTTCCCAGCCCGCAAGGACATAAGAGCCGGACTGGGTGTTCATGGATTCGGTCATGGCGCCGGGGTTAATGGTATCGATTATTTTTTGCTCGTAGGCCATGACGGTACTGCCGTCGGCCCGTTTTCTCGTCAGGTCCGTACGGATCCAGTCAAAGACCGGCATAAAGTTGTAGCATACCAGATGTATGTCCGCTTCTCCCAGCCTTTC